>NZ_JANLOA010000097.1:0-40095 GCF_025466035.1 Pseudomonas sp. 20P_3.2_Bac5 | reverse complement strand
TTTTTGTATGACCGTTATTAATACCGGGGGGGGGCCGGGAACGCCCCCCCCCGCAACATTCAGCCGGCTCAGCGCGCGGCCTGTTGCCTCGCCACGCCTGCCAGTAATGAATCCACCAGCGCCAGCTTGATCCTCGGCGTGCGGACGGTGGACTGGCGCGAAGATAAAAGCTGGCCGTACAGCTCCGGCGCCACTACCAAGGCCATGTGTTAGCTGCTACTCCGAGTGGTCCGTGTCCTGCCCACCAAAGATGTTGGAACGGCTCGTCGAGCTGCTGCCGTCGCTGTTGTTGGTGTCTTGCCCGCCGAAGATGTTCTCCCGGCTGGTTGAGCGGCGCCCGTCGCTGTAATCGGTGTCTTGTCCACCGAAGATATTGGAGCGGCTGGTAGAGCTGGTGCCGTCGCTGTTGTTGGTGTCCTGCCCGCCGAAGATGTTTTCGCGGCTGGTTGAGCGGCGCCCGTCGCTGTAATCGGTGTCTTGTCCGCCAAAGATGTTGGAGCGGCTGGTGGAGCTGGTGCCGTCGCTGTACTGACAGTCCTGTCCGCCGAAAATGTTCTCCCGACAGGTGTCGGCGAACGCCTGGGACAAAGGCGAGGCGAGCAGGACCGCACTCAACAGCACAACCTTGAGTTTCATGGGTGTTTCCTTACGAGGGGGCTCGTGATTTACGGGAGGTTTTCAGGCTCGCGCAGGTCATGGGCGAGGGCGCTGCCACAGCGGAAGTGGCAGCTTGCTATTACAGACTGGGATGTCGAAAACAAGTTTCTGAGGGTGGGATATTTTTTTGCTGTGGAGATGCGCTGCGGCTGTCGGCGCGGAGTAGGACAACCCCGCCGTGGCCGACGGCGGCAATCGCAAACCGCCAACCGCTCACCATTCTGTGGGAGCGGATTCACCGGACGCCGTTTCGCGGTGACCTGACGTCCTGTGCCGCCTCCAGCATGAACTGGGTGTTCCAGATCTACGGTCTGTCAAAACCGTTCGTTGGGAGTCAACGACGGGGCGAGATTAGGCAGTGATTCCCCAGCACGCAATGGCAGATAAGGCGCGGGAGTATTGTAGGTTGCGGGCCAACTGGGGCTTTTCATCAAAGGCCATGGTCAGTGGCGACAAGTTGAATCCAGTGGCGAGCCAGCCTTTGTCATAGGCGAAATAGAGACCACGGCCTTCGACTTTGATCAGTTCGCCGACAGTTACCCCGGCCTTGGACACGACCAGCGACTGGAAGGGGGCAAGTCTCTTTTTCATCGGGTGCCCCGCATGCGCCGTGTGTTTCTGAGTGACTCGATGGATTCCGGGTGGGCAGGCTTGAAGAGGTTGGAGATTTCATCCAGGCCACCCAGTGCGGTGGCAAGCAGGATCAAAGCTTCAAGCGGGCTTCTATTTCCGCCCACTCAACGCCAGCCCCACCCCACCCAGCACCACCACCGAAGCCCCCACCAGCCTCATCGACACCGGCTCACTCAACACCATCACCCCGCCCAGCGCGGCGATCACCGGCACGCTCAACTGCAGGGTCGCAGCCTGTTGCGCGCTGATCTGTTTGAGGACGCCGTACCACACCGCGTAGCCAGCGCCCGAGGCGAGGATGCCGGAGCCGAGGGCATAGAACAGGCCGGCGGAGCCGATCCGCAGGTGCCCGGCGAACACCGCCGCCAGCGCAGGCACCAGCAGCAGTGGCAGGGCACGGGTGAAGTTGCCGGCGGTGTCGCTCACCGGGTGGGTCGAGCCCCTGCCAATCAGCGAGTAGGCGCCCCACGCAATGCCCGATACCACCATGATCAGCGCGCTGCCCGGCGCAGGGGCGTTGGCGCCGGGCAGGAGCAGGGCAACCAGCCCGGCAAAGGCGATGAGCATGCCCAGCAGCACCCTCGGAGCAACGCCGTCGCCCCGCAGCCAGGAGACCGCGAACATGGTGATCTGCACCGCGCCGAACAGGATCAACGCCCCGACGCCAGCGCCCAGTTGTACGTAGGCGATGGAAAACAGCCAGGCATAGAGAAACAGCGCCAGTGCGCCTTTCCAGCTACCGCCCAGTGGCGTGCCGGGCTGGCGCAGCCTGACCAGCAGCAACAGGAAGGCCGCACCGCTGAGCAGGCGCACGGCGGTGAAGCTGTGCGGGTCGATGGCGTCGTTGACCAGGGCCAGGCGGCAGAAGATCGAATTGGCGGCGAAGGCCAGCAAGGCGAAGGCCGCAGGGCCGATCCAGTGGGTGGGGGCGGGGAGGGCTACAGCGTCCGTCGTCTTGTTGTTATTCATCTGAACGGTTCGGTCCTGTTGCATTGAGTGCATCGAATGCCTGCCTGGCAGGCGCTTTGTGCAATTGATAGCGGACATTCGCGGCGCCCACAAAGAAGTTTTTTTTCGTCGACCCCACACTGTTTCTACCGATAGTGCTTTGGTCGCACGGGCGCGGAGGCGGCGGCAACGCCGGCAAATCTGTATGGCAGGCGGGTCCGGGATCTGTGTCTAACGGCCCGGTACGGGTTGCGCGAGAATCTGCAACTCCGACCAAGGTACGACGCAATGAACGACATTCCCGGTGATCTCGACTTATCTGGCTTTACGCTGCGCCGGCTTGAAACGGGGGATCGCGAGATGGTTTGCCGTCATCGCGAGGCGATGTTTCTCGAGGCCGGTGGCGATGCGCAGAACCTGCGGCGGATGACGCAGCACTTTCGGCCCTGGCTGGAGCCACGCCTGGCAGACGGGCGCTATTACGGGTTCGTGGTGCTGGAGGGCGATGCGCCGGCGGCGGCGATCGGGTTGATGAGCATCGAATGGCCGCCGCATCCGGCGCACCCGGCGGTCGATCAGCGCGGGTATGTGCTCAATGTCTACGTCGAGCCGGGGTATCGGCGCCGCGGGCTGGCGTCGAAGTTGATGCGGCTGGGAGAGGCGGAGTTCGCGCGGCGCGGGCTGGGGTTCGCGATATTGCATGCCACCGAGGCGGGGCGGCCGCTGTATCAGGCGCTGGGCTGGGCGGGGACGGCGGAGATGGCGAAGGGGTTGTGATGAGGGCCGCGTTGCGGCCCTTCGCATGCGTTGCGCGGCTCAATCGGACTCGGCGAATTTCTTCGGGTCGACCGGCGTCGGTACGAATTCCTGGCCCTGGCCGGAAACCCTCCATCTGACATTGGCGATGCCATAGCGCTCGGCCATGGGTCGGCTGACTTTCTTGATCTTCTGCTGACCAAAACGCGGGATCACACCCACCCCGGCATCGCAGCTCGCCCAGTGCCAGGCCTCGACGTTATCCATGTGCTCAAGACGGATGATGAATGAGCGCTGCTTGCCCTGAAGCTCGTAGTCGATGACGTACAGTTGCGGTCCTGCCATTGAAATCCCCTCCTTTGTTTCTGCCCATGAGCCAGGGACTCACGGGTCATTTCACGTTCAAACCGGTGCGCGGCAGGCGTTCTAGGCCGATGCCTGGCCGCGGAAGGCTTTTTTGTACTCGGCCTTCATCGCTTCCATCTGGGCACCCAGCTCCTCCAGCTTGGCCTTGCCCAACAGCTTGCGAGCCTGCGGGAACATCTCTTTTTCCTCTTCCTCGATATGGTGCTCGAGCAGTTCCTTGACCACTTTCACCCGACCGGAAAACTCCGGAGTGCCAGGGTCGGTGTGCTTCAGGTCGGGCAGCACCAGGGAGTCCACGGTGCGGTGTTCTTCCTTGGCTTCGTAGTACATGACGTCCTGTTCCTTGCCGCCCTCGGACTTGAACGCGGGGTAGAGGATTTCTTCTTCGAGCTGGGTGTGCAGGGTGATTTCCCGCTCCAGTTTGGCCAGCAGTTCGGTGCGTTTCTTGACACCGCGCTCGGTGGAGTCGCTCAGCTCGGCCAGCAGGGCCTTGACCCGTTCGTGATCGCCTTCCAGCAGGTCGATGGCATTCATGTTTTTCTCCAGGCATAAGGTGCGCGCCGGCAACGGTGGCGTCGGCGCTGAGTTATCCCTGGGGATATTGCGAAAGCCGTGCCGCTTTTGGCTGAGGGGTTATCTATTGAAAATCATGGGCTTACAGACAGATGGCGAAGTGCCGCGTCTGCAATTTGCATGACCGACCGCTTGGTCACCGTGCAAAGTGCGGCGCTCGGTCCGCTCGATCAGGCGCTCAAGGCGGGGAGTTGACGGCTCATCAAGGCGGCGGCGGTGGGGGTGAGCAGGGTGGCGGTGAGCGCGTCGCGGCGGACCCATTTGCAGGCGACGATTTCGTTGTCGGCCACCGCGTCGGCGTAGTCGCCGAGCTGGGTGGTGAAGATGTGATGGACGACCCCGTCGACCTCCAGGGTGCAGAGCTGCAACAGGCCGAGGCTGCGAATGCGGGTTTCTTCTTTCAGCTCGCGGGCGGCGGCTTCGACGGGCTGCTCGCCGGACTCGATGGTGCCGCCGGGGAAGTTCCACTTGCCGCCCTTTTTGCGCACCAGCAGGACCCTGCCGCTGCGCAGGCAAATGATGGTGGCTCTGGCCTTGAGGCTTCGGCGATTTTTCCCTGGCATTGGCGTGTCCCGTTAGGTGAATTTCCGGGACGGGATGTCACTCGCACGTCAAGCACAACCCGTCTTCTGTCGAGACTTTCTCTGAGGATAGCGAGTTCAAACGGATTGACACTATTGTGAGCGACAGAGTGCAGGTCCATTCGCGACAGACGGCGCCCAGCGCAGACGCCTCGCCGCCGGATTGCTAACCTGTAGCGACTTTTCCCACGGACCTTTTCCCATGTCATTGCGCGCCCTGCGAACCCTGGTTGCCATCGCCCAGCACGGCTCGTTCGCCCGCGCCGCCGACGCGGTGCACCTCACGCAATCGGCGGTGAGCCTGCATATCCGCGGCCTTGAGGAAGAGTTCAACGCGCCGCTGTTCGATCGCTCGCGGCGCTTGCCGGTGCTGACCGAGGCCGGGCACCTGGCGCTGGAGCGGGCGCGGGAAATCCTCGCGCTGTACGACAGCATCGCCGCCGAACTCGGCGAAGACGGCGAGTTGCGCGGGCGCCTGCGGGTGGGGGCGATTCACACCACGCTGGCCGGGATTCTGCCCAAGGCCCTGGCCGCGCTGAGTGCCGAGCACCCGCATTTGCGGGTCAACGTCGCCTCGGGCATGTCCGCGGAGCTGGCCACGCGGGTCGAGGCCGGCGAGCTGGACGCGGCGGTCACCACCGAGCCGGTCAAGCCGCACCCTTACGGGCTGGTCAGCACGCCGCTGTACGAAGAAGGGTTCTGGATCATTGCGCCGCTGGCGTTGGCGCATGTCGAGCCACGGCGCTTGTTGCAGGAGCAGCCTTTCATCCGTTTCGACCGCCGGGCCTGGGCCGGCCGCACCATCGAGCGGGAGCTGCGGCGCCTGCGTCTGCGGGTGCGGACCACCATGGAGCTGGACAGCCAGGAGGCGATTATCCAGATGGTCGCCAGCGGGCTGGGGGTGTCCATCGTGCCGTCGTCCCGGCGCAACCTGGAACGTCTTGGCCTGTTGGCCCTGATGCCGTTCGGTGATCCGCAACGGACCCGCCAGGTGGTGCTGATCGAGCGCGAAGACCGCCCGCGGGGCCGATTGGCGGCGGCCCTGGCCCAGGCGGTACGCCGCCAGGCCGCGCTGACCGATGAGTAAAACTTGAGGGTCGCTCAAGAATTCATCGTTTTTAATCAAGCATCCGGGTCTTTATCGTAGCGCTCATCCCTTGGTGCCCCGGAGTGCGCGATGACCCTTTCCCTACTGTTGGCGCTGTTGCCCATCGCGTTGTTGATCGCCCTGGGTGCCTGGCTGCGCCATAGCCAGTTTCTCGCCGACGGCTTCTGGCCCCAGGCCGAGCGCCTGGGTTACTACGTGCTGCTGCCGGCGCTGTTTCTTCACGGCCTGTCCACGGCCAGGCTCGATGGCGTGCCGGTGCAAGGCATGGTGCTGGCGCTGGTGTCGTCGACGGTGCTGGTCGCGGCGCTGCTGGTGGCGTTGCGGCGTTGTTTCAGTGTCGATGACGCGGCGTTCACCTCGGTGTTCCAGGGCGGCGTGCGGTTCAACAATTACGTCGGCGTGTCGGCGGCGGCGGGCTTGTTCGGGGCGCAGGGCATCGCCCTGGCGGCGGTGGCTAACGCGGCCATCGTGCCGACCGTGAATATCCTCTGCGTGCTGGTGTTTGCCCGGTATGGCACGGCGGGGCGGCTGTCGTTGGGAGGGGTGGTGAAACAATTGGCGTTGAACCCGCTGTTGATGGCCTGCGCCGGCGGCATCCTGCTGCATGTCACCGGGTTGGGCTTGCCGCTGGCGATCGAGCCATTGCTGAAGACGCTGGGCCAGGCCTCGCTGCCGCTGGGCCTGCTGTGCGTGGGCGCGGCGTTGGACCTGCGTGCAGTACGCAGTTGGCTGCGCCCGGTGGGATTGTCGTCGGTGGCGAAATTCATGGTCATGCCGCTGATCACCCTCGCGGCCTGCCACCTGTTCGGCCTCAAGGGCGAGGCGGCGGTCGCGGTGCTGCTGTTCCAGGCGCTGCCGACCGCCTCATCGTCCTACATCATGGCCCGGCAACTGGGCGGCGATGCGCCGCTGATGGCGGGGATCATTGCCGGGCAGACGTTGTTGGCGGCGCTGGCGTTGCCGTTGGCGGTGAGTGTGCTGCTGCCCTGGATCTGAGGGGGCGGGTGGGGCCAGAATGGCCGATTCGCCTGAGAGGACGCTGTCATGAATCCCGCACCCACCACGCTTATCCGCGAAACCTTCCCCGTCGGTCCGTTGCAGTGCAACTGCACCAACGGGTAGTGCTGTAAACATTTGTTTTTTCTGAATTATTTAATTTTATTAAATTAAATCAATCAGTTGTCTTATTGCATAGTAGTGCGGTGTTTTGCACGATTTAGCTCGGTGCGACTTTGTCTGTGTGCCAGATTTGTGCCATCTCTGTGGATTCAACAAGGGCGGACACGCCAAGCTAAGACTGCGTTCGGTGGTGAGAAACCTATCCCTCAGGAATTAGCCATGGTTGTTGAGGGCAACGCGTTCGCTGCAAGTTTTGAAGGCTTTGAAACCCGCATCACCAGAAAAGTACCGGTACAGACTCTCTCGAAACCTTACCGTGAGTTGAAGGGCTCATTGCTTAAACCTGAAGGCATTCGCAAACCCATGCAGTCATGAGCACCAACCTGCTCTGGCTATACGAGTGCCAAACTATGCAAGCCTTGCTCACAGTCGACCAGCTTTCGATATTTATACAAAAGTCCGTCGCAAGCATCCGCAGCGACGTTACGCGCAACCCTCAAGCGCTGCCGCCGATCTGCCGTCTTCCTGGCACAAAGCGCCTACTTTGGCGTGTAGAAGACGTAGAAATGTGGCTAGCGGAGCATGTCGTCGGGAATGAGCTGCCTAAGTCTGGTTTTGAACCCCAGTGCGTTCGACCTGGGCGACCTACTAAAGCTATTCAGCTCGCGAAGCAGCGCAGTCACGCGAGATGAATTCCGCCGTTTCCCGCCTCGAACGTATGGAGCAATTGAGAAAAAGTGCCCCCTCCAGACCTTCTGTCTTACCGCCAGCTTTACCATTGTATCTGCCCGGTTTCAGCGAGTTCAGTCGTGCAATGCCGAATCACCTAGCGAGGTCGAGCTTGTTCGCGCCGGTGGCTCGTGGAGCGAAGAAGATGCACAAAGAAACGATTTTGGTCAGCCGTAAGGATGCTGTCATTACCTATTGGGGGGAACAGTTAGATGAGCCGCAGGTGGATCTGTGGATGCAGCCAATGTACGAGGCTATCAATGTTCCATTGGGAGAAGCGGTGCGGATTAACCGTGCTTGTTTACTGCGAGCGATAGGCAGGAAAACGGGTAACTACGAATATCAGTGGCTTTGAATCGCCCCTGGTTTCCTAGACACTCTCCAAGCTCAGAAAATAGCGTTTCTCATACTCTACCGGCGACAGCTGATTGTTGAAGCCATGCCGACGTTTTACGTTGTAGAACATCTCGATGTAATCGAACACATCACTACGAGCATCTTCCCGCGTGGTGTAGATTTTCCGCCGGATCCGTTCCCGTTTCAGAAGCTGGAAAAAGCTCTCGGCCACGGCATTGTCATGACAGTTGCCTCGGCGACTCATGCTGGCAACCAAATTGTTCGCTTTCAAAAAACTGCGCCAATCTGAGCTGCTGTACTGGCTGCCCTGGTCGGAGTGAACCATCACCTCCTGTTTCGGTTTCCGCCTCCAAACCGCCATCAATAACGCATCAATGGCCAAATCACTGGTCATCTGCGACTTCATTGACCAGCCAACGACCTGGCGAGAAAACAGATCCAGCACCACTGCCAAATATAGCCAGCCTTCATACGTACGAATGTAGGTGATGTCGGTGACCCAAACCTTATTGGGTTCTACGACATCAAACTGCCGCTTCAGCAAATTGGGTGAGGCGACCGCTGGCTTACCGCCGAACTTTCCAGGGCGGCGTCGATAACCTGTCTGAGAACGCAGACCTTCAAGACGCATCAGCCTTGCCACACGATGACGACCACAATCCTCACCGGCCTCGCGCAGATCGTCATGGATTTTGCGATAGCCATAAACGCCGCCGCTCTCCAGCAATGAATGCTTGATCAAACCCAGTAGTCGCTGCTCGTCTTTGGCTCGTAGAGATTGCGGCTCAGACAGCCAGGCGTAATAACCGCTGGGATGGACTTTCAGCGTCAGGCAAAGCCGTCGAATCGAATACTCGCCCGCGCGCTGCTTGATAAAGGCGTACTTTAGCCGCAATCCTTGGCAAAGTACGCGGCGGCCTTCTTTAAGATGTCTCTCTCTTCCGTCACACGTTTGAGTTCAGCGCGTAGCTTGCGCAACTCGGCCTGCTGATCATCATCTTGCTGACGCTGCTCTTGGGGCTTGCTATAGACCTTGATCCAGGCGTAAAGGCTGTGCACGGACATGCCCAGCCGCAGGGCGACATCGGCAACAGGTTTGCCTTTTTCGGTCACTTGCTTGACCGCTTCGATCTTGAACTCTTCGGGGTAACGCTGACGACTCATGGCACCTCCTGTTTGGGACTCATTATGAGGCTTGGAGGTGTCTACGAAACCCGGGGCGATTCATTATGCGCGACAAATCTCACGACGAGGTTATGGCCAGATATTACCGTGCACGACCAGCAGAGGCGGCGGCAA
This sequence comes from Pseudomonas sp. 20P_3.2_Bac5, assembly GCF_025466035.1. Lineage (NCBI taxonomy): Bacteria > Pseudomonadati > Pseudomonadota > Gammaproteobacteria > Pseudomonadales > Pseudomonadaceae > Pseudomonas > Pseudomonas sp. 20P_3.2_Bac5. Next base: position 30,969 of record NZ_JANLOA010000097.1, on the reverse strand, counting down.
TGTTCTACGCTCTACTGTTTGAGGGTGGCCAATTTGGGGAGTGGCGTATTTTTTTTCGTCATGTCCGGCGAGCATTCATCGGGCGCTGAGCGAGTGGAGATTTGCCAATCTCTGTAGCTTATCGATATTGGATTGCACGCGAGAAAACAGAGAGCTAAGACGGATAGAGGGTTAGTAGTTCTAAAAAAGACATGCGCGAGGGGGCTATCTTTGATTTTTCATGGGATGTGATGTTCGCGCCGTTTTTGATTGCTGCATCTGTGCGAAAGTATTTTTACACAGTCTTGGCCCAAAGCGGACATAGGTATGGATCGCATACGTAGTATCCACCTGTGGGTGGATACTATTTCAAGTTTGCTGGGCTGCGCTCGCCCTAGTAGACATCCCCCACCTGTGCCTTTAGAGTACCGTGGTATCAAGTATTCCAAGGCTCACTAAGTTTACTGATAATATCTCGACGAGAAAGGACGGTTGCACATCGTTCCCAAAGATGGGCGTCTGGGTCCAGTGTAACTCGGTATTTTGCCGAAAATTCATCTTGAGCCTTTTTTCGCTCATGCATGTATTCGTTCATACGGGTCTTGAGTTCTTCTTCATCATCGATCCACTCATCATCAATTGTATCTGGCAAGCTGCCGAATATGTCGTAAGTATCTCGCAAGCGCTCAGACAATACGTTGTAGACTTTTTCATCTTGAGTCTCGCTGTAAACGAGATTAAGCATATCTACAAATTTTCGAGTTTGGCCGAATCGTTTGATTCGACCAAGCCGCTGCTCTAGGCGCGATGGGTTCCATGGGAGGTCGATATTGATCAATGTGCCCAAAGTTTGAAGGTTCAAGCCTTCACATGCGGCATCGGTTGCGACTACTAACCTGATTTCACGGTTCTTTACAGCAGATTTAATAACTTCGCGATCGACTTTGTTGAATTGGCTACTTCGACAAAGTCCACTTTTTCCAACGCCCGCATACACGGCAATAACTTCATTCTCGAACGATTTTGCCAGCTCTTTTGCTATCCATTCAGCTGTGTCGTAGTACTGGCTAAAAATAATACAGCCGTGTTCTAGCCACGTTTTTCCATCAGTTCTGAATTCAGTCAAAAACCACTTTGCGGTACTAAGTTTAGAGTCAATTGCTTCAGGTCTAGATAGCTGCGTTTCAATTTCTCTTAAACAGGCAACTTCAGCTGGCGTCATCTCAGCTAGTATGTGCTCTACATCTTCAAGCAAATCTTCATCTTCATTGGATAAGGTGTGCTTTAGCATTTTTTGTGCAGTTTTCAAGCCGGATGCGAAGCTGGAGCAAATGCGTTGTAGCATCAGCGATTTCATAAAACCTGCTGATTTTGAGCGCGATTGAAGTAGTTTGCTGAACTCTTCAGCTTTCTCATACGCAACTTGAAAAGGGGTATTGGTTGGAATGCCAAGGCCTACAAAGCGCGATTGATACTGCGAGATGTTTCGCGTTATGGGGTGCGTGTTTACCCCAACTTTTTCTAACAGGCCATCATCTTCCAATTCCTTTCTTTTTCTTAGAACCGTATGGCGAAGCACAGGATTGTTTTCTCTGAAAAATCCTGGCGTTAAGCACTCTGAAAGCCATAGGCTTTGGATCATGTAATCGAGGTCTTCAAAACGGTGAGAGCAGCCAAATGACTTTGGCTCGATAGACAAGTGATCCCTTATCTGTTGAACAATATGATGCTCATTGCCTGCGGGAAGCGGGTTGCTCAACCAATGCCAAACCTCTTGCTCAGAAGTCACCTGAGTTCGGCCTGTGATCAGAGAAATCGCTTGCTCATGGTTTTGCCAAGGCGACAAGGCATCACCCAACACAAACTCTGCTCCACAGTTGAGAATCCCTAAAAGATCAAATAATTCGCGCACATCGGTCTGTATTGGTGTCGCGGTGCCCAGTATTAAATGACGAGTACGCCTACCAATTTGCTGCATGAAAGCCATAAGGTTGTTCGGCTCAGTAGCTTTATCACCAAAGCCACCTCTGGCCCTAGCTTTGTGCGCCTCATCCAGAATAACTGTTCCGAACCGATTTTTCAGAAGAATTCCGGCTTCTTTAACAAAGTCAGCCTTATCTCGCTGATGCATAATCAGGCCGGTCGAAACAATGGCAATTTTGTAGGGGCATTGTTTAATGGAAGTGGCATCACCACGAGGGGAAAGTATTTGGCCCTCCGCACCAACCCATACTTTCTTTTGAGATAACCAAACAGCGGATGGTACCCCAAGCTTGTCCATCATCTCGATCTGCCACTGTATCGTCAGGGTTGAGGGGGCAAGAATGAGCACTGGGCCATCGTCGAGGAGGGCGCTGACCAAAGCGCTGGTTGCCATGGACAGTGTTTTACCCACGCCAACCTCGTCGGCCAATAGCAAACGGGCTTTTCCATACGTTTCTCTATGCTTCAGAAACATGGATACAAAAGAGCGCTGCCAAGGTTGTAACTGCTCGCCGCCTCGGTAAATAGGAGCCTCCGCCATAGCAGCCGCGGGGACGTCTTCCGGTTTTAGAACTTCTACGGTCACTTCCCGACGGTTAGCAATCCGATTTATTTCTGCCAATATAGCTTCCGGGAGTGGCACACCATCGCTCCACAGCGCCCAAAACTCTGTTTCTACCCAGTCTGCGCTTTCTTCATCGTCGTCCTGCCACACCAGTTCATAATTGTGGGAAAAGGCGCTCTTAGTTTCGTTGACGGAACCGATAAACGATTTACGGGTACCATCCGTATAATGAATAGAGCCCGCTTTGCCGTGGAGAAAGAGGCGTTCTCTGGGGACAACTCTTATTTCAACGTTGCCGGAATGCAACAACCTATCCAGAATTTGATAGCGTTCCTTTTTAAGTAACGCTTCAGCTTCAACATCTACTTCATTCCAGCGTTCTTTGAGTGCGGTATTTCTGCTGGTTGCCACCTGAAAATCAGCCAGATCAAGCTCGGAATTGCAAATTATCTTTACCTCTGGAATCTTTGCAATTTCTTCGCCGACCAACTCAAAAATAGAGCTTCTGAAATATCCAGCTATTCGAAAGTACTTGGAGGCCCTCTTGAGCGATTCAGCCAGGAACTCTGTATCCAATCTTTCAGTGCGAGATGAAAAACGCCGAATCGCCATAGCTTACAACCTCTGATTTCTAATCGCTTCCGCAAGAACCCGAGCACAACTTGCTTCTAATTCTGGTGTGAAAATTTTTGTTGATTTCAAGCCCTCGCGCTTCTCGGCAAGGTACCCCGCCATTTTTGTCAGCAACAGTTTATTCGGAAGATAGTTCGGGCAATTCTCCATCAGGTGCAATAGCACATCATCCACCTCGACTTCTCTTGATAGCTCGTATAATGCGTATAGTAATGCACGAAGCGGTGTTGTAGCCAACTCGGCCTCGCCCGACATCATTGAACTTTTGAACTCAGTAGACAGTTTAAGGCGGGCGGAGTTTGCCTTTGAGCCATCACTCATTAATTGGTCAAATTGATGCACTTTGAAGGCTTTAGCGAAGTTTTGGTAGTTGTCGAGGGTCTTAGCGCCTTGATGTTCTATCTCGAGCATTTTGAGATAGAATCGCTCAACGGCTTGCAGCTTTTGCCATTCACCTTTCTCGAAACCAACTGGCACCAAGAACTGCACTGCAGTTTGCACGGCAAAGTTAATCAGCTCATCAACAAAAGTCTTTTGACCTTTCTGACGTGGCGCTTCCGCCTCGGTGACCATATCTTTACCATCGATGCGAGAGTAGGCAGTCAGTACTTTAAGTGCTGCGGCGTAGCCGGCCATTTGCAAATCAGCGTCAGTGTAAAGTCCCTCAGCTCCTTGGGCACGTACCTTTATATCCAAGCCTATTAGTGACTCAACTTGCTCTTTAACGGCATCTTCGATTTCCCAACCCAAATCATCGCGGAAAGTTTCCAGTGTCTGATGACGCTTGCGCAGAATCAGTATAACAGTACCCTTAACGTTAGAACCGCCCCTTAGCGCGGAATCTGTTTCAGTTACTACATACCATGCCGCCGTTACTTGCAATCCGCTTGCCCAGATGATATTCGCCATGTCTGCCCAAATGGCGCCACTCTGATGCGTAAACATGAGTATCTGTATACCATTGTCGGGCATCTTCTTGGCCATATTTCGGTATGCTGAAACCATGCCAGTTCTAAAACCTTCATCTTCTCCCTTTATTGCTAACGAACGTCTACTATCCCAAGTCCAGTTTGCAAATGTTTGAGGAGGGTTCTTTCGTAGCCAGGCAATAAAGAACTCGGTAATCTCCTCATATTTTACAGCGTCACCATAGGGAGGGTCGGTGATATAAATATCATTTTCAATCTCAAAATTATTGGCTGCGTGACAACTGACAAATGTCTCCGAAGGTAGAGGGAAATTATACGTTTCCTCGAGCAAATACTTGGCCGCAAAGGAAAAGGGTCTTACACCATAGTTGTAAAAGGTATTTAGGGCCTGATTGTAGAATGTCTGCGCAATTGACTCCCTTGCTGCTCCTGTCCCATAACGACATAATTTAGTAGACCAATCTAATAATCTACTAAATGATACGTATAATTCTTGCGAAAATTCGGTATCAGTTAGTAGTGTCTTCTTTGTGAGTCCTAGCATTAATAGTTGTCTGGGCGCAAACAAATGATGCCAATGGGTCCATCCGCGTTCTCGAATAGGTTGATCAGTGTTGTATCCCTTCTCGATTACCATGTCAGGGATGTATCCTTTCTCCTGCCATTCGTCAAGGTGCCCCCCAACATATTCTATTACTTTCTTTTCGCGATCTAAGTCAGCTTCAGTTATTGAGCGAAATTCAGTTTCAAGCCGAGATTTTTCATTGGCTATTTTTTCCCATTGAATACAGTAAAGGCGCTCTTGAAAAACGTCTTGTTTCTGAGGTATAAAATCACTTTTCACCCATTTTCGTAGAGATGAAGTTGTATCTCGGCCAATTCTGACATCTCCACGTATGCTGTTTATCTTGATCCTGTATTCTTGTCCGACAATAGGGGTGTGAACTAAGTAGCCATTATCGAAAGTGCATTTATCGAGTTCTTCCATTTCACTTTTAGTTTTGCAGTGTCTAATTCCAATTTCATACCGTTTTTCACTTTCGTTCGGAATTAAGTTGACTACCACAAGCTTGCTAGAACTAACTATAAGTGTTGGCAATACAGGGACCGACCAGCCACTTTCAGGGCAAATCACCTCTACACAGTAAAGATAAGCTTTCGCTCGCCAACCGTTACCATCTGTCTCAATACCGAGTGCGTCTATTTCGTTTTGAACATTTTTTACTAATTTTTTTTGTGCAATGCTGAGGTTTGATAAGTGCTTGGGTGTGGCGCCAACGATATTAAAGCTTCCCCAAGTTAATAGGCATGCCATAGGATTTAAGTCGGATGCGTACACGTCGCAACCTAATCGAGCCGCTTCAAAAGGTATCTGGCCAGAACCTGAAAAGACATCCGAGACCTTTGGTCTGTGGCCAAAACGCGCAATACCCATTTGCTCGACTAATTCAGGAATAGATTTTGCTGAAGTACCAAGGTGGGAATTAACTCGCTCCCACATTTGAGAAAATAGCGAGTCTCCCATTTCCTCTGCTCGTTTGCCGAAGCGAACTTGTTCATTAAAAGGTAGTATTAGATATTCAACGATATTTTCACGCTTAGATACTGGAAGGTTTTCCTCTATCCGTTTTTGCAGTGACTCCGAGTCCATGCCCATTAGCATCTCGAAGATCTCAAGATCTTTCAGTCGGTCATCCGTCGCAGGCAGAAGTGCGCCGAGAATGCATGCCTTATTAAGAATTAGAGGCTTACGACCTTTCCAATAACTCCCCAAAGCTACCAACGTCTTGCTTTGTACCGCGCTTTGTTCTTTAAAGCTTTCAGCGGAAATTTTTTGTACCGGGAAAAGGTGCTCGATCAGCGCGGGCTTATCCATCCATTGAAAAGGTTGTAATGCCATTAAATATCTCCCTTTTCCATAAAATCAAAAAGCGAGGGCGAATTTAACTCATCCTCTCGTGTTTTTTTTGTCTTAGGCTTCTTTTTTACTTCGAGCTTGATATTCGCACCATCCGAAAGCGCGCAATACAAGGCTTTACGCCAACCACGTTGTGTTTGGTCATCACGACCCGCCTCAGCTGCGGTTTTACTATAGAGCCACCATCTTTCCTCAGGGCGCATGGCCAGCCACTTCTGACAAATCACCAAACATTCCTCTGGAGAAGCATGCTCGGCTGCCCAGCCTAGAACGCATAGCTCCCGACCAAGAAAGCGATCCAGCTTAACTTTTCCTGTCGTCCAGGTACCGGAACCCTGTTTCTTTGTCTTAAGGCGAGCATTGAAATCTCGCCGCGCATCATCACGGATCTTGGCCCACAGTTCTCTGGCCAAAATTAGCCTGCGCTCAACGGTTTCTCGGCGTGACTCATCACCATCAAAGCCGTAGTCCTCGTAAATACAGATGGCATCACGCGGTGCTGCTGGTATCTCCACATAGAAGTGATGCATTCCAAAATCAGGTGGCGCACCAAAATCAACGGTTTTGCTCACAGTTGCTCTACCTCGCCGTTACCTATCTGGATGCCTGTCTGTTTAGCGAATTGCTCCAGATCATGACCAGTTTGCGTGTAGGCCTTTTTAAAGGTCATCACGACCGGTGCCTCAGGACTCAGCACGGTTTGCAAATGCGCTAACGCCGTTTCGATAAACTCTGCACAGATCTTCATTTCACCTAGTGACATATGAATAACCTTGGGCGCTGATCCTACCATCAGGCTAACCTGCTCAAACTCGATGCCTTTATCTTTGGCTATCTTTAGGCCCTCATAGGTTTTGGAAGAGCTATCCAAACGCTTGGGCGACGGGCTAACCAGGGTGGCAGGCTTGTCTTTGATGATGGGTATTTCTTTCGACCCTGACGCTGCAAATGTAAAGTTTCGCTTTTCCTCTAGTCCATCGCATTCAGCAAACACATATACAGTTGTTTCGTCAGCGCTAAGTTGAATGGGACTGACGTAATCCTCGCCACTACGTGCTTCTGAGCCATCCAGTGTGTATTTTATGGCTCCTTTCGGAGCAACGAACAATTCAACCGTTCTTAAAGTCTCATCAAACCGATTGCGCAAGGTTAAGCGGTTCTTCCAGGTAGTTGGTGTACCGGTTAAGTTTTTTCCTGTAGGGTCTACCGCTAAAAACTGAACACGCAGCGCTTTAGTTGCCAACGTGTTATCGATCAACACAGAGCTGCTTTCGGAAACATCTCCATCTTCTTGGTAATGTATTCTAGGGCCGTTACCCGCATTGGCCACATCAATTTTCAAGCGTACTGTACCAGCGTCATCTGGCGAAGAGTCTTCGCTGATGATGACTTCGGTAGTTCTGGGTTTTGGCTTTTTAGTGATATATCCGTTAGCTAGATCTTCCCAAGCGCCACGCTGATAGGCCTCAACCGCTAACTGATCAAATCCCCGGCTAGGCACCCAAGGCATTTGTGTTTTTTGCTTCATTTTATCGAGTAGATCAATCTTTCTTGCCTCATCTTGTGAGCCAAATAGAAGTGATTCCGCTCGTGCCCGCAATGCATCAAAGTTTTCTGTGATCTGCGTGTAGAGTTTTATAGGGTCTGAGGTCAGGGTTTTTACAATCTGCCGTTCACCGTTATAGGGTTCATTGGATGGGTAGGTACTATCCAAAGCTTTAGGTCGGAGCACATCTTCACCACGATTGTTGCCGGGGAAAAGGAGCTTGTCGAAGACTGACAGTACTGTGGTTTGGAAGTCTTGCTCATACTGCGCTTTCTTTTCATCCAGCTCTTTACGTTGAGGATGTGAAGCGGGTATTTCGTTGTCCGCCTTGGTCACTGCGTAAACGTGGCGAGCGGCCTTTTCGATGCTGGCGATTGATGACTTATCACCGGTTAAAACTAATATATTGTTTTTGTTGACAAAACCTTTGAAAAAATTGGCAACTACACCAGGAGGGGTCTTGCCATCTGGGCTTATGATCAAAAGCGCACGGTTGCTCTTGAGTATGGCCTCTGCATCGTCCATTTCTGGTAACGCAAGAACTTTCTCATACGCTTCTTTGGTGACAGGGCGGTACATTTCCTCAAGGCGATGGCGAATCAGCTCATCCACCTTGTTTTGTGGTGCCTTATCCGCATATCCCTGAAGCTTCTTAGTCAGATTTTCCTGATGGCTGAAGTAGTTTCGGCCTTCCTGCGTTTGGTGTAGATACCAGGCAGATTTAGAAAGTTCTACCAAGGCAGCCCTGTAGTCACTGCCTTGATGGTTCGGATCAATTAAACACTCCAGCATTTCGCTTTCGGTCAAGCCTTTTACGGAGTTGATAGCGGTTGAAAGACTAGCTGTTAGTAGCAGTGTTCCCACCTGTGTCGCATAGTGATTGCAACTGTTGATATCGATAATTTGTGCATGAGCGCTATCGGTTGAGTCCCAGAGATCCCGAGCGATGACGTCACGCATTTCGGAAATTTCGGCCAGTTTCTCACGAACATCATGGATGGAAAGATCGAAGTGCTGTGCACCAATAAGATAAACTTCTTCATTGCCGCCCCAAACAGATTTAAGCAAGCGTGAGACCAGCTCCATTAATCCACGGGTTTGCTTGAATTTTTCGTTCTCTTTGAAGAGCGCGACAATGCTTTTGAAGCTTGGGTGGAATGGGTAGGTGGCTTCGATATCGTTTGCTAATGCTTCGGCACTTCTTTCAACAGTTTTGGCCTTTGCTGCCTCTGCAAGTCTGGAAGCGTAAACTGATGCGATTTCTGTGATTTCGCTTTTATCCGGTAGTGACAGGAATAAGCGTTTACGCAGAATCTCATAAATCTCATTTGACTCCAGGTTTACCGGTGTAATGGATACTTCCGCCCGGCCAAGCTCCTGAGATGCGTCATCCAGAGCCCGCTGAATCAACTTTCCGCCTGTATCGTAAGCTGCTTCCAAGTCAGAAACGACGATACATACGTTCTTTTTTTTCTGGGCAGCGGTAAGCATATTGGAGAATGCCCGAGTTACTACATCCGCAATAGTTCCCTGTCCTAGAACCTGGGTGCTGTAGTAGTGAAAGTACGGGGGCATTTCATCTAACAGAATTAGAATGGGCTCGTCGCCTTCAAATAATCTAATCCAGGCTTGTTCGTCAGGTGCCTTAGCACCATACTCCCAGTACTCTCTGAAAACGCCTTCTCTTCCTAACTGACGAGCGATTTCCCCCCAGAGGTATGTGTGTGGGTTATTCCTGCCGTTGAATGCCGCTATTTTGGCGGAGCCAAAATCCGACTGGTATGGTATTGAACCTATATGGCTATTTCGTAGCAGGGCATCTTTTGCCAGCAAACCAAAGCCGACCATTAAATGCGTTTTACCACCGCCCATGGCTTGCTTTAGATGGAAAACGGTATCGTTGGATTTACCAGCTAAGCGTGCCATTCCCTTTGAGAGCAGAGTTTTAAAACCATCGGTAATAAATGTTTTTTTGAAGTACTCTGCACCATCTGAGTCTTGAATAATTTGATCAAGCTGCTCAATCTGATCGCCAACGTTGATATCTAGTGCTTTCGGTTGCAGCTGGCATGCGTTGCGAACGGTTTTCATTTAGCTATCCCTAAGTTTGTTTTTCGTCATCACTGCTTTCGCCACCTTTGCCATCGCCTACCAAGAGCCATCTACTTCATATTTCTTGAACTTCCCAAGGCGTCCATCTTATGAGTATGCATACCCTCCTCGCTGATCCACTTATACACGGTGTCTCACCTAATCCTGAGATAGTCTGCAATTCTTCAACCGATAGCTATCGTTCTTGCCCTTTCAACTGTCTGCAGACTATGGGCACTTCATTTCTTTTCGGCTTTCTCCTGCGCGGGATCGACCTTCAGGCCATGTTCTTGCGCATAGTTCAGCATCAGCACCTCCATCATCGAGATGGTAGAGCGGTGTTCTTTTTCGGCACTCATTCGCAGCAGATGCTTCATGTCAGCCGTGGTTCGGATGGTCAGGGTTTGGTTTTTTGGGCGTTTCAGGGCGCAGTTCACTCTTCATTTCACTGCAAATGTACTGCGTTTTAAGGATACAAAACAGTGCGATAGATGCAGGCCTCACAGGGCTCTACTTCGCTCATCACGGCATGCTGTAGAAGGTGCTGCCTTCTCCGTGACAAGGACCAGTGTCGAGCGCTGCATTATGCAGGTTCTAAGCTTGATCAGATCGTCGTGGCTCAGCGCATTGGTGGTACTGGAAACCCTCCGGAATGGACCGTCCGGTGCAGTGCAGTGCAGTGCAGTGCGGCGCGGTGAGCGTCGTATACGTTTGTAATCGGCTTCAATGGTTGCTACGGACGCCTCGCTGACTTCAATATTCCATGTCCCAAGAATTCACACCCGTGCTCTGAGGATCGCTTCGCGTCAAATACCTGAGGCTGGAGCTGTATGCGGTAGTTCCGCACATACGGAACTATATGCGAGAGGGTGGTAGGTAATTGGCATCCCTACCGCGACTACTTCTCCTGAGGGCTTTAGGTATCACTAGACAACTTATGATCAACAATTTGAATGCTAAGTGAGCTTCTTGGCTAAGTCCTCCGTTTTGGGGTGGTAATAGCGCATTAGCATGCGCGTATCCTGGTGGCCAGTGATCTTGGTCAGTTCGTGCAGCGGGAAGATTTCCGCTAGACGCGAGGTTGCCTCATGGCGTAGATCGTGAAAACGTAAATCTTTCAGGAACGGATCGGCCTTGATGCGTTTGTCGATATTGTCCTGTGAGAGTTTCTTATTTTTGAGATGAAGGGACAGACCTGCCGTGTAGGCGTTGCGTACATCGGCGATAGCATTCGCGAATGCTTTGGTGATTGAGTCGGGCCTGCTCCGAAAACAGCGGCCATCTTCTCGTTCACCAAGATTACTCAATATGTCCACTGCTTTGCTGGAGAGAGGAACGCCGCGGGAAGAGCCGTTTTTGGTCATCGGCAGCAGAGCAACTCGCTTTTCTAGATTGACGTTAGCGCTTTGCAAGCCAGTTATTTCACTGCGGCGCATCGCTGTTTCTACTGCGAAAGTCATGATTTTGGGTAGCTCGGTCGAGCGAGAGTAGCGGCAAATCATTTCGAGCTCGTCTACGTGCTCGTACAGCAGCTTCCCGCCTTTTTGCGTCCATACATCAGAGATGAGAGTTCGTCGCTCGCGTGAGTCGTCAACGCTTGGTTGGCGGATGAGTTCGACCGGATTGGTCAGAGACTCCATGCGCCACTCCTTGCGGGCGATGGTGAATACGTGAGAGATCAAGGCGAGTTCGCGGCGCACGGTGGCGGGGGCCAGCCCCTCTTCGAGGCGACTATCACGGTAACTCGCCATATCGGAACCGCGAATGCTGGCAAGCGAGCGAAGGGCCAGAGAGTGGCGCTGCATGGCCTGTATACGTGACAGCTCGGATGCACTGCTTCGTTTTTTGCTGGTCACCTCCTTGGCGTATAACTCCAGAGCGCTAGCGAATGAGGTCGCTTCGGCTTCGCTGCGGCTGACGAATACGCCGGCATCCATTTCCCGCTCTAACATCGTTGCCCAGGTTTTTGCTTCTAACTGGGTATTGAATGTGCGTGTCTGTTGGGGTCACCCTTTACGTCTGATTTGAGCGTGCCATTGGTGGGGGCCTTTCTTCCTAAACGTTGCCATCGCTTTTCGCACTGTGCCAAAAATGTGCCATTAACTTTACAGGAACACCCATGGACGCCGCAAAGCCCCTGCTTATCCGCGAAACCTTCCCCGTCGGTCCGTTGCAGTGCAACTGCACGATCATTGGTGATCCCGTGACGAAGAAAGCGATTGTCGTCGACCCGGGTGGCGACCCGGACCTGATCATCAAACGCCTCGACGCCCACGGCCTGAAGGTGGTCAGCATCATCCACACCCACGCCCATCTCGATCACTTCCTGGCGTCCGGGCAGTTGAAAGAGAAGACCGGCGCCACCCTGCACCTGCACAAGGACGATCAGTTCCTGTGGGACAACCTGGAAATGCAGTGCCGCATGTTCGGCGTGCCCTATGTCCCGGTCCCTTCGCCGGACCGCTGGCTGGCGGATGACGAGGAACTGGCCTGTGGCTGCGGCGTGGCATTGCACACGCCAGGGCATACGCCGGGATCGATGAGTTTCTGGTTCGCCGACGCCAAGCTGTTGATCGCGGGCGATACCTTGTTCCGTCGTGGAATTGGCCGCACCGATTTGTGGGGCGGCGACCAGGCGACTATCGTTCGTTCGATCAGAGAGCGGTTGTACAGCCTCGATGAAGAGGCGACGGTGGTTGCCGGGCATGGTCCCGACACCCGCCTGGGCGAGGAAATGCGCCAGAACCCGTTCGTACGGGCCTGATGCCCGCGGGGAATTTTTCCACCCGGCCGCGTTCCAAGGCTGGCAGAGGACCAAGAGCGTCCGTTGCCTATACGAATTACTGCAGGAGCTTGTCCATGTTAACCATGCGTCGTTTGATTATCGTCGCTACCGCCGCCGCCCTGATGTCCGGCTGTGCCAGCCAGAATCCCTATGACAACCAGGGTCAGGCACAAGGCTCCACAGGGATGAGCAAAACCGCCAAGTACGGCGGCCTGGGCGCACTGGCCGGCGCCATCGCCGGTGCCGCCATCGACCACAACAACCGCGGCAAGGGCGCGCTGATCGGCGCCGCCGCAGTGGGCGCAGCCGCCGCGGGCTACGGCTACTACGCCGACCGCCAGGAAGCCGCGCTGCGTGAAAGCATGGCCAACACCGGCGTTGAAGTTCAGCGCGAGGGTGACCAGATCAAGCTGATCATGCCGGGCAACATCACCTTCGCCACCGACTCGGCGAACATCGCCCCGAGCTTCTATTCGCCGCTGAACAACTTGGCGAACTCGTTCAAGCAGTTCAACCAGAACACCATCGAAGTCGTCGGTTTCACCGACAGCACCGGCAGCCGCCAGCACAACATGGACCTGTCGCAGCGTCGCGCGCAGGCGGTCAGCACTTACCTGACTTCGCAGGGTGTGGATTCGTCGCGGGTGAGCGTGCGCGGCATGGGCCCTGACCAGCCGATCGCGAGCAATGCCGATGCCAATGGGCGGGCGCAGAACCGTCGGGTCGAGGTGAATCTGAAGCCGATTCCCGGGCAGAATTATCAGTGATTTTCGCGACGGTTCGGCGCCCCGACAAGCTCGCTCCTACAGGGATATGCAACACCTGTAGGAACGAGCTTGTCGGGGCGCCGAACCGTCGCGATGCTCTCAACGCGATTTCAACTTTTCCAACCGCCCATCCTTCACTTCCCACAACCGGTTGATCCAGCGCTGGAACTCCGCCCGGTACACCTCATCCTGGTCATAGCTGCGACCGAGGAAATCCTCTGGAATCGCCAGTTCCTCGAACTGCACGACGATCCGCCGCACCCGTCCGCACAACAGATCCCAGAACCCCGGCGCGCCCTCGGGGTAGTGGATGGTCACGTCGATGATCGACTCCAGTTGGTCACCCATCGCATCCAGCACGAAGGCAATGCCGCCGGCCTTGGGCTTGAGCAGGTGCTTGAACGGTGACTGCTGCTGGCGATGCTTGGCCGCGGTGAAGCGGGTGCCCTCGGCGAAGTTGAAGATCGCCGTGGGTTTGCCGCGGAATTTCGCGCAGGTCTTGCGGGTGGTTTCCAGGTCCTTGCCGCGTTTTTCCGGGTGCTTGTCCAGGTACGCCTTGCTGTAGCGCTTCATGAACGGAAAGCCTAGCGCCCACCAGGCCAGGCCAATCACCGGCACCCAGATCAGCACCTGCTTGAGAAAGAATTTCAGCGGCCGGATGCGCCGGTTGAGCACGTATTGCAGCACCAGGATATCGACCCAGCTCTGGTGATTGCTGGTGACCAGGTAGCTGTGCTGGTAGTCCAGCCCGGCCAGGCCCTCGACCTGCCATTGGGTGTTGCCGATCAGATTGATCCAGGCGTTGTTGTTGCTGATCCAGGTTTCGTGGATACGCCGCATCAGTTCGTCGGTGATCCGCTGCGCCGCCGCGAGCGGCAGGCACAGCTTGAACAGGCTGACGATGAACAACGGCGTGCAGCAGACAATAGTGTTGAGCCCCAGCAGCAGTGAGGCGATGACTCCGCGCACTGGCGCGGGCAGGGAAGCGAGCATGGGTCAGTCGTCCATCGAGCGGTTGGCCTGGATTGCGGTCAGGGCGATGGTGTAGACGATGTCGTCCACCTGGGCGCCCCGCGGCAGGTCGTTTACCGGTTTGCGCAGCCCTTGCAGCATCGGCCCGAGGCTGACGCAATCGGCGCTGCGCTGCACCGCCTTGTGGGTGGTGTTGCCGGTGTTCAGGTCGGGGAACACGAACACCGTGGCGCGACCGGCCACCTGGCTGTTGGGCGCCAGTTGCCGGGCGATATCCTGGTTGGCGGCGGCGTCGTACTGCAACGGGCCGTCGATCAGCAGGCCACGCTGGGTTTCCTGGGCGAGCAGGGTCGCTTCGCGGACCTTTTCCACTTCTTCGCCGCTGGCCGAATCACCGCTGGAATAGCTGATCATCGCCACCCGCGGCGCGATACCGAAGGCTTCGGCGGAGTCGGCGCTCTGCAGGGCGATTTCCGCCAGTTCCGCGGCGCTCGGGTGCGGGTTCATCACGCAGTCGCCGTACACCAGCACCTGCTCCGGGAAGAGCATGAAGAACACCGACGACACCAGGCTGCAGCCCGGCGCCGTCTTGATCAGTTGCAGGGCGGGGCGGATGGTGTTGGCGGTGGAATGGACCAGCCCGGAAACCAGGCCGTCCACTTCGTCCAGCGCCAGCATCATGGTGCCGATCACGACCGGGTCTTCCAGTTGCTGCTCGGCCATCGGCGCGTTCAGGCTCTTGCTCTTGCGCAGGCTGACCATCGGTTCGACGTAGCGCTCGCGGATCAGGTCCGGGTCGAGAATCTCCAGCCCCTCCGGCAGGGTGATGCCTTGCGCACGGGCCACGGCCTGGACGTCATCCGGCTTGGCCAGCAGCACGCAACGGGCGATGCCGCGGGCCTGACAGATGGCGGCGGCCTGCACGGTCATCGGCTCGGCGCCTTCGGGCAGGACGATGCGTTTGTCGGCGGCCTGGGCCTGCTGGATCAGCCGGTAGCGGAACACCGCCGGCGACAGGCGCATCTCCCGCGGCGTGCCGCAGCGCTGGTGCAGCCAGTCGGCTTCCAGGTGGCTGGCGACGAAGTCGGTGATGATTTCCGCGCGCTCGCGGTCATCCACCGGGATTTCCTTGTTCAGGCCGTTGAGCTGGTTGGCGGTGTCGTAGGAGCCGGTGCTCACCGAGAGGATCGGCAGGCCGGCAAGCAGGGCGCCCTGGCAGAGTTCGAGGATGCGCGGGTCGGGCTTGCTGTCGCTGGTCAGCAGCAGGCCGGCCAGCGGCACGCCGTTGATCGCCGCGAGGCTCACGGCGAGGATGATGTCGTCGCGGTCGCCGGGGGTCACCACCAGGGTGCCGGGCTTGAGCAACGGCACGGTATTGGCCACGGTGCGGGCGCAGATGATGATCTTGTTCATGCGCCGGGTTTCGTAGTCGCCGGCGTTGAGCACCTGGGCGCCGAGCAGGTCGGCGACGTCACGGGTGCGCGGGTCGTTGAGCCCTTCCTGGAACGGAATGCAGCCGAGCAGGCGGAAGTCGCCGCTGCGCAGCAACGGCGAGTGCTCGCGCAGGCGGCGGGCGAACTCGGTGATGCTGTCGTCGCTGCGCACCTTGTTGAGGATCACGCCGAGGACTTTCGGGTCCTTGGGGCCGCCGAACAGTTGCGCCTGCAACTCGACCCGGCCGGACAGCTCGGCGAGCACGTCGTTTTCCGGCGCGGAGACCAGGATCACCTCGGCGTCGAGGCTCTTGGCCAGGTGCTGGTTGACCCGCGCGGCATAGCTGGCGTGCCGGGTCGGGACCATGCCTTCGACCACCAGCACGTCCTTGTCGACGCAGGCCTGTTGATAAAGGGTGATGATTTCTTCGAGCAATTCATCCAGTTGGCCGTCGCCGAGCATGCGCTCGACATGGCCCAGGCTCAGTGGCTTGGGCGGCCTCAGGCCGTGGGTGCGCGAAACCAGTTCGGTGGAGCGTTCAGGGCCGGTGTCGCCGGGGTGCGGCTGGGCGATCGGCTTGAAGAAGCCGACCTTCAGGCCAGCCCGCTCCAGCGTGCGGACCAGGCCGAGGCTGATGGAGGTCAGGCCGACGCCGAAGTCGGTCGGCGCGATGAAAAAAGTCTGCATGCGAGCTTCTCGAAATGAGCTGTGCAAAAGAGTCAATTGACAAGGGTATCGCTATCGACCCCCTGAGCGCACCAGCCGCAGGCAAAAGGCTGGCCAATGCGGCGTTGACGCTCGGCGGCGTCGAGCACCCAGGCCCGCGATTGCCACGGCGGCTGGTGGCGCAGGTGCTGGGTGTGAGCGCAGGACAATTCGGCGACCCAGTGGCCGTCTTCGTCCTGATGAAACCCGGTAATCCGGCTGACCCGTCTGTCCGGGTTGCGTTCGCTTTCAGGCGAGGCGTTGGTTACACTTGCTCGCTCAACATTCTTATGCAAAAGGTCTCGCCCCATGCTGATTGCCGCCAATAAGGCTGTCTCCATCGACTATACCCTGACCAACGACGCTGGTGAGGTCATCGACAGCTCCGCCGGCGGCGCCCCGCTGGTGTACCTGCACGGTGCCGGCAACATCATCCCGGGCCTGGAAAAAGCCCTGGAAGGCAAAGGCGCCGATGAAGAGCTGGACGTCACCATCGAGCCGGAAGACGCTTACGGCGAATACCTGGCCGAGCTGGTCAGCACCCTGAACCGCAGCATGTTCGAAGGTGTCGACCAACTGGAAGTTGGCATGCAGTTCCACGCTTCGGCGCCGGATGGCCAGATGCAGATCGTCACCATTCGCGACCTGGACGGCGACGACGTTACCGTCGACGGCAACCACCCACTGGCTGGCCAGCGCCTGAACTTCAAGGTCAAGGTCGTCAGCATCCGTGATGCCAGCGAAGAAGAAATCGCTCATGGCCACGTCCATGGCGAAGGTGGCCATCACCACTGATTTTCTGCGCTAAGCTCAGAAAGTCGCGAAGGCGCCTTGGCCCTTCCGTCGTGCAACCCGCAAGGGGGCATGCGGCAGGCCGGGCGCCTTTTTAGTGGGCCGCATCCGTGCGGTGACCGGCAGGGATCTGTAGAGGGGAGTACGTCATGAGTGCATTTCACGACCTGAAGTTGCAGGCATTGGACGGCAAGGAACTGTCCTTGGCGCCGTTCAAGGGGCAGGTGGTGCTGGTAGTCAATGTCGCCTCCAAGTGTGGTCTGACACCGCAATACGCCGCGCTGGAAAATCTCTATCAGCAGTACAAGGGCAAGGGCTTCAATGTGCTGGGCCTGCCGTGCAACCAGTTCGCCGGGCAAGAGCCGGGCAGCGAGGCGGAGATCGCCGAGTTCTGCAGCCTCAACTACGGTGTGAGCTTCCCGCTGGGCAGCAAGCTGGAGGTCAACGGGCCGCATCGGCATGCGCTGTATCGGCTGCTGGCGGGCGAAGGCGCCGAGTTTCCGGGGGACATCACCTGGAACTTCGAGAAATTCCTGGTGGGCAAGGACGGGCGCGTACTGGCGCGCTTCTCGCCGCGGACCGCGCCGGATGATCCGACGGTGGTGCAGGCGATCGAGAAGGCGCTGGCCTGAGTCTTTGCTGGCCTTGGGGCGCCGAACCGCAGCGATGAGGCCCCCAGGACCACCATCAGACCTTTACCGCAAAATCACCCAAATCAATAGTACTGGGCCCTCCCTCAACCCCACCCTATCCTCAAGCGCTCTTGCCACCCCACGGAGCGCCACATGTCCGCCAACCCCTTGTTCACCCCCTTCCAACTGGGCGCCCTGGAGCTGCCGACCCGCGTGGTCATGGCGCCGATGACCCGCACCTTCTGCCCCGGCGGCGTGCCCCACGCCCAGGTGGTGGACTACTACCGTCGCCGCGCCGCGGCCGGTGTCGGCCTGATCATCACCGAAGGCACCACGGTCGGGCACAAGGCTGCCAATGGCTACCCCAACGTGCCGCGTTTCTACGGTGAAGACGCCCTGGCCGGCTGGAAGAAGGTGGTCGAGGCCGTGCACGCCGAGGGCGGGCGCATTGTTCCGCAACTCTGGCACGTGGGTAGCGTGCGCCGCATCGGCACCGAGCCGGATGCCAGCGTGCCGGGCTATGGCCCGAGCGAGAAACTCAAGGATGGCCAGGAAGTGGTCCACGGTATGACCCACGAGGACATCCAGGACGTCATCGCCGCCTTCGCCCAGGCGGCCCGCGACGCCAAGGCCATCGGCATGGACGGCGTGGAAATCCACGGCGCCCACGGTTACCTGGTCGACCAGTTCTTCTGGGAAACCAGCAACCGCCGCGACGACGAATACGGCGGCGACCTGGCCGGCCGTTCGCGCTTCGCCATCGAACTGATCCAGGCCGTCCGTGCCGCCGTCGGTCCGGATTTCCCGATCATCTTCCGCTTCTCGCAGTGGAAACAGCAGGACTACACCGCGCGCCTGGTGACCACGCCCGAGGCGCTGGAGGCTTTCCTCAAGCCGCTGTCCGACGCCGGCGTGGACATTTTCCATTGCTCGACCCGGCGCTTCTGGGAGCCGGAGTTCGACGGCTCGCCGCTCAACCTGGCCGGCTGGACCCGCCAGCTTACCGGCAAGCCGACCATCACGGTCGGCAGCGTCGGGCTCGACGGCGAGTTCCTGCAGTTCATGGTGGACACCGACAAAGTGGCGCAGCCGGCCAGTCTGGAAAACCTGCTGCAGCGCCTGAACAACGAGGAGTTCGACCTGGTGGCGGTCGGCCGTGCGCTGCTGGTGGACCCGGATTGGGCCGCCAAGGTACGCGATGGCCGGGAAGCCGAGATCCTGCCGTTCAGCCGTGAGGCGCTGACGAGCCTGGTTTGACCAACACGCTCCGGTCGCTGTGGGCCGTCTGCTCGGGATGCAGCGGCTCGCAGGCATCGCGCAGGTGTTCTTCGAACTGTTCGATGATCGTCGGCCAACCCTGACGGCTGGCGTGCTGGCGGGCATTGAGGCGGACCCGACGAAGGGTCTCGCGGTCCTCCAGCAGCCAGCAGGCGGCGTCGATGAAGGCGGCCGCGTCGCCGGGCATCGCCAGCGCGCCGTTATGGCCGTGGCGGATATGCTGGCCCGCCGCGGCTTCGTCATAGGCAACCACGCCCAACCCTGACGCCAGGGCCTCCAGCACCACATTGCCGAATGTTTCGGTCAGGCTCGGAAACAGAAAGATATCCCCAGAGGCATAGTGCTCGGCCAGGTGTTCGCCGCGTTGCGGGCCGCAGAACACCGCATCCGGCAATTGCTCCTGCAACGCCGCCCATTGCGGGCCGTCACCGACGATCACCAGGCGCATGCGCCGCTGTGGATATTTCTGCTGCAACACTTCCAGGCTGCGCCCGAGCATGCCCAGGTTTTTCTCCGCGGCCAGGCGGCCGACATACAGCAGGGCGATATCGTTTTCGCCCAGGCCCCACTGTTCGCGCAAGGCCGGATTGCGTCGTGCCGGGTTGAACAGACAGCCGTCGACGCCGCGAGACAGCAGCGTCAGGCGTTCGAAGCCGCGGCGTTCCAGGTTCAGGCGTTGGCTCGGGCTGGGCACCAGGGTGCTGTGGGTGCGGTGATGGAACCAGCGCAGGTAGTGCGTCAGGGCGCGGGCCAGCAAGCCCAGGCCGTACTGGCTGGAATACTGCTGGAAATTGGTGTGGAAGCCGCTGACCACGGCAATTCCCAGGCGCCGCGCGGCACGCAAGGCGCTCAGGCCAAGCGGGCCTTCGGTGGCGATGTAGAGCACGTCCGGCCGGTCCCGCCGCCAGCGTCGCAGCAGCTTGTGCATCGACACTTGTCCCCACTGCAACCCCGGATAGCCGGGCAACGGCCAGCCGCGGCAAAGCAGTTGGTCGCTGTCGGCCTGCCCCGGCGGGTCATCGCTTTGCCGCGGGCGCACCAGCTCGACCCGGTGGCCGCGCTGGCGCAGGCCTTCGCTGAGGCGACCAAGGGTATTGGCCACGCCATTGATTTCCGGTGGGAAGGTTTCACTGATTAGGGTGATATGCAGCGGGAGTGTTGTCATGATGGCCAGTCTCCGGCGACCAAATTGCGCCGGTATGACATTCTGGTGACGTATCCGTGACGCCCGATCCCTAGCGTTTCCGGACCGCGAAATATTCCCGGTTTTACTGCTCAAGAATGGCCACCTGTCAGCCGATAAAAGCGACATTCCGAATGACGATTTCGCTCCAGGAGAGCGTTGATGTTCAACAGCAAATTGAAAAAAGAAGTTCTCGAATTACGCGAAGAACTGATGTCCCTGGAACAGGTAAAAGGCAGCCTCGACAGTGAAATGCTGGTGCTTCAACTAGACCCCAACGGGCGCATCGAGTCGGTGAATGGCAACTTCGAAAGAGAGATGCTGTACAACAGTTCGCAACTGCTAGGTCGGCATATCGAGGAGATCGTCCCCGATCACGTCAAACCGCTGGATTTCTATCAGCGCATGCGCCATGCAATCAACCGTGCTGAACACCTCAACGGTGCTTTCCGCCTGCTGCGGGGCAATGGCGAGGAAGCCTGGTTGCGTTCGATCCTGCAGCCGGTGAAAAACAGCGATGGCCGCGTCAAGTATTTCACCCTGCACTCCAGCGACCTGACCCGCACCATCGAAAGCTCCCGCGAGCACGAAAGCCTGATCAAGGCACTCATGCGCTCCACCGCGGTGATCGAGTTCAACCTCAATGGCGAGGTGCTCAACGCCAACGACCGTTTCCTGCGCACCATGGGCTACACCCTTGAGCAAGTGCGCGGCAAACATCACCGTATGTTCTGCGAGCCGGAAGAGTACAACTCCGCCACCTACCAGGCGTTCTGGGAGAAGCTGCGTCGCGGTGAATTCGTCGCCGAGCGCTTCAAGCGCATCGATGCCCATGGCCGTACCGTGTGGCTGGAGGCCTCGTACAACCCGATCATCGACGCCCATGACGTGCTCTACAAAGTGGTCAAGTTCGCCACCGTGATCACCGAGCAGGTCAACCAGGAAAACGCGGTCGCGCAGGCGGCCGATATCGCCTACAGCAACTCGGTCGCCACCGATGAGAGTGCACGTCGTGCCACTGAAGTCGTGACCCAGACCGTGGAAGTGATGCGCGGGCTGGAAACCTACATGCAGGACGCCGCCAGCGGCATCGAAGCGCTGGACAAGCAGTCGCAGATCATCGGTTCGATCATCAAGACCATCAGCGACATCGCTGGCCAGACCAACCTGCTGGCGCTCAACGCCGCCATCGAGGCAGCCCGCGCCGGCGAGCAGGGCCGCGGCTTTGCCGTGGTTGCCGACGAAGTCCGCCAACTGGCCTCGCGTACCAGCAGCGCCACCGAGGAAATCGCCCGCGTGGTGCAGCAGAACGAGCAACTGGCCAAGGCCGCGGTGGACATCATCGACAGCAGCAAGCGTCAGGCCGAACAGGGCCTGGCCCTGGCCGGGCAGACCGGCACGGTGATCGTCGAGATCCAGGACGGCGCGCAGAAAGTGGTGAATGCGGTAGGACAGTTCTCCAACCAGCTCAAGTAAGGGCGGGAGAACGATGGCCGGTGCGCAAGGCACCGGCCATGGCGGGGATCAGGTGCGCTCGCGCACCCAGAACAACGTGGCGCCAGCCACGGCGGCCGGCATCATCAGGATATTCACGAACGGAATCATCAGCGCCAGGTAGGTAATCCCGCCAAACCCCAGCGATTGCCAGCGTTTTTGCCGCAGCCAGGCGAGCATGTCCTGCCAGCTCATCTTGTTGTTGTCCGCGGGGTAGTCGATGTACTGGATCGCCATCATCCAGATACCGAACAGCAGCCACAGCGGCGCGGCAACGATGTTCACCACCGGGATCAGCGACAGAATGAACAGCGCCAGCGCGCGCGGCACGAAGTAGCCGAGCTTGCGCATTTCGCGACCCAGGGTGCGCGGCACCATGGCGGTCAGTTCGCCCCAACTGAAGGGCGGGAATTCATCCTTGCCACGCAGCACCACTTCGACCTTTTCCGCGAGAAAACCGTTGAAGGGGGCGGCGATGATGTTCGCCAGCAAGGTGAAGGTGAAGAACACCATCAGCGCCACCAGGACCACGAACAGCGGCCAGAGCACATAGCTGAGAAAGCTCAGCCAGCTCGGCAGGGTGGGCATCAGTGCATCGACCCACAGGCTGAACTGATGGCCGGCGAGATAGATCAGGCCGACGAACAACAGCAGGTTGATCGCCAGCGGCAGCAGCACGAACAACCGCAATCCGGGGCTCAGGACCAGTTTCAGGCCCTCGCGCAGGTACTGTGGACCGGAAAGGACAGGGGCTTGCATATAAGGCTCCGAGCGATGGAAAACGCGCCGACCTTACCGAGTTTGCCGACGCGACGAAAGCCGCCTGGAAGCGGCGCAACGGGCTGTAACAAATCCTCGGAAAAGTCGCCCATAGGAAAAGAACCACGCGATGAAGGGCTATATAGAGCAAGTCTATAAGGTGGATTGTTTAAGGATATTTCCTTAATCTTTGCCCCCTCGCTACAGTGCGCACATTCTTTTTCAACGCCTTCGAATCCCTGCTTTTCAAGGAGTTCCCATGAGTATTCTGGTCAACAAGCAAGCCCCTGATTTCGATGCGGCGGCGGTGTTGGGTGACGGTTCGATCGTCGACAGCTTCAAGCTTTCTTCCCTGCGCGGCAAATACGTCGTGTTGTTCTTCTGGCCGCTGGACTTCACCTTTGTCTGCCCGTCGGAAATCATCGCCCATAACAACCGCATCGGCCGCTTCCGCGAGCTGGGCGTTGAAGTGGTTGGCGTGTCCATCGACTCGCAGTTCACCCACCACGCCTGGCGCAGCACGCCGGTGGAGAAGGGTGGCATCGGCGAAGTCGAGTTCACCATGGTCGCCGACGTCAAGCACGAAATCACCCGTGCCTACGGTGTCGAGCACGATGACGGCGTGGCGCTGCGCGCTTCGTTCCTGATCGACCAGCAAGGCGTGGTCCAGCACCAAGTGGTGAACAACCTGCCGCTGGGTCGCGAGGTCGACGAGATGATCCGCCTGGTCGAAGCCTTGCAATTTACCGAGCAGCATGGCGAAGTCTGCCCCGCCGGCTGGCGTCCGGGCCAGAAAGGCATGAAGGCTGACGCCAAGGGCGTCGCCGACTACCTGGCGGAAAACGCCAAGAGCCTGTAAGGCTTCGCTTCAACGGTTTTCAGGACCTGCAGCCATAAGCCTTCCCCAAGTGCTTTGCAGGTTCTTTTTTATTCCCGCCGGTGATCCCGGCGTTACGGGGCCGGCAATGCATCGCCGGCCCGACAGGAGCGTGTCATGTCTGAAGTACGTCATTCGCGAGTCATCATCCTCGGTTCCGGCCCTGCCGGTTACAGCGCTGCTGTCTATGCCGCCCGTGCCAACCTGAAGCCGCTGCTGATCACCGGCATGCAGGCTGGCGGCCAACTGACCACCACCACCGAAGTCGACAACTGGCCGGGCGACCCCCATGGCCTGACCGGCCCGGCGCTGATGCAACGCATGCAGGAACACGCCGAGCGTTTCGAGACTGAAATCGTCTTCGACCACATCAATGAAGTCGCGCTGCAGCAGAAGCCGTTCACCCTCAAGGGCGACAGCGGCACCTACACCTGCGACGCACTGATCATCGCCACCGGCGCCAGCGCGCGTTACCTGGGCCTGCCGTCGGAAGAAACGTTCATGGGCAAAGGCGTTTCCGCCTGCGCGACCTGCGACGGTTTCTTCTACCGCAACAAGCCGGTCGCCGTGGTCGGCGGCGGCAACACCGCTGTTGAAGAAGCGCTGTACCTGGCCAACATCGCCAGCAAAGTGACCCTGATCCACCGTCGCGAAACCTTCCGCGCCGAGAAGATCCTGATCGACAAGCTTCACGCCCGGGTTGCCGAAGGCAAGATCGAGCTCAAGCTCAACGCCACCCTGGACGAAGTGCTGGGCGACAACATGGGTGTCACCGGTGCCCGCCTGAAGAACAACGACGGCAGCTTCGACGAGATCAAGGTCGACGGCGTGTTCATCGCCATCGGTCATACCCCGAACACCTCGCTGTTCGAAGGCCAGCTTGAACTGAAAGACGGCTACATGGTTGTGGCCGGCGGCCGTGAAGGCAACGCCACCGCCACCAACATCGAAGGCGTGTTCGCCGCTGGCGACGTGGCCGACCACGTCTACCGTCAGGCGATCACCTCGGCCGGTGCCGGCTGCATGGCCGCGCTGGATGTCGAGCGCTACCTGGATGGCCTGCAGAACGCTTCGTTCTGATCGAAAAAAAACCGCGAAGGGCCTGATGGCGCTTCGCGGTTTTTGTTTGCCCGCAGTTTGTCAGTAGACCCGCTCAAGCCCCGCTGCAGACTCCTTGCCGCGCTTGCGGCAGACGAAAATCCCCACCAGCGACACCGCCATTGCCAGCACCAGCGTGCTGGTCGCTTCGGCACGATGCTCCGGCGTTACCACCAGCACGGCCAGCGCCGCCGAGATAAACACAATCACGCCATAGGTCAGCCACGGAAACAGCCACATCTTCAAGGTGAGGCCATCGCCGTGCAGGCGCCGCATGCGCAGTTGAGAGATGGCGATCGCCAGGTACACCAGCAACGCGATCGCGCCCGAGCTGGACAGCAGGAAGTCGAACAGGCTGGCCGGTGCGAAGTGATTCAACGCCGCAATGAAGGCACCGACTGACGCGGTGATCAGCACCGCCGTGCGCGGTACGCCGTTGCCGGAGGTTCGCGCCGCCACCGCGGGCGCATCGCCGCGACGGGCGAGGGAATACAGCATGCGCGAGGCGATGTAGATCGAGGAATTCATGCAACTGGTCACGGCCACCAGCACCACCAGGTCGACGATCAGCTTGGCATGGGGAACGTCCAGCAGTTCCAGTGCCCGCTGGTAGGAACCGACGGTTGCCAGTTGCGGATCACTCCACGGCACCACGGAAATCACCACCATGATCGACAGCAGGTAGAACACGCCGATGCGCCAGATCACCGAGCGGGTGGCCTTGGCGATGTTGCGCGAAGGCTCGCCCGACTCGGCCGCGGCAATGGTCACCGACTCGGTGCCGATAAAGCTGAACATGATAGTGATGAACGCGCCGACCACCGCCGCCATGCCGTTCGGCGCGAAGCCGCCATGTTCCCGCATCAGGTTGATGAGCCCCGCGCCTTCATGGGCGGGCACCCAGCCGCTGAGCGCCATGGCGCCGAAGCCGATGAACAGGACGATCGCGGTGACCTTGAGCAAGGCGAACCAGAATTCGAACTCGCCGTACTTCGCCACGCCGAACAGGTTGGTGATGCTCAGCAACACCACCGAGGCCAGCGCATAGATCCAGGTGTCCACCCCGGGGAACCACTGGTTGAGGATATAGCCGGCCGCCAACGCCTCGATCGGCACCACCAGCACCCAGAACCACCAGTACAGCCAGCCGATGGTGAAGCCGGCCCAGGGGCCAATGGCTTTTTCGGCGTAGGTGGAGAAGGAGCCAGTGTCCGGGTTGGCCACGGCCATTTCCCCGAGCATCCGCATCACCAGCACCACCAGCGTGCCGGCCGCCAGGTAGGCCAGTATGACCGCGGGACCGGCCGCGGCAATCGCGTGCCCGGAGCCGACGAAAAGCCCGGCGCCGATGATGCCGGCGATGGATAGCATGGTGACGTGACGAGGTTTGAAACCGTTGGACAGTTGTCCGCCGCTGGAGTCGTTCAGGCTCGACATACTCTGCTCTTTTGAAGGGATTATTGGAGGCAGAGACGAAGCGACGCCGCGAAGCGTTAGGGAATCTGATGAAGCCGCTTCAAGGGACGTGCCTCTACGCGTGTTGTCATGGGCCGGGTCAGGCGTTCCGGCGGGAATACCTTACCTTGAGCGGTTGCGGGGGAATTGACCCGGTTGCGTCCCGGGGCTGTCGGATTACGACATGGAGGAGGGCGGGCATGGAGAACCCTATGGGAGCTGGCAAGCCAGCTTCCCACAGGGGGGAATTCCGGGATGGATTACAGGCTCAGCCGCATCGACAGGTCGACCGCCTTCACATCCTTGGTCATGGCGCCAATGGAGATGTAGTCCACGCCGGTTTCGGCGATCACCCGCAGGGTGCTTTCGTTGACGCCGCCGCTGGCT
This sequence comes from Pseudomonas sp. 20P_3.2_Bac5, assembly GCF_025466035.1. Taxonomy (NCBI): domain Bacteria; kingdom Pseudomonadati; phylum Pseudomonadota; class Gammaproteobacteria; order Pseudomonadales; family Pseudomonadaceae; genus Pseudomonas; species Pseudomonas sp. 20P_3.2_Bac5. The sequence continues at coordinate 4,707 of NZ_JANLOA010000097.1, read as the reverse complement.
TCCAGCTTGGCGCGGCCGGCGGTCAGGCGCACGGCTTCGCGCATTTCATCGAGGCTCAGTTCGTCGAGCATGATGATGTCGGCACCCGCCGCCAGCGCTTGTTGCAGTTCGTCCAGGCTTTCCACTTCGACTTCCACCGGCTTGCCCGGGGCGATGCGCCGCGCCGCGGTGATCGCTTCGGCGATGCCGCCGCTGGCGGCGATGTGGTTTTCCTTGATCAGGAAGGCATCGAACAGGCCGATGCGGTGGTTGTGGCAGCCACCGCAGGTGACGGCGTATTTCTGCGCCAGGCGCAGGCCGGGCAGGGTCTTGCGGGTGTCGAGCAAACGCACTTGGGTATCGGCGACTTTGTCGGCCAGCGACTGGGCATGGGTCGCCACGCCGGACAGCAGTTGCAGGAAGTTCAGCGCGCTGCGCTCGCCGGTCAGCAGCGAGCGGGCCGGGCCTTCCAGATGGAACAGCGCCTGGTTGGCGATGGCGCGCTCGCCGTCCTGGACCTGCCAGTGCACCGCGACCCGCGGATCGAGCTGGCGAAAGACCGCATCGACCCACGCCGTACCGGCGATGACGCAGTCTTCGCGGGTAATGATGGTGGCCTTGGCCAGACGTTCAGCGGGGATCAACTGGGCGGTGATGTCGCCGTTGCCGACGTCTTCCAGCAACGCGCGGCGCACGTTGGCTTCGATTTCGGCAGTCAGATCGGCGAGGCGTAGGTTCGGCATGACAGGCTCCACAAGCTAAGTGGCGGGATTATAGGGCAGGCCGGGTGGCGCGTGCAGCAAACGGCGACGGCGGCGGCGTGGCGCGCCTTTGGTCGGGAGGGTTGAGCCTTTCACGCCGTGACCGGGTCTACAGATGGCTGATCTCGCGCCTGTCAATCACTGGCGGACGGGGAAACTTTTCAAGATAATGCGCGCCTAATATTTGGCGTCATGGCTTTGACGATTATCCAAATCCACCTTGCAAGGAGTTCGGGATGCCTAAAGACGGGAAGGTGCTGCTGTTCCGAAGCGCCGCCAGCCAGGCGTCGCCTGCGCCACTCGCTCGTCTGCCGGTCGCCCTCCTGCATGTGCGTGACAAGGCCGCGTTGCAATTGCGCCTGGCGCTGCAGGCGTTGTTCGACAACGCCGACGACACCCTGTTCGAGATGGCCGACAAGGCCGCCAGCAGCAAGGATCAGAACCTGCTTTTCGAAGCCATGCGCGACCTGCGCCACAAGCGCAACAGCATCGAGCGCGGTTTTCTCGACAGCTTCTATGCCGCCTTCATGGAGGTCGGCCACGGCGATCCGCTGGCCGCGCTGCCGGCGCGCACCTCGGCCCACGACACCCTGAGCCTGGTCGCCCGCGACGAGCTGGAACGGACGGTGGCGGTGGACGCCATGGTCGCCCGGGTCCTGGCCCGGGACGGTGTTGCCCTGGGGCAGTTGACCCTGCGCTTGAACAGCCTGCTGGAGCAGCCGCTCAACGACCGCAACAACCCGCTGGGGCCGACCCTGCTGTGTGAATACTTCCTGCGTGCCGGGCGCAGCCTTGGCGTGGGGATCAAGGTCAAGCTGATCCTGCTCAAGCTGTTCGAGCGCTATGTGCTGCGCGAGGCCGACCAGTTGTACAGCGAGGCCAACCAGTTATTGATCGCCACCGGCATCCTCCCTGAACTCAAGGCCCTGCCACGGCGCCGCGCCCAGGACCACGCGGTGCTGGAGACGCGGGCCCCGGCCAATGAGACGGACAATCCGGCCGGTGAGGTCGATGCCACCACCCAGGCCGTGTTCTCGTCCTTGCAGACCCTGCTGTCGCCCGAGCGCGGGCGTCTGGCGCCGCGCCGCGCGGCCGGGCTGCCGCCGCGGCCGATCAACAGCCGCGACTTGCTGCGGCTATTGACCCACCTGCAACAGTACGTGCCCGCCGAGCTGGAGGCGGAAGACTTCGACCTGCGCCATCACCTCGAACAACTGCTGACCCGGCTCAGCGTGCAGAGCGGGCAGGGACGGCAGATCGAGGCGGGCGACGAAGACGTGATCAACCTGATCGCCATGCTCTTCGACTTCATCCTCACCGACCGCAACCTGCCGCGCTCGTTGCGGGTGCTGATCGCTCGCCTGCAAATCCCCCTGCTCAAGGTGGCGCTGCTGGACAAGCGCTTCTTCAGCCGCGCCACGCACCCGGCGCGACGGCTGCTCAATGAAGTGGCCGATGCCGCGATGGGCTGGGACAAACGCGACGACTACCAGCGCGACAGCCTCTATCAGCGCGTGGAAATGCTGGTGCAGCGGCTGCTGGACGACTTCAACGATGACCCGGCGATCTTCACGGAGTTGCTCAACGACTTCCTCGCCTTCAACACCGACGAGCGCCGGCGCAGCGAGTTGCTGGAGCAGCGCACCCGCGATGCCGAGGAAGGCCGGACTCGCACCGAGCAGGCCCGGCGTCGGGTGCAGCAGGAACTGAACACGCGCCTGCAGGGCCAGTACCTGCCGCGGATTGTGGTGCAGGTGCTGGAAGATGCCTGGAGCCAGGTGCTGTTGCTGGCCTGGCTCAAGCACGGCGAGGACTCGACGCCGTGGCGCGAGGCCCTGATGACCATGGATGAACTGCTGTGGAGCGTTGGCCCGCTGGCGCACGCCGACGACCGCGCGCGCTTGCTGGAGCGGGTGCCCGGCTTGCTCAAGGCGCTGCGCGAGGGACTGGGTGGGGCGGCGTTCGATCCGTTCGCCACCAGCGAATTCTTCGCCTGCCTGGAGGTTCTCCACCTCAGCGCCTTCGATCCGTCGGGCGGGCAGGGCGACGCGCAAGAGGCCACCGCGCGGGTGCTGGTGCGCGATGAACTGAATCTGCGCGGGCCTGAAGACTGGTCGTCGGGCGACAGCGACGCGCACCTCGCCGAGGACGACCCGGCGCTGCTGCGGGTCGGGCAACTGCAAGCGGGCACCTGGATCGAACTCGACGACGAAGGTGAGCCGCTGCGCTGCAAGCTGATTGCCCTGTTCGACGACAGCGACCGCTATGTGTTCGTCAACCGTACCGGCCTGAAAGTCCGCGAGTGGACCGCCATGGGCCTGGCCGTGGCCCTGCAGCGCGGCGATGTGACGCTGCTGGACGACAGCCTGCTGTTCGACCGGGCGCTGGACTCGGTGGTCAGCCAGTTACAGGGCCGTCGGCACTGAGCCATCACCCACTTTTTAACGATACAGACGCTGCCGCTAGGGGCATACTTGCGCGGTGCCCTCGTGTTTCAGGACTTTTTATGCAGTTGGATCGCACTACAGGCTGGTTTGCTGGTGTCACCCATTGCCCTTCCCCCAATTTCAATGCGCGCCCCGACGGCGAGGCGATCGCCCTGCTGGTGATCCACAACATCAGCCTGCCGCCCGCGCAGTTCGCCACCGGCAAGGTCCAGGCGTTCTTTCAGAACCGCCTCGATCCTTGCGAGCATCCGTTTTTCGAGACCATCAAGGACCTGCGCGTGTCGGCGCATTTCCTGATCGAGCGCGACGGTCATGTCACCCAGTTCGTGTCGTGTCTCGACCGTGCCTGGCATGCCGGCGTCTCGCGTTTCGGCGAGCGTGAAGGCTGCAACGACTTTTCCATCGGCATCGAACTGGAGGGCACCGACGAGCTGCCGTTCACCGATGCCCAATACCGCGCGCTGGAGCAGGTGACCCGGCAATTGCGCGCGGCCTGGCCGGCCCTCGATGGCGAGGGCATCCAGGGCCACAGCGATATCGCCCCCGGCCGCAAGACCGATCCCGGCCCGGCGTTCGACTGGGCGCGCTACCGCGCCGCCCTGCGTGACAAGGAGGACTGACGATGAATTTCCTGGTGCTGTTGCTGGTGTTGTGGGTGGAGAAATTCTCCGCCCTGCGCGCACGCCTGCAACGCGACGGCTTTTTCCTGACTGAACTGGCGCGCCTGGAGCGCACCGGCAAGACCCACCCCTGGTGGATCCTGGCGATTCTCGTGCTGTTGCCGGTGGCGCTGCTGGCGCTGCTGCTGCATGTGCTGGAACCGGTGGCTTACGGACTGCTGGCCTTGCCGGTGCACGTCCTGGTGCTGATCTACAGCCTGGGCCGGGGTGATGTGAAAGCGTCGCTCGGCCCGTTCCGCGATGCCTGGCGCCGTGGTGACGAACAGGCTGCGGTGCATGTGGCCGAGCGCGACCTGAAGGTGATCGCCGACGACGAAAACAGCTTGCTGCACAAGGTTCAGGGCCACCTGCTCTGGGACGCCTGCCAGAGCTTTTTCGCGGTGATCTTCTGGTATGTGCTGCTGGGGCCTGCCGCTGCGCTGGCTTATCGTTTGCTGGCGCTGACCGCCGACAACGCCAACAACCCGGCCTTGCAGGAGCGCGCCCGGCAACTGCGCCACGCGTTCGACTGGGCGCCGGTGCGGGTGCTGGCGGCGAGCTTTGCGCTGGTGGGCAATTTTGTCGCGGTAAGCCGGGTGATGTTGCCCGAACTGCTCAACTGGCATATCGCCGCGCCACGGCTGATCAACATGGCTGGCCATGCTGCCGCAGAACTGCCCGCCACTGCGCCGGTGGGCGCGGAAGGTTTGGCGGGGCTGGATCATCTGTGGGAGTTGCTGCTGCGTTCGGCTGTGCTGTGGTATGCGTTTTTTGCCTTGTGGACAGTGTTGGGGTGAGGTTTTTCGGGGGGCGATTTTCGGCCAATCGCGAGCAAGCTCGCTCCTACAGAGATTACGAACA
>NZ_JANLOA010000135.1:0-53502 GCF_025466035.1 Pseudomonas sp. 20P_3.2_Bac5 | reverse complement strand
AACCAATGTAGGAGCGAGCTTGCTCGCGATGCGCCGCGCGGGCGGCGCTCGATCTTGAGAACGCTGAAAATCTGTCGCCTGGAGACCGGCACTCCACCTGTCCCACCCCTGTAGCGCCCGACGCAACACCTGTAGCGCTCCAGCATCCCCGAAAACGCTCCTCCTTTTCCCGAAAACCCCCGTAAACAAAGCCCTCCAGCCCAATCAAAACAATCTGGCATAGCCGTTGCTCTGTCCCTGGTGCGCAGCGAAAAGATCGCGCCACTAATAAGAACAGGACTAACCCCATGAGACAGATTGGCCATGCCTCGCCTTCCGGCGCTCGTTCCACCGTCGCCGGTATCCCTCTGAAATCCCTGGCTGCCGCGTTGCTGTTGAGCCTGGCCACCACGCCAGCGCTGGCCGTTGAAGTGCCGGCCAATGTCGACAGCAAGCGGCTGATTGCCGCCGACAAGGAACCCGGTAACTGGATGAGCACCGGGCGGACCTACGACGAGCAGCGCTACAGCCCGCTCAACAACATCAGCGATAAGAACGTCGACAAGCTCGGCCTGGCGTGGAGCTACAAACTCGACCTGGATCGCGGTGTGGAAGCCACGCCGATCGTGGTCGACGGCGTGATGTACACCACCGGGCCGTTCTCGGTGGTGTATGCGCTGGATGCCCGCGACGGCAAGCTGATCTGGAAATACGACCCGCAATCGGACCGCAACCGCGCCGGCGAAGCCTGCTGTGACGCGGTCAACCGCGGAGTGGCGGTGTGGAAGGGCAAGGTCTATGTCGGGGTGCTCGACGGCCGCCTGGAAGCCATCGACGCCAAGACAGGGAAACGCGCCTGGTCGGTCGATACCCGCGCCGACCACAAGCGCAGCTACACCATTACCGGCGCGCCACGGGTGGTCAACGGCAAGGTGGTGATCGGCAACGGCGGCGCCGAGTTCGGCGTGCGCGGCTACGTCACGGCCTATGACGCCGAAACGGGCAAGGAAGCCTGGCGCTTCTACACCGTGCCGGGCGACCCCAAGTTGCCGCCCGAAGGCAAGGGCATGGAAATCGCCGCCAAGACCTGGTTCGGCGATGCCTTCGCCGAGCAGGGCGGTGGCGGCACAGCCTGGGATTCGTTTGCCTTCGACCCGGATCTGAACCTGCTGTATATCGGCGTCGGCAACGGCTCGCTCTGGGACCCGAAATGGCGCAGCCAGGCCAAGGGCGACAACCTGTTCCTGTCGTCGATCGTCGCGGTCAATGCCGACACCGGTGAATACGTCTGGCACTACCAGACCACTCCGGGCGACGCCTGGGACTACACCGCGACCCAGCACATGATCCTTGCCGAGCTGCCGATCGACGGCAAGCCGCGCAAAGTGCTGATGCAGGCGCCGAAAAACGGCTTCTTCTATGTGATCGACCGCGCCACCGGCGAGTTGCTCTCGGCCAAGGGCATCGTGCCGCAGAGCTGGACCAAGGGCATGGACATGAAGACCGGTCGGCCTATCGTCGATGACGAGAACGCCGCCTACTGGAAAGACGGCAAGCGCAAGCTGGTGACGCCGGCCTTCTGGGGTGCCCATGACTGGCAGCCGATGTCCTACAACCCGAACACCGGGCTGGTGTACATCCCGGCCCACATCATGTCGGCCTACTACGAGCACATTCCCGAGGCGCCGAAGCGCAACCCGTTCAAGAGCATGTACCAGCTGGGCCTGCGCACCGGGATGATGCCGGAGAATGTCGACGGCCTGCTGGACATGGCCAAGGGCTGGTCGGGCAAGCTGATCGCCTGGGACCCGGTCAAGCAGCAACCGGCCTGGGAAGTGCCCTACGTGACCATCTTCAACGGCGGCACCCTGAGCACCGCCGGCAACCTGGTGTTCGAAGGCAGCGCCGACGGCCGCGTCATCGCCTATGCCGCCGACACCGGCAAGAAACTCTGGGAGCAACCGGCGGCCAGTGGCGTGATGGCGGCACCGATCACCTACAGCGTCGATGGCGAACAGTACGTGACCTTCATGGCCGGCTGGGGCGGGGCGTTCTCGACCTTTGCCGGGGCGCTGTCGCTGCGGGCCGGGGTGCAGCCGTTCTCCCAGGTGCTGACCTACAAGATTGGCGGCACCGCCAAGCTGCAAGAGCCGGCACCGCGTCCCGACACCCCGAAACCGCCTGCGCTGAGCAACGACACGGCCTCCATCGAAGCCGGCGCCAAGCTGTATGACGGCTATTGCTCGCAGTGCCATGGCATCCACGCGGTCAGCGGCGGCGTATTGCCCGACCTGCGCAAGCTGACGCCGGAGAAACACCAGATGTTCCTCGGGATCCTGTTCGGCGGCCGTGTGCCTGATGGCATGCCGTCCTTTGCCGATGCCTTTACCCCTGAGCAGGTCGACCAGATCCATCAGTACCTGATCAAGCGCTCCCATGACCTGCAGAACGAAGGCGAATCCTGGAAGCAGTTCAGCGCCAAGCAATAAGCCTACGGGCCGGCCGGCGCCATTGCCGGTCGGTCGCGCCATCCCCGACAAGAGAGACGCGGATATGAGTGACGCCATCTACCAGAACTACATCGCCAATGCCTTCGTCGCCAGCGACGAGCTGATCGAGGTGCATAACCCGGCCAACGGCCAGTTGCTCGGGCGTGTGCCCCAGGGCAGCAGCGCCGATGTCGAGCAGGCCATTGCTGCCGCACGCCAGGCCCAAAAGGCCTGGGCCCTGCGGCCCGCCATCGAGCGTGCGGGTTATCTGCGCAAAATCGCCAGCAAGGTGCGCGAGCACGCCGAGCGCCTGGCGCGGGTGATTACCGCCGAGCAGGGCAAGGTGCTGGAACTGGCCCGGGTCGAGGTGAATTTCACCGCCGACTACCTCGACTACATGGCTGAGTGGGCGCGGCGCCTGGAAGGCGAAGTGCTGAGCAGTGACCGCGCCGGCGAGAGCATCTTCCTGCTGCGCAAACCGCTGGGTGTGGTTGCCGGGATTCTGCCGTGGAACTTCCCGTTCTTCCTGATCGCCCGCAAGATGGCGCCGGCGCTGTTGACCGGCAACACCATCGTGATCAAGCCGAGTGAAGAAACCCCGATCAACTGCTTCGAATTCGCCCGCCTGGTGGCCGAGACCGATCTGCCCGCTGGCGTCTTCAACGTGGTCTGCGGCACCGGTACCACGGTCGGCAGCGCGCTGACCAGCCATCCCGGCATCGACCTGATCAGCTTTACCGGCAGCGTCGGCACCGGCTCGCGAATCATGGCCGCCGCCGCGCCGAATATCACCAAACTCAACCTGGAACTGGGCGGCAAGGCGCCGGCCATCGTCCTGGCTGATGCCGACCTGGATCTGGCGGTCAGGGCCATCACCGCCTCGCGGGTGATCAACACCGGGCAGGTATGCAACTGCGCCGAGCGGGTGTATGTCGAGCGCAAGGTGGCCGATGCGTTTATCGAGCGCATTGCCGCGTCCATGGCCGCCACCCGTTATGGCGACCCGCTGGCCGAAAGTGGCCTGGACATGGGCCCGCTGATCAATCGCGCGGCGCTGGACAAGGTGGCGCAAATGGTCCGCACCGCCAGCGGGCAGGGCGCGCAGATCATTACCGGCGGCGCGGTGGCTGACCTGGGCCAGGGCTTCCACTATCAGCCGACGGTGCTGGCCGGCTGTTCCGCCGACATGGAAATCATGCGCAAGGAGATCTTCGGCCCGGTGCTGCCGATCCAGATTGTCGACGACCTGGACGAGGCCATCGCGCTGTCCAACGACAGCGAATACGGCCTGACCTCATCGATCTACACCGGCAGCCTGAGCGCGGCCTTGCAGGCGACCCGTTCGCTGGACTTCGGCGAGACCTACATCAACCGCGAGAACTTCGAAGCCATGCAGGGCTTCCATGCCGGGACGCGCAAGTCCGGCATTGGCGGTGCCGATGGCAAGCACGGGCTGTACGAGTACACCCACACCCATGTGGTGTACATCCAGGCCTGATAGCCCGTCCGTTGAAAACGCCCGGACCGTGTTTAACGGTCCGGGCGTTTTTCGTTGCGGCTCAGAGGCAGTCGTTGGGCTGCACCAGCCGGTGTTTTTTCATCTGCCGGTAGAGCGTCGAGCGGGCGACGCCCAGTTCGCTGGCCGCCGCGCTGATATTCCAGCGATGGCGGCGCAAGGTCGCCAACAGGCTCGACGCTTGCGGTTCGCTGCTCGTCGGCGGGGTGGCCGGCAGCGCGTGCACGGCGGGGCTGCGCAGCAGGTCGCCGGGCAGGCAGTCCAGGTCGATACAGCCGTCCTCGGCCAGCGCCACCGCGTAGCGCAGGGCATTGAGCAACTGGCGGATATTGCCGGGCCAGGGCGCGTCGAGCAGGCATTGCCGCGCCGGGTCGGTGAGCTGCAGGCCCTGAGCCTCGGCCTGGCTGTCGAGCAGATGCTGGATCAGTTGCGCGCGGTCACTGCGCTCGCGCAGCGGCGGCAGGTTGAGGTTCATGCCGTTGAGGCGATAGAACAGGTCTTCGCGAAAGCCCTTGTCGCGCAACATGCCCTGCAAGTCCTGGTGCGTGGCGCATATCACCTGGATATCCAGCGCCACCGGCGACTGAGCGCCAAGGGGGGAAATCTCCCGCTCGGCCAGCACCCGCAGCAGGCGGGTTTGCAGGTGGGCTGGCATATCGCCGATCTCATCGAGAAACAGCGTGCCGCCATTGGCCAGTTCCAGCTTGCCCTTCATGCCTTTTTTCTCGGCACCGGTAAAGCTGCCGCCGCGGTAGCCGAACAGTTCGCTCTCGATCAGGCTCTCCGGGATCGCCGCGCAGTTGAGCGCGATAAAGGGCCCGCTATGGCGGGCGCTGGCCTGGTGGATGGCCCGGGCAAAGGCTTCTTTGCCGGTGCCGGTTTCGCCGGTAATCAGGATGGCGATGTCCTTGTCGATCACCTTGCGCAGGCGTCGCACCGCCTGTTGCAGCGCCGGGTCGGCGCCGGCCAGTTGTTCCAGGTCGGGGTGGCGCGGCCGCGGCGCCTTGGTCGGTGCCGGTGTCGGCGCCACGCGGTGCTGCTCCGAGGGGATGCGCAGGCTCAGGTCCAGCAGCGCTTCGTCATGCCGGGCACGCAGGCGCAGGCCGCGGGCGCCACCGTTGGTCAGGCGCAGTAACTCGTTGACGCCCATGGGCAGCAACTGGTCGATCAGGCTGCCCAGCAGGTTGCGGCCATTGGCCTGGTCATGGGCGACAAAGGCCGCGCGGTTGGCGCCGATCACCCGACCGCTGTCGTCGACTGCCAGCAGTTGCTCATTGGCCAGGTCGGCGATTTCGTCGATGGGCTTGAGCGAAAGCGTCAGGCGATCCCGGTAGCTTTGGCGAAAGTGCGCGTTCTCGATCAGGCGCGCATACAGGATCACCAATTGCAGGGTCAGGTATTGGCTTTCCTTGGGGCCATCGCTGTTCAGGCAGGTGGCGTTCAGGCAACCCTGCAACAGGCCCTGGGCATTGAAGATCGGCGCGACGGAACAACTCAGGCGCGCATTGGCGGTGAGGAAATGCTCGTCGCGATGGATGATCAGCGGCTCGGCCGCCGCCAGCGTGGTGCCGATGCCGTTGGTGCCAGCGATCGACTCGTCCCAGCGCGCGCCGACCACCAGGCCCGAGCGGATGTACGGGTCATGCTGGACGGGCAGGCGAGCGTCGAGGGTGATGCCCTGCTCGTCGCTGAGCAGCACCGCGAAACCGGCTGGCACCACGCGGCGGGCCAGGCCGCTGACGCCCTGGCTGGCGATATCGAGGTACTGCTGATGTTGTTGCTGGTGGCGGCGGATATCGTCGGCGCACAGGATATCCAGGCGGGTGGCCGTGGCGGGGTCGAGCCGGTGCTGCATGACGCTGCGGTACCAGGACTGGGCAATCACCCCGTCCGGGCGGATCCGCCGTTCGGGGAAATGCTCGTTGACGAAGGCAGCGAGTTCGCTCGGGTGGGTCTGGGCGCTATGCCGCGTCATGGATAGGCTCCCTGTGGCGTGCCGCTTGGGCACGGCGATCTTGTTATGGGGCGACGAGCCGTGGCTGTCACGGGGGCTAAGATAGCCCTTGGTGGCGGGCAGCGCCATGGTGGGATGGCATGGATAGTGGCGCAAGTCCTCGACATAACACTGTCCCCTGTGGGAGCCGGAGCTACGCCTTCGCCACTACGACGACCGTGGCTGCTGGAAAAGGTGCCGCGCGACAAGCAGGACGCGATGTTCAACGGCGTGCCGAATTTCTATCACTACGTTCTAACACCGTGTCGAGCGTAGTTGTAACGCTTGCAAGTGTCCGTTCATTGAAACAGGTACACAGGCGAATCCATCCTTCGCTCAGGCGATTTATAAAATCCTCAGGCTGACCGGCTTGAATTCTCATGCCCGCCCGAACTGCTTGCGATAGCAACTCGGGCTGCTGTCCAGTTTTGTACGAAAGTGATGCCGCAACGTCGCGGCGGTGCCGAAGCCGCATTGTTCGGCAATCAGCGGCATGGGCAGCGCGCTGGTTTCCAGCAGCGCCTTGGCGCGTTCCAGCCGGACGCCCAGCAGCCAGTCGGCGGGTGTGGTTCCGGTGGCGTCGTGAAAGCGGCGCAGGAAGGTGCGGCGACTCATGTGGGCGGCGTGGGCCATTTGGTCGATGGTCAGGTCGCTGTCGGGTCTGGCGCGCAGTTGATCCAGCAGCGGCGCCAGGCTGCTGCCCGGCCTCACGGTAACCGGCTGCTCGATGTATTGGGCCTGGCAGCCCAGGCGATGGGGCGGGGTCACCATGCGGCGGGCTGCCCGGTTGGCCGCGTCGGGGCCGAAGTCCCGGCGGATCAGGTGCAGGCAGGCGTCGAGGCCCGAGGCACAACCTGCCGAGGTGAGGATGTTGCCCTCATCGACATAGAGCACCGAGGGCTCGACCTGAATCTCCGGATAAGCCTTCGCAAGGGCTTGGTGATGGTGCCAATGGGTAGTGGCGCGCTTGCCCGCCAGCAGGCCGGTTGCCGCGAGGACAAAGGTGCCCGCGCAGATGGTGACGATCCGGCAACCCCTGGCGCTGGCGGCCGTGAGCGCTTGAAGCACGTCGGGGGCAACGTCTTCGGCCAGGTCGCGCCATCCGGGAATGACGACGGTTCCGGCCTGTTCCAGCAGTTCCAGGCCACCTTCCACGGTGATCTGCACGCCACCAAAGGCCCGCAGCGGGCCGGGTTCGGCCGCGGCGACGCGCAGGTCATAAAGCGGTTTTTTCAGTTCGGGATCATCGCGGCCGAAGGCTTCGATGGCGGTGCCGAATTCAAAAGTACACAACTGGTCGTACGCCAGCACGACCAGGGTTCGATTGAAGGGCAGTGCAGCAGGATGGCGTTTTGGCATGAAGTTGACGATACATGGCCTTCGTGCCGATTTCCACAAGCCCCTCACCGCCGGATCATCCGCTGACTATTTGAGCCTGTGGAAACGTGCAATGAAGGATTCGGTGAAAGCGCTGGCGGCGGTGTGCCTGGCGGCGATGATGTTCGGCCTGGAGATCTCCAGTATCCCGGTGATACTGCCCACCCTCGAAACGCTGCTTGAAAGTCGCTTCAGCGACCTGCAATGGATAATGAACGCCTACACGCTGGCCTGTACCACCGTGTTGATGGCGGTGGGCACGCTGGTGGATCGCTACGGGCGCAGGACGTTGTTTCTCACCAGTGTCGCGGTGTTCGGCCTGGCATCCTTGGCCTGTGGACTTGCCGAAGACGCGTCGATGCTGATCATCGCCCGGACGGTGCAGGGCGCGAGCGGCGGCGCCATGCTGATCTGCCAGATTTCGATCCTGTCCCGGCAGTTCACCGAGCCCCGCGAACGGAGCAAGGCCTTTGCCCTGTGGGGGATCGTTTTCGGCGCCGGCCTGGGCCTAGGGCCGATCATCGGTGCTGGCATCCTCGCGCTCGCCAACTGGCAGTGGGTGTTTCTGATTCACCTGCCGCTGGCGGCAATAGCGTTCGCCCTGGCGGGCGCCGGGGTGCACGCCACCCGCGAGGTGCCGACGGGCAAGCTGGATAGCCTGGGGATCCTGTTGCTGGCGTCCGCGGTGTTCGGCCTGACCTACGTGATTATCCAGGGCCCTGAACTGTCGAGCGCGACAGTCGGTGCGTTGGCGATGGCGACCCTGCTGGCGTTCGTGGCGTTCCTGATCTCGCAGCGGCTCAACCCGCAGCCGATGATGGATTTCTCGGTGTTCCGCATCCGCGGGTTTTCAGGGGCGCTGCTGGGCTCGGCGGGGATGAACTTCAGTTTTTGGCCGCTGATGATCTACCTGCCCATCTATTTTCAGGCGGGAATGGGGCTGGATAACGTCGACGCGGGTTTGCTGCTGCTGGCGTACACCTTGCCAACCCTGTTTGTGCCGCCGTTGGGTGAACGCCTGGCGCTGAAACTTCAGCCGGGCGTGATGATTCCTGCCGGGCTGCTGGTGATCGGGGCGGGATTGATGTTGATGTGCATCGCCATCGGCAGTGCCAATTTGCTGGTTCCCGTTATGGCGGCAGGCTGCGTGTTGGCGGGGACCGGACTTGGGTTGACCAACACCCCGGTGACCAACACCAGCACCGGCTCCGTGCTGCCATCGCGGGCGGGCATGGCGTCCGGCATGGACATGAGCGCGCGGATGACCTCGCTGGCCATCAATATCGCGGTGATGGGTTGGGTATTGGTGCAAGGCATTGCCGGCAGTTTGCGTCAGAGCTTGCCGGGGTTGGGCGAGGGTTCGGCATTGCAGGCCATGGCCCAGGCAGTGGCGGCCGGCAAGCAGGCGATACCTGCGAGCGCCTTTCATACCGCACTCGATCAAGGCTTCGCCTGGGTGTTGATCTATGGCGCGGCCAGCGTGTGCCTGGCGGCAGTGGCCAGCCTTTGTGTGTTCAGGCCGTGGGCAGTCGGCGTGAAAACGCAGCCAGCTACGGCCTCCTGAGCGCTTAAGAATTGCCCGGGCAGCCCCACAAATACCAGTAACCAGTGATATCCAGAGGCAAGGCCGAAAAATAGCATAGCGACGTCACCCCACTATCGTTCTGGCGGTCGTCCTTATGCGTGGAATCCGTAACGCCCTCAGTTGCCTTGCACCCCTGCTGCGCACGCCGTTCTGGCTGTGCACCGTGACGGGGTTGGTCTGCGCGCCGGCGCAAGCGTCCTTGTCCGGCTACTACGACAGCGTCGAGCAGATCCAGGTGGTGTTGCAGGACGCACGCGTGATCAATGCCCTGAAGCAGATGCCGATCGAAAGCATCGAGCGCCAGCGCGATCAGGCGGATGACACCACCCAACACTGGCGTGTCCGCAGCCGCGACTGCGAGTTGCGTGTCTTGCTCGAGTCCCGCCCACCGCCCGGCGTCGGCAAAACCACCTACCTCGTGAAGCACATTGACGGGTGCCGCTGACGGCGCCCGATCATCATCCGCCGCAGCCAGCGTCGCGGCAGTCAGGCAACACCTCCTAAAACCTTCAATAACAGGGATCAGTAACATGAACCAGGCAACTACCATGCGCGGACAGACCAGGGCGCTCATCCTCGGCGGGATGTCCGCGTTACTCTCCTTGGTGCTGCTGGCGCCCGCACAGGCGGCACCCTCCACCTTCCAGAACTCGTGCCGCAACATCGAGCTGTATACCGATAGCAACGAAGTGTCGATTCACGCCGAATGCCGCACCCGCAACGGTAGCTACAACGCGACGGCGATCGAGTTGCTGGGTGTCTCCAATGAGTACGGCACGCTGAGCGGCGGCGGCGATTCGGCCAGTTCGTTCCAGAACAGTTGCCGCAATGTGCAGATCCGCTACAACCCGCGACAAGTGGATATCGCCGCAATCTGCGAAGACGGCAGGGGTGGAGAGAAGAACACCAGCATTTCCCTTCAGGACATCGAGAACAACGACGGCAATCTGAACTGAAGAACGCCTGCCAGGTCAGTTGCCGAGGGATGCACGGACCAGGCTGAGGCCCGGCCGGGACTCTACCAGGAGTGTCCCGCCGAGCCTGGCGATCCGCGCCTGCATGGAGAGCAGGCCGATGCCGGTAGCGGCCTGGCTGACCGCCGAGAGGTCAAAGCCCACACCATTGTCGCGGACCTCGAGCATCAGCTCACGGTCCGCGACAACGGCCAGTGTGATGTCCACTTCTGTTGCGCCACTGTGCTTGAGCACGTTGGAGAGGGCTTCCTCGAGCAAACGTGTCAGCTCCATGCAGAACGCCACACTGGGTGGCCAGGGCCACGTGGCAGGGCAGGACCAGCGACTGGTCACGTCCATTTCATCGAACAGCGTCGAAAAACGGTGCCGGGTCGGAGCCATCCATTCCGAGGGTGTCGCCGGCATGTCGGCGTTGACGCGCTCGCCGCTGTCCATGACGTTGCGCAGGTCATCGCGCAGGGACTTGAGGGTCGAGATGTGGCGGCGCGCATCCGCATGCGCATCGGCATTGCGTTCCGCCTGGACGATGGCCCGGACCAGGGCGCTGCCAAAACCGTCATGCAGGTCGTGAATGAACTGCATGCGCTCCTGCAAGCGCAAATTCGACAGTTCCAGTTGGTGCTCATTGCCCAAGGTCGTTTCCAGCTCCCGGCAGGCCTCCTCTACAGCGCTCGACAGCTCCACATTGAAGCGCTCGGTGCGGCGCATGCTGTGTGCGATGCGCGAGCCCAGCACGGCGGTGATCACGGCCATGGTGATGAGGTTGGCGTAAGGGGTCAGCAGGACGGGATCGGGGATCTTCAGGTAATAGGTGCGCGTGTCGTAGAGCGCGATGATCACGAATCCGAGGCCCAGCGAGGCATACAACACATCCTGGAGCTTCCTGCTGCGCCAGGCATGGACCAGCGGCATGATGCAGCTCGCGGCAAAGACCAGCAGATGGGTTCTCACGCCAAATTGCAGGGTGGCCAGCAAGTGCTTTTCAGGCATCCACACAATCAGCAGCGACAGGCCCACCGTCAGGGCTTGCAGGCTGCGCTCCTGCACCCGGCTGAGGGGCCGTCCCTGCAACTGGAAAATGAAAATCGCGTAGCACATGCAAAAGGCCATGAAGGCGATGGCGTTGGCCCGCGCCACATCCACCGTATGGCTGAACGGCCAGGGATCGACGGCCACGATGTTGTAGACGAACAGCACCCAGGCCAGGTTCAACAGCGCAAACCAGCCATACACGGCGTGCTTGCGGTAGAGCAGCCAGATCCCCGCGAACAGGCCGGCAATGCACAGCGAGCCGACCATGTTGATCAGGAACGTGGTGCGCTGCGACCACCATAGCTGCTGATGCAACGCCAGCATCTGCGCGGGAGGCCCCATCCTCACCAGCCCGAGGCCAGGAAACACCAGGGCCCGGCCCTGGACCCGGATCCAGATGTCATTGGCCTGCGGGTGCATTGCCACGTTCGGGAGGATCCAGAGGCGCGGCATATTCCAGCTTCTGGACAGCGGCTCCTGCAGGCTCGCATCACGCCAGAGCAGGGTGTCGTTCAGGTAGACCTCGCCGGCCAGGTTGATCGAACTGGTGACCAGCGCGACCAGCGGCTTTTCTGCCCCGCCGGCTGCGCAGCCGTGGCGCCAGCTGATGCGATACCAGACCGCACCGGTGAAATCGGGCCAGCGGGTGGTCCAGATATCGGGCAGCGTGACCGCTTGCCAGCCCTGCGTCGGCCGGCCTGCTGCGCCGGGCGTCTCCCTGGCGGCCTGTACGGTGCTGATGGTGGGCGGGCAGGATTGCGCCCATGCCGCCTGGAGCAGGCAACTACCCAGCAGCACAAGGCCGAGCAGCCACGCGCCGAGGGAACGATGCCTCGGCACTACGGGAGTAAACCGCGCAAGCGCGCTTGGTTGAGCGCGTTGATGCGCGAAGACACTTCCAGCTTCCGGTAGATGTGCTTGATGTGGCACTCGACGGTGTAGAGCGAAATGTACAGGTGCTCGGCGATATTCCGGTTCGACTTGCCGTCCGCGACCAGCGTCAGGATTTGCGCTTCGCGCTCGGTCAGAAGGTCGGGCGACTTGTCTTGCTCGCTGTCCGCCACGTTGGCCACCTTTCCCTCGGCCTGCGGAATGTGCGCGAGGATATGCCTGGCAATGAACGGATCGATCGGCGCGCCACCGCGCAGCACGCTGCGAATCGACAACAGGACCTCCAGGTCATCGCGCTCCTTGAGCAGGTAGCCGGTAGCGCCGGCCTGCAATGCCTGGAGGATTTTGTCCTGCGTGCTCCACGCGGAAATCACCAGGATGCTCACGGGATGGGGGCATTGGCGGAGTTCGGCGATCAGATCGATGCCGCTGCCATCGGGCAGCCCAAGGTCCACCAGGGCGAGGGAAAACGCCTGGGTCTGGCTGATCTGCCGGGCATCGGCCAGGCTGCCGGCGACGTGAAGCGTCCCGGGGGCACAGCCCAGATCTGACAGGATCTTGAGCAAGCGCTCCTGGAAATGGGGCTCGTCCTCGACCAGCAGCACGTCAGAGGGGAGGGATTGCATGGCGGTCAGCGCGATCTTGGACATGGCGTTGTACTGTCGGATAGGCGAGGGGTGCCAAGGGTCGGCACGGCGAGCAATATAAGCTGATGGCAGAAGGCCGCGCCATCCCTGAAAACCGGGATTTTGTGATGCGGTTTATCGCGAGCAAGCTCGCTCAACATTGACAGACATAGGAACTGTAGGAGCGAGCTTGCTCGCGATAAGCAATCCACCTCCCACCCAAGGAGCCATTAAAAAACCCTCCCCTTAGGCCCGGATTCCATCGTTTTTCAAGGGGCCGCGTCCTCCCTATAGTCCTCGCAGACCCAGTCGAAACACCGCCGTGTTTCATCGATGCGAGACAAAGACATGAACAACGAAGCAAAGGTCGCTCAGGGCGTGCAACCGGGTGTTGGCACCTGTGTGGTGTGGGGCGGGGAGCAGGTCGAACATCCCTACAACGCCACCCAGACCCCGATCGTCGCCAGTGCCGCCTACGGCTATCACGATATCGATGCCTGGTATGACGTCGCACTGGGCAAAGAGCCGGGCTTCATCTACAGCCGCATGAGCAACCCGACCGTCGCGGTGCTCGAAAACAAGCTGTGCGCGCTGGAGCAGGCCGAGTCGGCCGTGGCCTTCAGTACCGGCATGGCGGCGATCAGCGGCGTCCTGCATACCTTCCTGTGCAACGGCAAGCGCGTGGTCTCGACCCGCGACAGCTACGGTGGCACCAACAAGATCTTCGAAGAGTTCCTGCCCCGCCAGGGCGTCGAGGTGACGCTGTGCGACACCCTCGACACCGAGGCCATCGAGCGCGAAATCGCCCTCGGCTGTGACCTCGTCTATCTCGAGACGCCCAGCAACCCGACCCTGAAAATCCTCGATATCCGCCGGTTGGTGGCGGCGGCAAAACGTGTCGGCGCGCTGGTCGTCGCTGACAACACCTTTGCCACGCCGCTGAACCAGAACCCGCTGGCGCTGGGCGTCGATGTGGTGGTGCACAGCGCGACCAAGTTCCTTTCCGGCCATGGTGATGTGCTCGGCGGTGTGGTCTGCGGGGCCGAGTCGCTGATGGCGCAGGTGCGTCACTACCGGGAAATCAATGGCGCCTCGCTGGACCCGTTTTCCGCCTACCTGATCATTCGCGGCATCAAGACCCTCGCCCTGCGCCTGCGCCAGCAACAGGCGAGCGCCCAGGCACTGGCGGAATTCCTGTGCAGCGAGCCGCTGGTGGAAGCCGTCAACTATCCGGGATTGCCGCAGCATCCCGGTCACCAAATCGCCTGCGCGCAGATGAAGGGATTCGGCGCGATCGTCAGCTTCGTGCTGGTTGGCGGGATGGACACCGTCGTCAAGCTGCTGCCGTGCCTGCGCTACGCCCACCGTGCCGGCAACCTCGGCGCGGTGGAAACCATCTACGGGCCGGCACGGACAACCAGCCACGTGGAAAACACCCTGGAAGAGCGTCAGGCGCTGGGCATTTCCGAAGGGTTGGTGCGGGTGTCCGTCGGTATCGAGGACACCGCTGACCTGCTGGAAGACCTGCGTCAGGCCTTCGCCACGGTACGTGCCCAACGCACGGATGTGGCCGGCAGCGAGCGGCGCGCCAGCGTGTCCGCCTGAGGGTGAGGGCGGTCTGCCCGGGATGGCGGAGCGCCCTGTTTCATGAAAGCAATAACAATAACAGTCGCTGGTGCATTGGTTGGTACTGCCTCGTTGCGGGTTTCCCGTTGAACACCAGACACTTCATGAGAATCAAACTATGTCCACTGAACACTCAACGACAGCGTCGGCTGATCCGGCCGAATACAAGAAAGAGATGCACACCCGCCACATCGTCATGCTGGCGCTGGGCGGGGTGATCGGCACCGGGTTGTTCCTGACCTCGGGCTACACGGTCAACCAGGCCGGTCCCCTCGGCGCGGTGATCGCCTATATCGTCGGCGCCGTGATGGTCTACCTGGTGATGGTCTGCCTGGGCGAACTGGCCGTGCAGATGCCGGAAACCGGCTCGTTCAGCAGCTACGCCACCCGTTACCTGGGACCGGGCACCGGCTACACGGTGGCCTGGTTGTACTGGCTGACCTGGGCCGTCGCCATCGGCTCGGAATTCACCGCGGCCGGGATCCTGATGGTCCGCTGGTTTCCGGACACGCCGGTGTGGATCTGGAGCGCATTCTTCGCTATCACCGTATTCATCCTCAACGTGGTGTCTGTGCGCCTGTTCGCCGAGACCGAATTCTGGCTGTCGCTGATCAAGGTGCTGACGGTGATTGCCTTCATCGTCATTGGTGCCGGGGCGATCTGCGGCCTGTTCGAGGTCAAGCATGTGCAGGGCATCGGGCTGTCCAACTTCACCCGCGAGGGCCTGTTCCCCACCGGCTTGCTGCCCATCGCGATGACGCTGCTGGCGGTGTCGTTCGCCTTCTCCGGCACTGAGCTGATCGGTATTGCCGCCGGCGAAGCCAAGGATCCCCAGGACAGCGTGCCCAAGGCCATTCGCACCACGGTGGTCAGGCTGGCGCTGTTCTTCGTCGGCACCATCGTCGTCCTCGCGACCTTGTTGCCCCGTGAGCAGGCAGGCCTGGTGGAAAGCCCGTTCGTGATGGTGTTCGACATGATCGGCATCCCGTACTCGGCCGACATCATGAACTTCGTGATCCTCACCGCACTGCTGTCGGCGGCCAACTCCGGCCTGTACGCCGCCTCGCGGATGCTCTGGACCCTGAGTGACCAGGGCCATATGCCCAAGTGCTTCCGCCGCCTTTCGCCGCGCGGCACGCCGGTCAACGCGATCATCCTGAGCATGGCCGGCGCGGTGGCGTCGCTGCTCAGCAGCGTGGTTGCGCCGGACACGGTGTACCTGGCGCTGGTGTCCGTTTCCGGGCTGGCGGTGGTGGTGGTGTGGATGAGCATCGCCGCCAGCCAGATCGCGTTTCGCCGGCACTATGTGGCCAATGGCGGCCGCGTCGAAGACCTGCATTTCCGGGTGCGCGGTTACCCCTGGGTGCCGCTGGGCGCGATTCTGTGTTGCGTGCTGGCTTGCGTCGGGATCGCGTTCGACCCTGAGCAGCGGGTCGCGCTGTACTTCGGCCTGCCCTTTATCGCCTGGTGCTACTTCGTCTACTGGGTGACCCGCAAGAAGCGCGAACAGCGGCTTGCCGCCATGCTGCCGGTGGTCCCGGGCGTTAACGCGACCTGAAGATTCCGGTTCATGATGGACGGATTCAATTCCGAACGAGGTCGTGCCGATGAAGCAAAAATCCCTGCCGCCGCTGAACTGGCTGCGGTCATTCGAGGTATCGGCGCGCGCCTTGAACTTCACCCACGCCGCGGAGGAACTGCACCTGACCCAGGGCGCGGTGAGCCAGCAGATCCGCCAACTGGAAAACCACCTGGGCGTGGCCTTGTTCAAACGCCTGCCCAGGGGCCTCGACCTGACCGAGGAGGGCCAGTCCTACCTGCCGGTGGTGCAGGACGCGATCAGCCGTCTCGCGGTGGGCACCAACGAGATCTTCGGCCAGCACAAGCGCAGGCCGGTGAAGGTCCGCGGCAGCCTGTCGTTCCTGCAGTACTGGCTGGCCCCGCGCTTGCTCGATTTCAGCCGCGAGAACCCGAACATCGACATCCGCTACATCAGCAACCTGTGGGTCAAGGCGCCGGATGGCGAGGACGACCTCGAAGTGCGCTGGGGCAATGGTGAATGGCCGGGTCTGCATGCCCAGCGTCTGACCTGGGACGTGCTGGTGCCGGTCTGCTCGCCGGCGCTGCTGGCGCGCTCGCCGATCCGTCAGCCGCAGGACCTCAAGCACCATCCGCTGCTGCATGTCCTCGGCTACGAAGAGGGCTGGGGCTACTGGCTCAAGCGGGTCGGCGCGGACGATGTCGATTACTCGCGGGGGCTGCAATTCGACACGCTGATTTCGACGATCCGCATGGCGGAGCTGGGGCAGGGCGTTGCCCTGGCGCGTTCCTCGGTGGTCGAGGACCTGCTCAGGGACGGGCAGCTTGTCGCGCCCTTCAGCCAGCGCATCGAAGCCAGCGAATCGTTCTACCTGGTCCGTGAGCAAGGGCGCGCGTTGCCGCCCGATGCCGCGCTGTTTTCAGACTGGCTGGTGGCTCAAGCCCATCGGCCTTCGTAACCCTTTCCTGGAGTTTTCATGCACTACGTGAGCACCCGCAATGGCGATGTACGGGCCGACTTCCGTGAAGTCGTGCTGTCGGGGCCTGCTGCCGATGGCGGGTTGTATGTGCCGGCGCACTTGCCGGAGATCAGCCCGGAGGAAATCGCCAGTTGGTCCTGGCTGCCCTTCGATGAGCTGG
The DNA here is from genome assembly GCF_025466035.1 of Pseudomonas sp. 20P_3.2_Bac5. Lineage (NCBI taxonomy): Bacteria > Pseudomonadati > Pseudomonadota > Gammaproteobacteria > Pseudomonadales > Pseudomonadaceae > Pseudomonas > Pseudomonas sp. 20P_3.2_Bac5. The sequence continues at coordinate 36,735 of NZ_JANLOA010000135.1, read as the reverse complement.
TATGGCGGGTGATCGCGCCCTTCGTCGGTGACGCGCTGGATGAGCCGACCCTGCGCGCGCTGCTCAGCGACAGCTACAAGGACTTCACCCATCGCGCGATCACACCGCTGCAGCAGATTGGCCATAACGAATGGATTCTGCAGTTGTTCCATGGCCCGACGCGCACCTCGAAAGACTTTGCCGCGCAGCTTCAGGCCCGGCTGGTCAGGCACTTTCTCGATGAATCGACTGGCGAAGCCCTGGTGGTGGGCGCCACCAACGGCGACACCGGCGTTGCCGCCATCAAGGCCTTCGCGGCCTGCCCGAATGTGCGCATGGCGATTCTCTACCCGCGTCACGACGTCCCCGCCGACCGTCTCGCCGCCTTGCTGGCGGCCGACCCTGAACGCGTCCTGCTGATCCCCGTGGACGGCAGTTTCGATGACTGCCAGACCCTGGTCGCGCGGCTGTTTCGCGCCTGGCCGCTGGAGGGGGTGATTCCGGTCTGCTTCAACTCCACCAACTGGGTCGGCGTGCTGGCCCAGATCGTTTTTTACTTCCATGCCGCCTTGCAGTTGGGCGGTGGCACCCGGCCCGTCGGGTTCAGCGTGCCTGCCGCGAGCTTTGCCGAGATCTACGCCGGCTTCGTCGCGCAGAAAATGGGCCTGCCGATCAATCAGGTGATCGTTTCGACCAACAGCAACGACGCGCTGCACCGCTTCCTCCACCGCAATCGATATGCCACCCACGCCAGCCAGCGCACCCTGGCGCCGGCCATGGATTTTTCCCTGTATTCGAACCTGGAGCGCTTTATCTGGGAGCTGTATGGGCGCAGTGCCGGTTGTGTCCGGACGCTGATGGAACATTTCGAAGCCTGTGGCGAGCTGAGCATTGGCAACCCGCAGTGGCTGCAGGCGCGGGTACTGTTCGACTCCTATGCGGTGGAGGAGGCCGAGGTGCGCCGCGAGGTCATCCGCCTGCGCGAGGACACCGGCGCCATTGTCGATCCGCATACGGCGGTGGGCGCGCTGGCCGGGCGCCTGCATCGGCGCAGCCTGGGCGCGCCGATGGTCACCCTGGGCCAGATCGCGCCGGAAAAATCCGCCGCGCTGCTGGCGCAATTGGGTGTGTGGGACGGCGAGGTGGCGCTGCCGCCAGCCTTGGCAGACGAGCCGCCGGCCCTTCAGCGTGGCGATCTGGACGGACTCTGTCATGTGTTGCGGGCTGCGCAGGCGAGGGCGCTATGAAGCGCATTCTGGACCCCCTGGACGAGCGCATCCTGGCCGAGCTGACCGCCAATGCGCGGATCGCTCATGCGGAGCTGGGGGCCAAGGTCAACCTGTCGCGCAACGCGGTGCGCCAGCGCGTCGAACGGCTTGAGCGCGATGGCGCGATTCAGGGCTATACCGTGCGGCTGGGCGACGCTCGCCGGCCTTCGTCGCTGATCAGCGCGGCGATTTTCGTTTATCGCTACGACCGCATGCGCGGCGACGATGTGCTGGCCAAGCTGGGGACCATTCCCGAGGTGGTCCAGTGTGAGGTGCTCAGTGGCGAGTTCGACCTGATGCTGCGGGTCAACGCGGCGAGCCCTGAGCGGGTTCACGCGGTCTGGAAAGAAATCGCGGCCATGCCCGGCGTGGAAAACACCGTGACCTCGTTTGTCCTTTCTGCTGTCTTCTAACTAACCCTTCCGCCCATTTCGCAACGGTTCGCTCCCACACTGTAGGAGCGAGCTTGCTCGCGATGCCCCCCACGCTTGCGCTGGCTCACCGCAGCGCAAGCGTCCCTTCGCGCCTCGATTTCAGGCGTTTGCGCACTGCGCAAATCGCTCAACAAATACAGCGTTTTGCCGTATTCAAGTGCCCTGGCCCGACTCGTACGCTGATGCCATCAAACAACAGCAAAGAGGAATGCCTTCGTGACTGAATACAACATTGCCCTGGTCGGCTTCGGTGGTGTGAACCGTGGCCTGGCCCAGTTGATCGCAGAGCGTAACGCCACCTGGAAGGCGGCCCTCGGTTTCAGCCTGAAGATCGTCGGCGTCACCGACCTGTTTCTCGGCTCGGTGGTCAACCGCAACGGCCTGGACGCCGCCGAACTGGTCGCGCTGCCCGCCGAGAAGGGCGCGCTGGCGCGCATCGCCGGCGGTACTGCCGAGGCCTTCAATGAAACGGTGATCAAGCAGTCCGGCGCCGACATCATTGCCGAGGCGACCTTTACCAACCCGGTCGACGGCGAGCCGGCAGCCACCTTCTGCCGCTGGGCGCTGGAAAGCGGCATTCATGTGGTCACCACCAACAAGGGCCCGATTGCCTTGCACGGCGCCGAGCTCAAGGCGCTGGCCCGTCGCAAGGGCCTGGCGTTCGAATACGAAGGCTCGGTGATGAGCGGCACGCCGGTGATCCGCCTGGCCCGACAAGCCCTTGCCGGTGCGGAAATCCAAGGTTTCGAGGGCATCCTCAACGGCACTTCCAACTATGTGCTGACGCGGATGAAGGACGGCCTGGCGTTCAGCGATGCGGTGGCCCAGGCGCAACAACTGGGCTACGCCGAAGCCGACCCGACCGCGGATGTCGAAGGCCATGACGTGCGCCTGAAAGTGGTGATCCTCGCCAACGAACTGCTGGACGCGCACTTGAGCGTCAGCGACGTCGCCTGCTCGGGCATCAGCGGCATCAGCGCCGCAGACATCGTCAAGGCGCAGGCCACGGGGCAGTGCTGGAAACTGATCGGCGCCGCCAGCAAGGCGGCCGACGGTTCGGTGTCCGCCAGCGTCGAAGCGCGTTTGTTGCCGCTTGAGCACCCGCTGGCCGGCATCTCCGGCGCGGTCAACGCGATCTCCTTCAACACCGAACTGCTCGGCGCCGTCACAGTGTCCGGGCCGGGCGCCGGCCGGATCGAGACGGCGTTTGCCTTGCTCTCCGACATCATCGCCCTGCACACCACCGACCGCCAGTAACCGGAGCCTTTCATGAGCGTATCTCGCATGACCAGTGTTCAATCCGTAGCCCCAAGCCACATCGACGTGTTCAGCCCGTTCGATGGCGGTGTGGTCGGTCGCGTGCCCAACCTCGACGCTGCGGCGGTGCCGGGCCTGCTGGCCCGGGCGCGGGCGGGCGTCAGCGAAAGCGCGGCGCTGCCACGCCATCGCCGTGCGCGGATTCTCGAGGAGGCCGCACGACTCGTGGAAGCCGACGCCGCGGCGTTCGCCAGCCTGATCGTGGCCGAGGCCGGGAAAACCCTGCGCCAGGCCGAGAAGGAAGTGAAGCGCTGTGTTAACACGCTGAAGCTGTCCGCCGAAGAGGCGCGGCGCAATGCCGGTGAAGTGGTGCCGTTCGAAGCCTATGAGGGCTCGGAGTCCCGCCAGGGCTGGTTCACTCGCGAACCGCTGGGGCTGATCGTCGCGATCACGCCTTACAACGACCCGCTGAATCTGGTCGCGCACAAACTGGGCCCGGCGATTGCCGGCGGTAACGCGGTGATCCTCAAACCGTCCGAGCTGGCGCCGTTGTCGGCGTTGAAACTGGTGGAGTGCCTGTCGCAGGCCGGGCTCCCGGACAACGTGGTGACCACCGCCACCGGCGGTGTGGAACTGGGCCGGGCGCTGGTCGAACTGCACGAGGTGCGGATGATTTCCTTCACCGGCGGCTTTGCCACCGGCGAATCCATCGCCCGCAGCGCCGGGCTGAAAAAGCTGGCGATGGACCTGGGCGGCAACGCGCCGGTATTGGTGCTGGAAGACTGCGACCTCGGGCCGACCGTGGAGTCCTGCGTCTCGGGTGCCTTCTGGGCCGCCGGGCAGAACTGCATCGGCACCCAGCGCATCCTGGTGCACCGCGCGATTTATCCGGCGTTCCGCGAACAGTTCGTGGCGCAGTCGCGGGCCTTGAACCTGGGTGACCCGTCGCTTCGCGAAACGGATGTCGGGCCGATGGTCACCGAGCAGGCGGCCTGCCGCACCGAACAATTGGTCGAGGACGCCGTGGCGGACGGTGCCAGGGTGCTTTGTGGCCACCGCCGCGAGGGCGCGCTGTACGCACCTACCGTGCTGGAACAGGTCAGCCACGCCAGCCGGATCTGGCAGCAGGAAGTGTTCGCGCCGGTGGTGATCCTCGAACCGTTCGACCACCTCGACGACGCCGTCGCCCTGGCCAACGCGCCGGAATACAGCCTGCACGCCGGCGTATTCACCCGCGACCTGTCGACCGCGCTGAAGCTGGCCCGGCGCATCGAGGCCGGTGGCGTGATGATCAACGACTCGTCCGACTACCGCTTCGACGCCATGCCATTCGGTGGCTTCAAATACGGCAGCCTCGGACGGGAAGGGGTGCGCTTCGCCTATGAAGACATGACGCAGCCGAAAGTGGTGTGCATCAACGACATGGGCTGAGTCGTCGCGTCGGTGATTGCCGGTCCTGATGCCGGCCACCGACACCTCTGTCGTTGACCGGCTGGCACTTTGATGGTCAACTGCGCGCCTGTTTCAGGTGCCCCATACCGCCGTGTATGGGGTGAAACGGGAAGCCGGTTCGTCACTTTGCTGATCAGTCCGGCGCTGCCCCCGCAACGGTATGCGAGCGAAACATTCGAAAAGCCACTGTGCCCCGCGCATGGGAAGGCGAATGTTTCATGACCCTCGCGAGCCCGGAGACCGGCCTGAAGCATCGTTTGGCAAACCCGCGGTGGGCGGGCGCAGGCCGGTTTCCGTGGGCTGTCGCGCCCGCGATTCCCTATGCGTTGTTCCCTCCGGGATTCTTTCATTCCTGCTTCAAGTGGAACGACATGTCCCGTAATTCCCTGTTCAATTCCTTCTCGGGCACGCTGCTGTGTGCCAGCCTCGCACCTTGCGTATTACTGTCCCTGCCGGCGCACGCCGCGGAAGACGAAAAAGCCCTGTCCCTGCCGGCCACGGCCATCAACGAGGTCGCCGAGCAAAACCCTCAGCCTGACCTGCACACCCCGAGCACCAGCGGTTCGCGCCTGGGGCTGACGCCGCTGGAGACCCCGGCCAGTGTGACCAGCATCAGCGCCGAGCAGATCCTCAAACGCAATAACGCCACCGTGCAGGACGCCGTGACCCGCTCGCCGGGCGTCACCTTCATCGGCACTCCCGGCAACGGCGGCACCGCGCTGTCGGCCCGCGGCTTCACCGGCCACAGCTCGACCATGCAGTTGTATGACGGCACCCGCCTGTATGTCGGCGCCGGCACCGTCACCTTCCCGGTGGACACCTGGGCCGTGGAACGCATCGATGTGCTGCGCGGCCCGGCCTCGGTGCTCTACGGCGAAGGCGCCACGGGCGCGGTGATCAACGTGGTGCCGAAGAAGCCGTTCGAGGGCGAGATCCGCAACCACCTGCGCCTCGGCTATGGCTCGGACGACAAACGCCAGGCCGCGCTGGACAGCGGCGGCTCGCTGACCGACACCCTCAGCTACCGCTTCAACCTGAACCAGCAAGCGAGCAATGGCTGGGTCGATCGCGGCAACTCGGAAAGCATCGCCCTCAGCGGCTCGCTGCGCTGGCAGGCCACCGACGACCTGAGCTTCACCTTCAGCCACGACTACAGCGACCAGGAGCCGCAGCGCTACTTCGGTACGCCGTTGGTGGACGGGCATTTCCGCGAGTCGCTGCGTGACCACAACTACAACGTCGAGGATGCGACCGACCACTACAACGACCAGTCCACCCGGCTGGTCACGGACTGGACGATCAACGACAACCTCAGCGCCAGCAACCAGTTGTACTTCCTCAAGGCCCAGCGCCGCTGGCGCAATGCCGAGACTTACACCTGGCTGCCGGGCGACCTCGTGCGGCGCGACAGCTTCATCAGCATCAAGCAGACCCAGGAGCAGGTGGGCGACCGTCAGACCTTCACCCTGCAGCATTCGCTGTTCGGGCTGGACAGCCGCACCGTGGTCGGCGCGGACTACAACTCGATCCGCTTCGTGCGCAAGCATGACTTCGGCAACGTCTACAGCGACACCGTGCCGCTGGCCGGCTCGGGTGGTGGCGGCTATGTCAGCACCGACCCGTATCGCTCCCGTGACGCCAACCAGGCGAAGCAGTTCTCGCTGTTCGCCGAGAACCGCACCCAGCTCACCGAGCAGCTTTCGCTGATCACCGGTGTGCGCCGCGATCAGGTCCACCTCGACCGTACCGACGTGCCGACTGACACCCGCAGTGATCGCAGCCTGTCCGGTGGCAACTGGCGCGCCGGCCTGGTGTTCGCCGTCACCGAGGACCTGTCGCTGTACGGCCAGTACGCGACCAGCACCGAAGGCGTCAGCAACCTGCTGACCCTCTCGACCGCGCAGCAGCAATGGGACCTCAGCACCGCGAAACAGACCGAAGTGGGCATCAAGCAGCAGTTGCTCGACGGCCGTGGCGAATGGACCCTGGCCGCGTACCACATCGTCAAGAAGAAGCTGCTGAGCACCGATCCGGTCAATCCGACGATCCAGCAGCAGATCGGCCAGCAGTCCTCCGACGGCATCGAAGCCACCCTGGAACTGCGTCTGCCATACGACGTGCAGCTTTCGGCCAACGCCGCCTGGGTTCGCGCCGAGTACGACGAGTTCGCCAGCGGCAGCAATGACTTCAAAGGCAACCAGCCGGTCAACGTGCCGCGCCGTTCCGCCAACCTGTGGCTGAGCAAGGACTTCGCCGAGCGCTTCAGCGCCGGCGCGGGCGCGCGCTACGTGGACAGCCGTTACGGCGACAACGCCAACACGGTCGACGTCCCGGGCTACACCGTGGTCGATGCCAACGTTGACTGGCACGTGCAGCCGGACCTGACCCTCGGCTTGCAACTGAACAACCTGTTCGACCGCCAGTACGCCACCACCACCGGCAACAACGGTCGGCAGTGGTACCTGGGCGAGCCGCGTTCGTTCTTCGTCACGGCTGACTACACCTTCTGACTGCCGCGCCCCCGGCGGGGGCGCACGGAGACTGAATGTCCTCACTCAGTATCGAGGGGCTGGCCTGGGCCGCCCCCGGCCGTGACCGCGATCCGCTCTGGCTGCTGCGGGATATCCACCTGCGGGTCGGCCAGGGCGAATTCGTCGGCCTGATCGGCCCCAATGGCAGCGGCAAGACCAGCCTTTTGCGCTGCGCCTACCGTGCCTATGAACCGGCCATGGGCAGCGTGATGCTGGACGGCGAGAACCTGTGGCGGCGCACCCCGCGCTGGTGCGCACAGCGCATTGCCGTGGTGCTGCAGGAGTTTCCCCAGGAATTCGGCCTGACCGTTGCCGACGTCGTGGCCATGGGGCGTACCCCGCACCAGGGCCTGTTCGGCGGCGACAACGCGGACGATGCCGCGCAGGTGGCGCAGGCGCTGAAGCGGGTAGGGCTCACGGCGTGCGCGCTGCGCAGTTTCGCCAGCCTGTCCGGTGGCGAAAAACAGCGCGTGCTGCTGGCCCGGGCCTTGGTGCAACAGCCTGGCCTGTTGATTCTCGACGAGCCGACCAACCACCTCGACCCGCGTTATCAGCTCGAACTCCTGGGCCATCTGCGCAGCCTCGACCTGAGCGTCCTCGCCAGCTTTCATGACCTGAACCTGGCGGCGGCGTTTTGCGATCGGCTCTGCGTCATCGCCGAGGGCCGCATCGTCGCCAGCGGAACACCGGCCGAGGTCCTGACCAGTGAGCTTCTGCACCACGTTTTCGGCGTGCGGGCGCTGGTCGATAGCCACCCGCTGCACGCCTATCCACGAATCACCTGGATCACTCAACCATGAACTATCGGTTTCTTGCCGGCCTGATGCTGGCGCTGCTGGCGGCGCCGTCGATGGCCAGCGACTATCCACTCACCGTGCGCAGTTGCGAGCGCGACGTCACCCTGAACAAGGCGCCGCAACGGGTCGTCGTTCACGATGTGAATATGACCGGCATGCTCCTGCACCTGGGTTTGCGCGAGCGTCTGGCCGGCTACACCGGCTTTACCGCCACCAAGCACCGCGACCCCTGGATCAGCGAGGCGCTGCAGGGTGTGCCGCAGCTTGCCAGCCGCTACCCGTCCGTCGAAACGCTGTTGGCGGTGGATGCCGACCTGTTCTTCGCCGGCTGGAACTACGGCATGCGGGTCGGTGGCCCGCTGACCCCGACGTCCCTCGCGGCGTTCGGCATTCCGGTCTATGAACTCAGCGAATCCTGCTCATGGATCATGAAACAGCCGCGCGCCAGCCTGGATGACGTGTACCGCGACCTGACGAACCTGGGGCGGATCTTCTCCGTCGAAGACCGCGCCCAGGCGCTGGTCGGCCAGATGCGCGCACGCATCGAGGCGGTCGGCAACGCGGTTCGGCAGGGGCCGGACGCGCCGCGGGTCTTCCTCTACGACAGCGGCGAAGACCGGCCCACCACCTCGGGCCGCCTCGGCATGCCCCAGGCGCTGATCGATGCTGCTGGCGGGCACAACATCATGGACGACGTCGCCGCCAGTTGGACCCAGGTGAACTGGGAAAGCGTGGTGGAGCGCGATCCGGAAGTCATCGCGATCGTCGACTACGGCCCGCTGAGCTGGCAGCAGAAACGTGATTTCCTGTTGCGTCATCCGGCGTTGCAAACGGTGCGGGCCATTCGTGAGCAGCGTTTTGTGGTGCTGACCTATCTGGAAGTCACACCGTCGGTAGAGAACGCCATCGCCATCGAAAAACTCGCCGCGGGTCTGCACCCACGGTTGTTCGCGCAGGACTCGCACTGATGCTGATCCGAAGCCATGCCGCCTATCGCGGGCTGCTCGCAGCCTTGCTGCTGGTCATTCTGCTGTCTTGCGTGGTCGCGCTGGCGTTCGGACCGGCGGTGATTCCGCTGGGCACCGTCTGGGGGATCATTGGCCGGCAGGCCGGGCTTGAGCTGCCGGTGAACTGGAGTGCGGGGCAGGAGCATATCGTCTGGCTGATCCGTGCGCCGCGGGTGCTGCTCGGCGCGTTGGTCGGGGCGGGCCTCGCGTTGGTCGGGACCGCGTTGCAGGCGGTGACCCGCAACCCGCTGGCGGATCCGCACCTGCTCGGCGTCAGCTCCGGCGCGGCGCTGGGGGCGGTGTTGGTGATTCTTTACCTCGGCGAATTCATCGGCATCTTCAGCCTGCCGCTGGCGGCGTTTATCGGCGCGGCGGGCAGCATGCTGCTGGTGCTGGCGGTGGCCCGACGGGACGTGCGTCTCGAAAGCGACCGGCTGCTGCTCGCCGGTGTGGCGGTGTCGTTCGTGCTGATGGCGGGGGTGAACCTGTTGCTGTTCACCGGCGAGCAACATGCTGCGGCGTCGGTGGTGTTCTGGATGCTGGGCGGCCTGGGCTCGGCGCGCTGGGAGGTGATCTGGCTGCCGGCGCTGTGCGTGGCGGCTTGCATGCTGGCGCTGTGGGTGCTGGCTCGCGGGCTCAATGCGTTGATGAGTGGTGAACAGACGGCGATCAGTCTGGGGTTTAGTGGTCGTCGTCTGCGTATTCAGGTGTTTCTCTGCACATCGTTGCTGACCGGGGTGTTGGTTTCGTTGTCCGGGGCCATTGGTTTTGTCGGGCTGATGGTGCCGCATATGGCGCGCCGTCTGGTGGGTGCGGAGAACCGGCGCTTGCTGCCGGTCAGTGCGGCGCTGGGCGCGGTGTTTCTGGTGTGGGTTGATGTGGCGGCCAGAACCTTGATCGCGCCTGAGGATCTGCCGATTGGTGTGGCGACGGCGGCGTTGGGGGGTGTGTTTTTTATTGTGTTGTTGAAGCGGGGGCGATAGTGAGGGCGGGGTTTGGGTATCTGCCTTTCTTTCGGTCATTCGGTGGTTGGAAGGCGCATGTCGGAAGCTCTCCAGCGCTCTTGAGATCGAGCGCCGCGCGGGCGGCGCTCGGTCTTGAGGGCGCTGAAAACCTTTCGGCTAGCGCTTGGTCGCCAAACAGCCATGAAATGTGCAGATACGCACCCCAAAAAAACCGAATTTTTACGCCTTTTTTACGCCCCATCCCAACGCATAAAACGATACTGAGCGCGTTTTTTTGCCCGCACCCGGACGCCCCCCCGGTGAAATACCCCAGCTCATGAAGGGCCCGCGTCAGCCCCTCAACCCAGAGAAGTCACCCGTGAGTGAAGCACTGACCGTTGCAGAACCCTCCCACCACGCCAAAACCTCCGGCATCGGCATGCTGATCGCCGCTGCCGGCGTGGTGTATGGCGATATCGGCACCAGCCCCTTGTACACCCTCAAGGAGGTGTTCTCCGGCCACTACGGCGTTCAGCCCAGCCATGACGGCGTGCTGGGGATCCTGTCACTGGTGTTCTGGTCGCTGATCTGGGTGGTCTCGATCAAATACGTGCTGTTTATCCTGCGCGCCGACAACCAGGGCGAAGGCGGGATCATGGCCTTGACCGCCCTGGCGCGCCGGGCCGCTGCACCTTTTCCGCGAATGAGCAGGGCCCTGGTGCTCCTCGGCCTGTTTGGCGCAGCGCTGTTTTACGGCGACAGCATGATCACCCCGGCGATTTCAGTGTTGTCCGCGGTTGAGGGCCTGCAACTGGCCTTCGACGGCATCGACCACTGGGTCGTGCCGTTGTCGGTGATCGTGCTGGTGGCGCTGTTCCTGATCCAGAAACACGGCACCGCACGCATCGGCATCCTGTTCGGCCCGGTGATGGTGGTGTGGTTTGTGGTGCTGGGCGCACTGGGGCTTTACGGGATCGTGCAGCGCCCGGAAGTGCTGCTGGCGCTCAACCCGGCCTGGGCCGTGCAGTTTTTCGTGGTGCATCCGGGCATTGGCGTCGCCATTCTCGGCGCGGTGGTGCTGGCGCTGACTGGTGCGGAAGCGCTGTACGCCGACATGGGCCACTTCGGCCGCAAACCGATTGCCCGGGCCTGGTTCAGCCTGGTGCTGCCGGGCCTTGTGCTCAACTACTTCGGCCAGGGCGCGTTGATCCTCGATAACCCGGAAGCCGTACGTAACCCGTTCTACCTGCTGGCCCCCGGCTGGGCGCTGCTGCCGATGGTCGCGCTCTCGACCCTGGCGACGATCATCGCCTCCCAGGCGGTCATTTCCGGTGCCTTTTCCCTGACCCGCCAGGCCATCCAGTTGGGCTACGTCCCGCGCATGTTCATCCAGCACACCTCCAGCCAGGAGCAGGGGCAGATTTACATCGGCACGGTGAACTGGGCGTTGATGGTCGGCGTGGTGCTGCTGGTGATCGGCTTCGAGTCTTCCAGTGCCCTGGCCGCGGCCTACGGCGTGGCAGTCACCGGCACCATGCTGATCACCACCATCCTTTCCTCCGCCGTGGTGCTGCTGTTGTGGAAAAAGCCACGCTGGCTGGCCGTGCCCTTGCTGCTGGGTTTCCTGTTGGTGGACAGCCTGTATTTCTCGGCGAACGCGCCGAAGATCGTCCAGGGCGGCGCCTTCCCGGTGATCGCCGGGATCGGCCTGTTCATCCTGATGACCACCTGGAAGCGCGGGCGCAAGATCATCGTCGAGCGCCTGGACGAAACCGCGCTGCCGCTTCCGCTGTTCATCAGCAGCCTGCAGGCGCAACCACCGCACCGGGTGCAGGGCACGGCGGTGTTCCTCACCGCGAGGACCGACGCGGTGCCCCACGCCTTGCTGCACAACCTGCTGCACAACCAGGTGATGCATGAACAGGTGGTGCTGCTCACGGTCGTGTTCGAGGACCGTCCGCGCGTCAATGCCGCCAAGCGCTTCGATGTCGAGGCGTATGGCGACGGTTTCTACCGGGTCAACCTGCACTTCGGCTTCATGGAAGAGCCCGACGTGCCATTGGCCTTGAGCCAATGCCCGCGCACCGACCTCGATTTCAGCCACATGCGCACCACCTACTTCCTGAGCCGCGAGACCGTCATCCCGACCAGTCGCATCGGCATGGCGAAGTGGCGCGAGCACCTGTTCGCCTTCCTGCTCAAAAATGCCAACAGCAACCTCAAGTACTTCAAGCTGCCGCTGAACCGGGTGATCGAACTGGGCACGCAAGTGGAGATATAAGGCGAGTGCGCATGCCGATGAGGCTGCCGGGCTGCTGAGATCAAGCGCCGCCCGCACGGCGCCTCTCGGCGCGATCAGGCCATTACCGTCCGTCGAATCCCCCCGACTGGCACGGAATTTTCATGGCTCGGCTATGCTCTCTCGTCATAAGCACGGACAGGCGTGCCTTTCCCACTACAAAAACAACCCAGGGGGATCCATGAGTTGCCTTATCTGCGCGGGTCGCGCTGAATCCATCGAGTGCTCACCGGGGTGGGAACAACGGCGTTGTTTCCAATGCGGGTGTTACCGGATGTCTCAAACTCTGATCCTCAGCATGATGGAAGAGGGGCAGATTTTCGATGCGCGCAAGATGCGCGAGTGGCTGGATGGGCAGCGCGGCAGGGTGCCGGTCCCGTCCATCGAGGTGCATGAAGCCATCTTGATGCCGTGATGTTCGTGCGCCGAATGGCGCCCGTGTGAACTTTGTTCGAGGTCGCGGATTCCCAACCTGCGTGGGATCCAGAGCGACAACGCTCCTGCATCCCAGCCCCGCGCAACGGACAGGAGCTACCGAGTGCCCCGAATCATCACGCCCGCCACCCCCGACCACCAGATCGATGCCCAGAACGCCCGGATGTTCGGCTCTCCCAAGGAGCGCCTGGACTTTTACCGGCGCGAAATCCAGTACGAAACCAGCATCCTCGCCAACCGAACCGACGCCTACCTGGCCGCCCAGTCGTTCCTGGTGATCGCCTTCGTGTCGTCCATGGCCAACCTCAACCCCGAGTGGGGCAAGATGTTCACCATGGTGGTGCCGCCGTTTCTCGCGCTGTTGGGCGTGTTGAGTTCGCTGAACGCGTGGCCGGGGATTCATGCGGCGTACCGGATCATTGACCACTGGCAGGTCAAACAGAGCCATCTGCTGCACAGCGACCCGCTGATGGGCCTGGCCTACGACGAATCGCCGCTGTTCAGCGAGGCCGAGACGTCCCGCGCTGGTCACCGCAAGTCGCTGCTGTTTTCGCTGCGCACGCCGTGGATCTTCCTCGCGTTCTGGATGTTGCTCGGCGGCTATTCGCTGTACATCCAGATCGCCTGAGCCGCCGCCGCAAATCAATCTGAACATGCGCGCTCCACTGCCGGTCCCAGCCTTTATCGACCGCAGGATCAAGGAGGCAGCAACCATGTCCAGCACCGTAGGCGACTTTCTTGTGGAACGGCTCAGCCAGTGGGGCGTGAAGCGTATTTTTGGCTACCCCGGCGACGGCATCAACGGCGTGTTCGGTGCGCTGCGGCGCTCCGGCAAGATCGAATTCGTCCAGTGCCGTCACGAAGAAATGGCCGCCTTCATGGCCAGCGCCCATGCCAAATTCACCGGCGAGTTAGGGGTGTGCATTGCCACGTCCGGGCCGGGGGCTTCGCACCTGCTCACCGGCCTCTACGATGCGCGCCTGGACCATATGCCGGTCCTCGCCATAACCGGCCAGCAGGCCCGCACCGCGCTGGGCGGCCACTACCAGCAGGAACTGGACCTGATGTCGATGTTCAAGGACGTGGCCGGGGCCTTTGTCCAGCAGGCGTCGGCACCGTCGCAAGTACGCCACCTGCTGGACCGTGCCGTGCGCACGGCAGTGGGGGAACGCAAAGTCACCGCGCTGATCCTGCCCAATGACCTGCAGGACCTGCCCTACGAAGAACCCGCCCGTGCCCATGGCACCCTGCATTCCAGCGTTGGTGTCTGCCGTCCGCGCGTCGTGCCGCGTGAAGCCGACCTGGTCGACGCGGCGCAGTTGCTCAACGAGGGCAACAAGGTCGCGATCCTCGTGGGTGCCGGCGCCTTGCAGGCAAGCGAGCAGGTCCGCGCCCTGGCGGAAAAGCTCGGTGCCGGCGTGGCCAAGGCGCTGCTGGGCAAGGCCGTGCTGCCGGATGAGCTGCCGTGGGTCACCGGCTGCATCGGCCTGCTCGGCACCGAGCCCAGCCTGAAGCTGATGAACGAATGCGACACCCTGTTGATGATCGGCTCGGGCTTTCCCTACGCCGAGTTCCTGCCCAAAGAGGGCCACGCCCGCGGCGTGCAGATCGATATCGCGCCGAACATGCTCGGCCTGCGCTACCCGATGGACATCAACCTGGTGGGCGACGCCGCCGACACCCTCAAGGCGCTGTTGCCGCTGATCGAACAGAAGACCGACCGGCGCTGGCGCAAGAAAGTCGAAGGCTGGCGCAAGGCCTGGGACACCAAACTGGAGAAGCGCGCCTTGACCACCGCAGACCCGATCAATCCGCAGCGGGTCGTTTACGAGCTGTCGCCGCGCCTGCCGGACAACGCGATCGTCACCAGTGACTCGGGCTCCTGCGCCAACTGGTTTGCCCGCGACCTGCGCATCCGCGAGGGCATGCAGTGCTCGCTGTCGGGCGGGCTGGCGTCCATGGGCGCGGCGGTGCCGTATGCCATCGCCGCCAAATTCGCCCACCCGGAGCAGACCGTCGTCGCCCTGGTCGGCGACGGCGCCATGCAGATGAACAACCTCGCCGAGCTGATCACCGTCGCCAAGTACTGGAAGCAGTGGGGCAATGGTCGCTGGATCTGCGCGGTGTTCAACAATCAGGACCTCAATCAGGTGACCTGGGAGCAGCGGGTGATGGAAGGCGACCCGAAGTTCGCCGCAAGCCAGGACATCCCTGATGTGCCGTATCACCTGTTTGCCATTTCCATCGGCCTCAAGGGCATTTGCGTCGAGCGCGACGACGACGTCGCCGCCGCCTGGGAACAGGCGCTGGCCAGCGATGTGCCGGTGGTGATCGATTTCCGCACCGACCCGAACGTGCCGCCGCTGCCGCCGCATATCAGCCTCAAGCAGGCCCGGCAGTTTGCCGGCGCGCTGCTGCAGGGCGACCCGGACAGCGTCGGGGTGATCCGGCAAACCGCGCGGCAGGTGCTCAGCAGCGTGTTGCCGAAGAAATGAGCGCGGGCCCAGGGCTGGTCCAGCCCTGGGCCGCACTGGGTCAGCGCGGCTCGTGGATCGGGCAGCCGTTGTGACGGGCGCGGAAGTCCGACGACATTTCATACGACGGCTTGCGCACCCGCATTACCCCGCCCAGCGGCCGGTGCGCGGCCAGTCCGTGCCACGGGCTGAACGCCATGCCGTCGTCGATTTCCCTGACCTTTTCCGCGTCCCAGGTGGTTTGCGCGGGGACTTCGATCCGGGCCACGGTGACGAACGGGCTGAGCTCTTCATCCCATTGCACCGAAGCATCCTCGATGGGCATGTGCTCGCTGTCGGTGGCGAGCTGGACGCGCAATTCCCAGGTGCCGCCGTGCCCGGCGAAGTATTGGGCGACCGCTGCCCGCAAGCCATCCGGGTTGCCATGGAAATCGACATGCAGGTTGGTCAGCTCGGTCAGCGACGGCGACACCGGCACCATCGCCAGCTTGGCGTAGTACGGGCCGTAGAGCACCGGCACCACGGTGTTGAAGGTCTCGCCGAGGATGTGGGTCTGCGGATGGCCGCCGAGGCTTTTCAGCGTGGCGCTTTCACCGCCCAGGGCTTCCACGGCCGCCTCGACACCGCGCAGCACCGCCGACAGCACTTTCTTCGAGCCCGGCGCCTTGTCGGTGGTTTTCGCCAGCAATTTGAGGCTTCTCAGAAATGCCTTTGGCGTGGCGGAAATGAACGCCTTGGCGTTCTGCATCACGAAGTCCTGGGTGACCTCGCCCTCGCTGCCCGGCAGGCGCGACCCCTCGACGCCCACCAGCTTGATCGCCAGGCCCCGGGGCGTGGACACCTTGTCATCGAGGATATCGCCGGGGTTGGTCGACAGCCGCAGGTAGACGGGTAGGGTGGCGGGGCGGGCAAACGCGCCCTGGGCCAGCTCGGGCGGCAGGTTGTCGAGGACGGTCAGCTCGCCGCGCAGCAGGCCGTGGCCCTTGGCGTGGACGCTGCGGTCGGCATGGCCACGGTCGGCGAAGGTGGTTTCCATGATCGAGCGCAGGGTCTCGGCCAGCTCCTTGCTGGTCTGCGCCTCGTCCTCCGGGATCTGTTCGAAGTCCGCTTGGAAGCGCAGTGGGGTAACGGTGGGTCGTGTGGTCGGTAGATCGCTCATCGGCACATCTCCAGTCAGGCTCGGGAATCACGCAGGCGTCGCGCTTCTTTGGATGAGCGCTGTAGAGAGGACTTCGCCGGCAGCGCCGTCGTTCGCCGGGAACGCGCCGTGTGCGACCGGTGGCAGCGTGGCCGGGCCTCAGCGCACCCGATCACGGCTCTGCACCGCCAGGTCCAGCGCTTTCTGCATGTCCAGCCGCGCCGAACGGCCGACGTCGCGGTCGCCGAGCTGGTAGTTGCGCTCGGACGGCAGGATGGGCGCGGTGAGGTCCTCGCCGTCCATGGCTTCGAAGTCGTGGTTGTCACCGATGGTCATGGCGCTGCGGCGCAGCAGCATGCGCAGTTGCTCGGGCTGCAGTTGCGGATTGATCGACAGCATCGCCGCCAGCAGGCCGGCGACCATCGGCGTGGCATAGGAGGTGCCACAGTGCACTGCGCCGGTCTGGCCGGCCTCGCGGTTCGAGGCGTGGGCGCACGCGGCGGCGGTGATGTCGACGCGCATGTCGATGTTCGAGGTGCTGCGCTTGACCGCGTACGCCGGGTCTTCGACGGCGCGCCCGCCGCCTGCGTTGCGCTGGTGCCCGCCGACCACCAGCAACTGTTCGGTGATAAACGAGGAGGGCAGGCGGTATTCATCGCTGCCGGAGAACGACGCGCCGTTGCCGGCGGAGTTCACCACCACGACATCGGGATGATCCTTGCGCAGCCAGAGGAAGAACTCCTCCAGCAACTCCTCGTAGCCAGCCATGGCGATGCCCGAGCGCAGCAGCGAGTCGACGTCGTCGCCGTCGACATTCTTCGCGCCGACGCGGTGGATGCCCCAACTCCAGTTGAGCACGCGCACGCCATCTTCGACGAGGTTCACCGAGGCGGCGATGTTGGCGCTGATGCCGGCATCGGAATTGCGCTCGACGATGACCTCGAAACCGCCGCCGGCCTTGTCCAGCCCGCGCAGGAAACCGGTATTGCCGCCGTTATCCCAGCCCGCGCCGAGGATGCCGGCGACAGTGGTGCCGTGGTTGTCCGGCTTGGCGGCGTCGCGGGCATAGACGCAGGTGCGCGGTGGCGAGCAGGCGCCCAGGTAGTCGGCGAAGTCCGCCGTGTCGAAATCGACGTCGCGCTCGATCAGGCCAATGCGCACCGGCTGCGGATGGATGGGCGCCTGTCGCCCGGGGATGCGCCGCTGGTAGTAATTCACCGCATCGAGAAAGCGATTCGCGGCCCACTCGTCCGAGTCCTCGGCCGGCTTGTTCTGCGCCGCGGGGCGGGCGGTGGCGTGCTCGGTTTCTTCCGCCGCGGACTCCTCGACCACCACGGCATCCACGCTGGTCTCGCTGCCCAGCCGCAGCACCAGCGCATCGCGCTGCATCAGGTCATTGGCCGGCAGGCGAAGCTGGTAGAGGTTCAGCGGCGCGATGCCGCCGACCACCTTCGCCCCGTACTTGTGCGCCAGGCGCTCGGCTTCCTGGCGACCGTCCTGGTTTTCCTCGATCAGCAGGCTGACCAGGTCTACGTAGGTGGTCAGGCCGTCCATGTTCTTCGCCACCTCGTCCGGCCCGGCGGCCAGCACATGGCTGTTGCGCAGGCTCAGCCAGGCGGCGTTGCTGGCGCGCGGACCGTCTTCCAGCCAGAGCGGGCCGCTCTGGTAGCCGGCGCTGTCGAGGCGCAGCCGCAAGGTGTCGCCCTCGCGTTGCACGCTGTTGGCCGGCAGCGCCTTGTCACCCAGCTTCAAGTGCGGCATTGCCGCGCCCAGCCCGCGCACGCGCAGGCACCAGTCCTGCTGCCGGCTTTCCAGCAGGTCGCCACAGCGTTTCAGGCTTTCCAGGCGCAGCGGTGCTTCCGTGGCGGTCACAGGATTGCCGGCCAGCATGAGCACGGTGGCGAAAGCGGCGGATCGTAACGGCATCGGTTGAGCATCCTGGGGTGAAGGTCCTGCTGTTCCGACTATCCCGCAGGCCGCTTCGTTCAGCGAGGAGCCCTCGGCGAGGCCTTTGCTTTGCGTGCATATTATTTAATGTGTGCCGATTGATTCGCTTAACACATGCGGTTTGTTTGGATATTGATGTGCGTCAGGAAGTTGTCATTTATTTTTAATAAATAAAATATTTTCCTGCGTTATTAGCCGGCGCTGAAAACTTTACATAGCCTGCCGCCATCAATAATGGCTATGGGCCATTGGTGGGCGTAAGCTATGCGCCGCGCCCTGCGGGGCGTTTTCCTGGTTATTGAGGCAGCCCTGTAACGCGCGTGATGAAAGACGGTTTCATCGGGCTTGCCGTGCCTTCGCAACTGTACATATGTTTTTTCGGATCGAGTTGATGCCTATTTCCCAAAACCTCTCTGATGTTTTCGTGCAAACGCTGGAACAAGCCATCGACAGTGTGGTTGTAATCGACACCTGCAACTGTGTGGTGTTGTTCAATGCCGCCGCGGAAAAGTTGTGGGGATTTTCCAGGGAAGAAGTGCTTGGAAAAAATGTCAGCATGCTGGTGCCGGAAAACATCCGCAGTAAACATGATGGCTATGTCGACTCCAATCGGCGCACCGGTATCAACAAGATTGTCGGTACGACCCGGGATGTACCCATTCATAAAAAAGACGGCACGCAACGCTGGGGTTCGATGTCGATTTCGCGGGTCGTCAGTGAGGGCCAGATATTATTCACCGCATTTGTCAAAGATGTGACGGAACAGCGAAAGGAACGCAAACGCATCAAACTATTATCGATGGTTGCCGATCAAACCGATAATGCGATTTTTATTACCGATGGCAGTGGTGGCGTGGTTTACGCGAATAAAGGTTTTGCCAAGATCTTTGGTTATGACTTCAGTGAAGTTGAAGGCTGCAAACCCGCGAAGTTACTGGTGCCGCATTTACCCTCGGCGCGTATTGCCCGGGTTCAAGAGGGTTTGAAAGGCGGCCGTTCATTCCGCCTCGAAGAGTTATTGAAAGTCAAAGGCGGCGAACGTATCTGGTGCGATGTTGCAATCAACCCGGTGATTGGCGCCAATGGCGAACTTGCCCACACCGTGACGGTATTGACCGATATCACCGCGTCAAAGATCCATGAAGTGCTGCAACATTGCATTCTCGACGCGATGGTGCGGGAGATGCCGCTGGAGTCGGTCATGGACTTGCTGTGCAAGGAAGTCGAGCGGATGTCCCCGGAAGTCCGCGCCGCGGTGATCCAGGTCGATGAAGACGGCGCCATGCACCCGCTGGCGGCGCCCGGCTTTTCCGAGCGTTATGGGCAACTGCTCGAAGGCATGCCGATCAAGGACGGCATCGGCTCGTCCAGCCTCGCGGCTGAGCGTGGCGAGATAGTGTTTGTCCGGGATATTGGCAGCGACCCGCGCTGGACCCTGATCCGTGACGAATTCCTCGACCAGGGAATCAAGAGCTGCTGGTCCATTCCGATCAAGAGCGCCAAGGGCGCCGCCATCGGGGTGCTGGCCTTCTACTACAGCGATCATCGGACGCCCTCGGTGCTGCACCAGCAGATGGTCGATGTGATCATTCCGCTGTGCGCGCTGGCCATGGAACGCGAGGTCAACCGCGAGAGCATCCGCCAACTGGCGTTCTACGACAGCCTGACGCAACTGCCCAACCGCAGCCTGTTGCACGCCAAGGCCGATCACGCGCTGATCGAGGCGCGGCGGACCAAAACCGCGCTGGCGGTGCTGTTCATCGACCTGGACCGCTTCAAGCAGATCAATGATTCGCTGGGCCATCCGGCGGGCGACGCGTTGCTCAAGCTGATCGCCCAGCGCCTCAATGCCAACCGGAACGCCGCCGACATCGTTGGCCGGCTGTCGGGCGATGAGTTCGTCATCGTCCTGCCCAATTGCGACAGCGACAACGTCACCGAAGCGATCGAGGACATCAAGCACGCGATTTCCCAGCCCTGCCAGATCGCCGGCTCGTGTTTTTCGCCGTCCGCCAGTATGGGCGTCAGCATCTACCCGCGGGACGGCCACGACATGGGCACCCTGATCCACCGCGCGGACATGGCCATGTACCAGGCCAAGCACTCGGGCCGCGGCCGCTTCAGCTTCTTCAGCCATGAACTGAACGAGCTGGCCCAGGAGCGCCAGGCGCTGGAAAACGCCCTGCGCGACGCCATCGAACAGGGCGGCCTGCACCTCAACTACCAACCGCAGGTCAATATCGACGACGGCCAGGTCTATGGCGTCGAAGCCCTGGCCCGTTGGACGCACCCGACCTTCGGCGTGGTCTCGCCCGCGCGTTTCATCCCGCTGGCGGAGGAGTGCGGGCTGATTACCGAGCTGGGTCACTGGGCGGTCAAGGAAGCCTGCCGGCAACTGGCGGTGTGGCGCCGCAAGGGCCTGAAGATCCCGTCGGTGTCGGTGAACCTGTCGCCCAGCAACTTCCACAACCTGGACCTGGCCGGAATGATCGGCAACGTGCTCGATCAACATGGCCTGGCGGCCAAGGACCTGACCATCGAACTCACCGAAAACCTGCTGCTCGACACCAACCCCGGGACCATGAAGGTCCTGCACGACCTCAGCGAACGCGGCATCAAACTGGCCATGGATGATTTCGGGACAGGCTACTCAAGCTTGAGTTACCTTCGCAAACTACCCATCCAGGAATTGAAGCTGGACCGTAGCTTCGTGCTGGATCTTGAAGCGGATGAAACCAGTCGTGCGCTCAGTGACGCAGTGATGCGCATCGGCGACAGCCTTCGCCTGAAGGTGGTTGCCGAAGGGGTCGAGGAGCAAGGCCAGTACAAGATTCTCAAGGATCAGGGGTACCACGTTGCCCAGGGTTACCTGCTGTCGAAGCCGCTTACACCGCAAGACCTGGAAGCCTGGATGACGAAGTACTGACGTATTGAAGGTGCACGCTGCTTATCTCTCTCGCAATTGGAGGACTTCCTCATGTTTTCAGCATACCGGCGGCTCAAGCAGGAGCTTGCAGAAGCGCGTGAAAAGCTCTCGTCGCTCGAACAGGTCAAAGACAGCCTGGACAGCGAAATGCTCGTCCTGACGTTGAGCTCGCAAGGTGAAATCACCTATGCCAACGCCAACTTCCTGAAGGAAATGCAGTACGCGGCCAGCGCCGTGGAACGCAAGATCCTTTTCGGGCTGGTGCCGGAGTATGCCCAGAGCACCAACCACTTCGGCCTCATGAAGCGCGCGATCCAGAGCGGCGAGCACTGGGCCGGCGCCCTGCAACTGCGCCGTGGCAACGGTAACGAGGCCTGGCTGCGGGCGATCGTACAGCCGGTCAGGAACGCACGCGGGCAGATCGACTATGTCTCGCTGTACGCCAACGACCTGACCCGCACCATCGAAACCTCGCGGGAGCGGGAAAACCTTATCGAGGCCCTGCAACGTTCCACCGCCGTGGTCGAATTCGACCTGCAGGGCACGGTGCTGAACGCCAATGAGCGGTTCCTCAATGCGATGGGTTACACCCTCAAAGGCATCCAGGGCAAACACCATCGGGTGTTCTGCGACGCCGAAGAGCAGGGTTCTGCGGGCTACGAGCGGTTCTGGGAAAAACTGCGCCGTGGCGAGTTCATCGCCGATCGCTTCAAGCGCATCGACAGCCACGGCCATGTGGTCTGGCTGGAAGCGACCTACAACCCCATTTCCGACGCCCATGGCCGGCTGTACAAGATCGTCAAGTTCGCCACGGTCATCACCGACCAGGTCAACCGCGAGATCGCCGTGTCGCAGGCGGCGGAAATCGCCTTCACCACCTCGCAACAGACCGACGACAGCGCCCGGCGCGGCAGCGTCGTCATCCAGGAAACCGTCGATGTCATCCAGGGCCTGGCGGTGCAAATGACTGCGGCGGTGGAAGGTATCGCGGCGCTGGACAAGCAGTCGCAGATCGTTGGCAGCATCGTCAAAAGCATCGGCGGCATTGCCGACCAGACCAACCTGCTGGCCTTGAACGCGGCGATCGAAGCGGCGCGTGCGGGCGAGCAGGGGCGCGGCTTTGCGGTGGTCGCCGATGAAGTCCGGCAACTGGCCTCGCGCACCACCAAGGCGACCGAAGAAATCGTCGACGTCGTGACCCAGAACCAGAAGCTGGCCGAAGAAGCCGTGCGCATCATCGAACAGGGCAAGCGCCATGCCGAGCAGGGCCTTGAGCTGTCCGCGCAGGCGGGGACCGTTATCGTCGAGATCCAGGACGGGGCGCAGAAGGTGGTGAATGCGGTGGGGCAGTTCACCAATCAATTGTCGGTTTGAGGGCCGGACGGGAAATCCAGCGCCGCCCACGCGGCGCTCGATCCTGAGGGTTCAACCCGCCCCGGCCTGTGCCTCCTGCAACACCCGCAACAGATTCCCGCCCCAGATAGCCGCCAGGTCCTGTTCGCTGTACCCGGCATCCAGCAATCGCTGGCTGACCCGGGGCAGTTGGCTCACATCCTCCAGCCCGATCACGCCGCCACCGCCATCCCAGTCGGCACCGATCCCGACGTGACGCGGGCCGACCACCTCCAGCACATGCAGCAGGTGTTTCATGAACACCTCCAGGTCCGCTCGCGGTTGCGGGTAGCGCCGGTCGATCTCGGCCCGTTCGGCAAACAACCCCCGGGCCTGCTCCGGGCTGAGCGCGGCGATGTTGCGAAAGCGCGCGCCCAGCGCGGCCAGGGCCTTGTTGCGTTCAGGGTTGGGCGTGAGCGGCACCAGGTAGTCGCTGTAAGCCGTGACCTGGATCACACCGCCCTTGGCCGCCAATTTGCGCAGGCGCTCATCGTCGAGGTTGCGCGGGTGGGCGTTGATCGCGTGGCTGCTGGAATGCGAGGCAATGACCGGCACTGTGGACAACACCAGTACCTGGTCGAGCACGGCGTTGGACGCATGCGACACGTCCAGCAGAATGCCCAGCCGGTTGGCTTCGCGCACCAGTGCCCGGCCTTTGTCATTCAGCCCGTGCCACTCGGGCAGGGCGGTGGCCGAGTCGGCAAAACTGTTGCTGGCGAAATGCACCAGCCCGAGCATGCTCAGGCCCTGGCGCTGGTAGGTGCGCAACAGCTCAGGGTCGGCCGCCAGCGGTTCGGCATTCTCCATGCTGATGAACACCACCCGCTTGCCGCTCGCGGCGATGCGCCGGGCGTCGTCGGCGGTGCGTGCCAGGGCGAACTGTTGCGGCTGGCGGTCGATCATGTCGCGGATGCGCTGCAGGGTCGCCAGGCCATAGGCACTGGCATGGGCGAGCCCGGCTTCGTCCCGTGGACCCTGGGGTGTGTAGATGGCGAAGAAGCCGCCATCCAGCCCGCCTTCGCGCATGCGCGGCAGATCGACCTGGCTGCCATCGATCTGGGTGTCGTG
The DNA here is from genome assembly GCF_025466035.1 of Pseudomonas sp. 20P_3.2_Bac5. Classification (NCBI taxonomy): domain Bacteria; kingdom Pseudomonadati; phylum Pseudomonadota; class Gammaproteobacteria; order Pseudomonadales; family Pseudomonadaceae; genus Pseudomonas; species Pseudomonas sp. 20P_3.2_Bac5. Next base: position 13,387 of record NZ_JANLOA010000135.1, on the reverse strand, counting down.
GCGCTGGTTGATGTCCCAGCCGGGGCGGGTCAGTTGCAAGGGCGTATCGAGGTGGCTGTCGAGGACCAGCAGGCGCTGATGCAGGGCGAGAGTTTCCGGGCTGACAGCGGCGGGCTCCGGCACGCTGGCGGCATGGGCCGTCAGGCTCGCCAGAGCAAGGGTGAACAGCATTGGCTTCATGGGGCAGGCTCCAGAAATCAGCGGCCGCGCCTGGCGGGCGCGGCCAGGGCGGTCAGAAGTCCACACTCAGGGTGGTCTGGAAGGTGCGCGGCGAACCCGGGCGGTACACCGCGGGGCCGGTGGTGCTGGTGAGGATGTAGCCCAGGTAGTCCTTGTCGAAGAGGTTGTCGACGTTAAAGCGCAACTTGACGCTTTTCAGCGCGCCGTTGCCCCAGGCTTCGCCGCCCAGGTCCAGGTAGGCGTTGTAGAGCGTGTAACCGGGGACCTGTTCGCTGTTGGTGAAGTTGCTGTAGCGCTCACCGATGTAGCGCGCCGAAAGGTTGAGGATCGCCCACGGTGTGATTTCCCAGGTGATGCCGGTCTGGCCCAGCCAGCGCGGGCTGTCGGGCAGGTCGTTGCCGCTCAGGGCCAGGCCCGCGGCGTCGTCCTGGAACTGGGCGCGGTTGTAGGTGAGGGCTCCGTTGAGGATCACCTGGCCACCCAGCACGCCGGGTTTCCACTGGCCGCTCAGTTCAGTGCCGTAGGCCTGCGCCTTGCCGACGTTCTGGTAGAAGGTTTCGACCTGGCTGCTGCCGGGCACCGGTGAGGCGAAGGCTTGCAGGCGGTTGTCGAAATCACTGCGGTACAGCGCCCAGGCGGCGTTGAACGTGGGGCGATTGAGGCGCCAGCCAAGCTCGTAGTTCTTCGCCCGCTCCGCTTCCGGCGCCGGTGCCTGGGGGCTGGCGGCACGGTAGATGTCGTCGGCGCCACGCGGTAATGCCATGTTCTCGGAGTACGAGGCGAACAACTGGCTGCTGTCGGTGAGGTTGTAGACCGCCCCCAGTTGAGGCAGGAAACCGTCGCGCCAGGTCGTCGACAGGCGCGGGTTGCGGCCGTTGATGTAGTCGCCGGCGTTGCGTTGGCCTTCGATGCGGTAGTCCAGTTCGAGGCGCTTGAACCCGTATTGCACGAGCAGGCGGTCATCGAGCAGCGCCCAGGTGTCTTTCAGGTGCAGTTGCAGCGAGTCACGGGTGGAGGTGAAATCACCCTGCAAGTGCACCGGCTCGTTGCGTAACGGCTCACCCGCCGGGCTGCCTCCGACGAGGTTGTAGCGCGCCTGCAAGCGGTTGAAGACGTCTTTCTCGGCCCACACGCCGGCTTCCAGGCGATGGGCGCCGAGGTCCCATTGCAGGCCGGTGCGCGCGCCGTAGCGATGCCCGCTGAGTGCCGAGAGTCCGTACTGCACGCCCCGTGGATCGACCAGCCCGGGCACGTTGCTCTCGGCATTGTGCAGGGCCAGCGAGGTGGCGTAGGCCTCGGGCGATACGCCGTAGCCGCGCTTGCCCTCGTAATAGAGCGTGGCGTATTGGCTCAGGTTGTCGTTCAGGCGGAACTGTCCGCCGAGGCTGTAGAGCGTGTCGCGGCGCTGGTTGATGGCTTGCTTGTAGTACTGGTTGTAGCCGCTGTTGCTGTACGGCACGCTCGGCGCTGTCTCGGGCAGGTCGGGGAGGTAATCGAGGTAGGCGAAGTCGCGTCCGGAGCGGCCAAACGCGTCGTTGGCGGTGCCGTGGTACTGCGCCAGGCTCACGTAGGGCGAGTCGTAGTCGAAGAACGAGTTGTGCACCGCGCGGAGCCAGACGCTGTTGCCCTCGCCGAAGCGGTAGCGGACCTTGGCCTCCAGGTGTTCGCGGTCGATGGTGCCGGGGCCGCGCCACAGGTCGCCGTCGATCTTCGAGCGGCTGACATAGGCCGACAGCCCCTGGTGTTCGCCGGTCTGCAGACGCACGAAGCTGCGCCGCAGGCTGTCGCTGCCCAAGGTGTAGGACAGGCTCGCACCCGGCTCCGGGGACGGGTCGATGGTCTGGTAATCGACATAAGGCCCGAGCGAGGCATAGCCGGACTGGGTGACATCACCGGCACCGGTGGAGGCGGTCACCCGCTCGGTGTTCTCGTTGTCCACGTAGCGATAAATCGGGCTGCCGCCGAACTGGTCGCTGCGCCCCAGCGGCACGCCGTCGAGCGAGAAACCGATCTGTTGCAGGTTGAACGCCCGCACGAACACCGAATTGCCGAACTCATAGAGGCCCAGCGCATCGTTGACCTGCACGTTGAAGCCGGGCAGGGCTTCGAGCATTTTCAGGCCCGAGGTGCCCGCGGGCGCTGAAAGCAGCGCCTGGTGCGAGATGCTCAGGGTGTTGCTGATGCGGTCTTCGCCGATGGCGGCGCTGGCTTCGGTGACGCGGGCACCGACCACCTGGACCTTGTCCAGGGTGGTATCGGCGGCCCAGGCAGGGGCGGTGAGCAGGCCGCCGACCAGCAGGCCGGGCAGGTGTTTGCGCGAGAACAGCGGGACGTGGTGAATCATGAGCGATCCTTGCCAAAGAGTTCCATCAGCGCCCGCTGGCGCCGTGGGCGAACAGCCGCAGGCTGTCGGGAAAATCATGCGGGGCGTATTCGGGCGCGGGGGCGGGACGATCCCGAACCGCCCGCACGTGCCGAATGGCTCGTGCGCACGTCAGGGAGGCGGGGGAAAACGTCGGGGCATGGATAAAACTCCGGGTCGGTGAAGCGCAGTGGTCTACTGGCCGTTGTTTCCGATCTTGAGCAACGAGAGCCCGGGATTTTCAGTCAATCATTTAGAACATCTTGTCAGGTGGCTATAACCACTGGCGGGCGCTGGCACGCTGATTCAAGGCGAGATGGAGGGGCAATTCAGGTGCACGCCAAGGAACCGTTGGGCGCGGCGCATATATGCAAAACTTTCATGTCTCTACGATTTTTTATTCTTTTTCAGCGTGATTTCCCTGGGGCACACTCGACCCAACTGCCAGGGAAGCAGTCAACCGATCCCTTGACCGGCCACCACCTTCTTGTCCGATGGCGTGCGCAGTCCCTCAGAAGATTGTCAGACCATGGATGTGGAAAACCTGCCCAAACAGCAGACCGTGACCCGTATTTTCCGCGAGCATTACGCCTGGTTGCACACGCGCCTGGCGTTTCGCACCGGCTGCCGCCACAGCGCCGAAGATCTCGCCGCCGAAACCTTTCTGCGGGTGTGGATGCTCCCCGACCCAGGCGCGATCCGCGAGCCGCGCGCGCTGTTGACCACCATTGCCCAGCGCCTGATGTACGAAACCTGGCGGCGCCGTGACCTGGAAAAAGCCTGTCTGCAGGCATTGGCCCTGGTGCCGGAAGAGTTCCAGCACTCGCCGCAGGAGCAACTGATGCTCATCGAGAGTCTGGTCGCTATCGACCGGCTGCTCGATGGCTTGTCCAGCCAGTCGCGCACGGTGTTCGTGCTCAGTCAGCTCGAGGGACTCACCTACGTGCAGATCCAGGGCCGCCTGGGGTTGTCCCTCGGGCGCATTCATCAACTCATGGCCCAGGCTCTGCGCTGCTGTTACCGAGGGTTGCAAGCATGAACGAGCAGCGTCTCGACGACCCGGTGGCGGAGGAGGCCATCGACTGGATGGTGCGCTTGCAGTCGGGTGACTTCGACGATCACCTCCACGCTGAACTGGAGCACTGGCGCAGCCGTTCCAGCCACCATCGCCAGGTGTACCAGCGCCTGCTGGCGGGGCTGGCGCAGTTCCAGCAATCTCCGTGGCGGGGTCGCGCCAGTCAGCCGTTGTTGCGCAGTCTCGAACAGTCCGATGGTCGCCGCACCTTCCTGCGTACGGCGTTGGGTCTCAGCCTGCTGCTGGGGGGCGCGGGCTGGCTGGCCAGTTCGCCCCAGGACGCCTGGTGCGACGGGCGCGAGCCCAGCACCTTTCGTGGGATGATTGCCGGCAGACGCTGGAGATCCTCCAGCAGAGCCCGCCGCTCAACGTCGTGCAAGTGACTGGCTAGCGCAGAAGGTGTAGGCCTCTAAAGCGCCCTCAACATCCGCTCCACCTGCTGCACTTCCCACTGGCTCATGAACTCCACCGGGTTGGTGCCGTATGGGTGCGCGGTGTCGTACAGATAGGCGGCGCCTTCGGGGTCGTAGCAGCGATCGCAGTGGCTCAGCCGGTCGCCGTCGTTGTGCAGGGTGAACACCCAGCCATCGACTTCCACGGTCAGCAGCCCGCCGCCACTCTCCAGCCAGCCTTGCTCACCGATCCGGCGCATCGGCCGAATGCCCTGGGCGATGTCTCGAAGAATCTGGTAGGCCTCGCGGGGTTTCAGGGTCGGGGTCGTCACGTTGGGCTGCTATCCGGGGGATTTTGCGGAAGGGTACAGGAGGGCTTTGTGCGGTTTCCAGTTCGCGAGGCGATTCTGTGTCCCAGTCGAGGCTACGATGAAAGCCTGGTCGCGAAGGGTGTGAAGTGATGATGAGGTTACTGCTGTGGGCGTTGCTGTTGATGCTGGCGCCGCTGCGGGTGTTGGCTGCCGAGGACGGCGCTTGCGCCGAACGCGCCGGTTCCGCCTGTTTGCGGTCATTCGAACTGCCGGAGCAGGCGGGGCGCATGAGCTTCTACGCATCGGATTCCGCCCCTGCGCCGCAGTCGGTGCTGCTTGTGATGCATGGTCACCCACGGGACGCCAATCGCAGTTTCGAGGCCGGCCTGCGTGCGGTGCGCGAGGCGGGACGATTGGCCGACACCCTGGTGGTCGCGCCGCTGTACCAGGTGGCCGACGCCAACCGTTGCCACACCCGTGGCGTACCGCTTGCGCAAGCGGGCGACGCGCTGTGGACCTGCGCCGGATGGCTCGCGGGCGAACCTTCGCTGGGCCCTCAGCCGATCGGCGCCTTCGCCGCCCTCGACGCGCTGCTGGTGGAACTGCACAGGCAGTGGCCGAGCGTGCGCAGCGTGACCCTGGCCGGGTTTTCGGCGGGGGCGCAGATGTTGCAGCACAGCATCGGTTTCGCCGCCGATCCGCCGGCGGGCATCGCGGTGCGTTATGTGATCGCCGATCCGGGCAGTTGGCTTTATTTCGATCCCGTGCGGCCTGCGCCCGAGGGCCCGTGGGAGACGTGTGGCGCTGACTGTCGTTTCACCTTCCAGGTGCCGCAGGCGTGCCCCGGCTATGACAACTGGAAGTACGGCGTTCAGGCCCTGCCTGGTCATCTCGGCCGCAGTGCCGGGCAGGCGAGGGCGCGTTATGCCGCGACGCAGGTGGATTATCTCGAGGGCGCGCTGGACAGCAGCGCCGCGAAAGGCGCGTTCTACCCGATCCTCGACAAGTCCTGCGCGGCCATGGCGCAAGGTCCTTTCCGTTTGCAGCGGGGCCTGGCCTATGCGGCGTACGAGCAGGCACTGCTCAAACCGCAACGGGCCCGGCGGATGATTGTGGTTCCGGGGTGCGCGCACGACGTGGCGTGCGTGTTGCCTTCCGAGGCGGCGCGGGTGGTGTTGTTCGGGCGCTAAAGTCATTCGCGGCTATAAGGGGAGTAACCTCATACGGTAATTGGCCCGCTGCGGTGAGCCGGCTAGATTGGTTGCTGGTTCGATCATTTTTCAGGGAGTTCTCATGCGCGCTCGTCAACTCGGTATCAGCGTCGGTGGCGGTACGCCCGGCCAATTCAATGCCATTACCGATGTGCCCGGTGTCCGCGTCGGCCACAGCACGCTGCTGGCCGACACTGCCGACGGCAAGCAGGTCCGCACCGGTGTGACGGTGGTGCAGCCGCGGGCGGGCGAGGCGCGGTTGCAGCCATGCTTCGCCGGCGTGCATGTGCTGAACGGCAATGGCGACGCCACCGGCCTGGAGTGGATTCGCGAGGCCGGCCTGCTGAGCACGCCCATCGCCATCACCAACACCCACAGTGTCGGCGTGGTGCGGGATGCGCTGGTGGCGGCCGAACGCGATGCGCTGGCCGACCCGTCGGTGTACTGGTGCATGCCGGTGGTGATGGAAACCTACGACGGCGTGCTCAACGATATCTGGGGGCAGCATGTGCGCCCCGAGCATGTCCGCGAGGCGCTGGCCGACGCGAAAACCGGGCCGGTGAGCGAAGGCGCGGTGGGCGGTGGCACCGGGATGATCTGTCATGAGTTCAAGGGCGGTATCGGCAGTGCTTCGCGCAAGTTACCGGCGGCGCAGGGCGGCTGGACGGTCGGCGCGCTGGTCCAGGCCAATCATGGTCAGCGCCAGCAATTGCGGGTCGATGGTTATCCGGTGGGGCGGGTGCTGGATGACCTGCCGTCGCCGTTCGCCACGGGTGGCGAGCCGGGCATGGGCTCGATCGTAGTGGTCATCGCCACCGACGCGCCTCTGCTGCCCCATCAATGCCAGCGCCTGGCGCAGCGCGCCGCCATCGGCATTGCCCGCACCGGCGGTGGCACCGAGGACTCCAGTGGCGACCTGTTCATCGCTTTTTCCAGCGCCGATCAACACCTGCCCCCGGCCGGTTACGGACGCAAGGGCATCGCCTTTTCCCAGGCGGTGCAGATGGTCAACAACGACCATATCAGCCCGCTGTTCCTGGCCGCGGCGGAGGCGGTGGAAGAGGCCATCGTCAATGCACTGCTGGCCGGCACTGACATGCGCAGCGCCGATGGCGTGCTCGTGCCGGGGCTGGGTGGCGAGCGCCTGCTCAAGGCGCTGCGCGAGGTGGGTTGGCGCGGCTGAATCAGGCAGCGTCGGCGCGAGCGAAGCCTTCGGCAGGTGACGGTGCGCGGCGTGCGGCGCGGTTTGGCGCCGCCTGCAAGGCTGGCCGGCCATAGAACACCAGCGCCGTTGCCCAACTGGTCAGCCAGACGAATATCCCGGCCCAGAAGGTGTGCGACATGTAGTGCCAACCCTGCAGCACGCGTGTGGTGCCGTAGATGAACCCGACCACCAGAATCGCCACCAGCAACTTGCGCGCGTGAACCCAGCGGTACCGCCGTGCGACGAAGTACAGGGCCAGCAGGGTGAAACCGCTGGACGCGTGCCCGGCTGGCCAGCAACGACCGTCGCCGGCCTTGCTCAGCAGGCTGAACTGGTTGAACCATTCGAGGTGCGGCTGGGCGCCGCCGTACAGCGTGGTTTCCACCGGGCAATACACGCCGGTGTGGCTCTTCAGGAAGTGGATGACCCCGGTGCACAGGGCGAAGGCCACCACCACGAAAACGAAATCGCGGCGATGTCGCGCAGTGAAGCGCAACACCGGGGCGATCCGCGCGGTTTCCAGCAGGCGCACCGGCGCCGTATGGGAAAACTTCGCAAGGCCCGGCCAGAGCACCGACAGCAGCATCCCGATGATGGCCGCCTCGCCCGTCCAGTCCGGCAGGATGCGCGGCCATTTGTGGGTCAGTTTCTCGAACAGTTGATCGTGAAAGAACAGGAACTGGCCAGTGGCCGGGTCGATCAGCAGGTTACTGATCCAGCGATCGAGGTTGGTCAGGTCGAACAACAGGAATACCGCCAGCGCCAGTGCCAGCGGAACACCCAGGTTGAGCAGATAGAAACGGCTACGGGACGAAGACGACATGCTCAACTCCCGGCACGGGTAACGAGTTTTTTCCACTGCTCGGCATTCATCTGCCCGAGAATCCGCGCCTTGCCGTTGTTGCCCATCGAGACGAACAGCGCACTCGCGTACTCGCTGGAGCGTTCCCCGCCTGGCACGTTCAACTGCCGTTCGACGCGGTCGATGCAACCGCTGTGGGTCACCAGGACCAGGTTATAGCCGGCCTCCTTGTGGCTGAAGGCGCTTTTCGCGAAGTCGCGGTCGCACTGACCGAGCCAGTCCTGGGTAGCGATGGCCTTGCCGAACAGGAAATGCGCGGTCTGTTGCGTGCGCACCTCGGGGCTGCTCAGCAACTCGGCATGCTGCAGACCGAGTTGCGCAATGCCCTTGCCGACCTCGGTGGCTGACTGGCTGCCGGCCACGGTAATCCCGGCGGGATCGCTCAGGCAGGTATTGTCCGAGCGGTCGCAGCGCTCGGCGTGGCGGATCAGCACGATCACCGCGCCTTTGGCCCATTCGCTCAAAAGGCCGCTGCTGTTCATCTGTTGCTCACTGCGAAAGTCCATGACCCGTGTCCGAGTTGCATACCAGGTAGAGAAACCGGCGAGCACGACCAGCATGCCCGTCACCACGGCCAACGCCCTCGTGGACAGTCGTCGGCGTCGGTTGGCCGGGTGGGGAAGGTCGGGATGGGTGATTGCGCCTTGCAACATGAGGTCACTCCGGACAAAAAGACCGGGCACCGCCGAAGAGCAGGCCCTGGGAATGACGGCACTGTAGGGAGCGGGGTGTTGAGCGGGAGTGAAGCGGATGTGAAAAATGCCTTGAGGCGGGGGGCACGATTCGGTCGGCCTGGTATCGGTAGGAGCGAGCTTGCTCGCGAAGCGCTGCAAGCCTCTGCGCGCAGTCTGATTGTGTTTTCAGGTGAGCGCATCGCTGAGTCTGATGGCTCCAGAGGGTGATATCGATGGTTTATAGATCAACGCCTTTGGTTCTTTTTCTTACGGAGCCAGCGCTTTGGCTGCCATTCAACCGGGAAGGCAAATAAGTGAAGAAGCATTGATGCTAGCGCAATCCACACTAGCGCTGGATGATCCTCGTGCAATTGAGGAAAGCATCCATAAAACATAACGCAGCTTTGCTCCGCAATCTTCATGTGAAATGCGGCCGCAACCAAGTTCAGGACGACGCTGCAACAAAAAATCCAAAGCTTAAAATTGTTCCCTGAAAAATAGATTTTTGAGGCGTATGCGATAGCAAGCCCGAGAAGTGTGCAGCAGGTAAACAGCAAGGTTGTCACTTGTCTGGTTCCTCGATGGAATGATCCAGCGTCATGCCAATGGTGTATATCCCGCTTGAAGCCACCTCATCGCCACGTCGCCGTTTTGTCACATCCCAATCTCGTAAATTGTGAACACGTTTTTGATGACGTTCGTTAAATTATAATTGCCACAGTTTGTTCTTGATTTTCCGAAGCCAGCCCTTCGGTGTCCAGCGTACCGGTGAGGCGAAACAGTGAAGGAATAAATACAAAAGTGAGGTCCAGGCTATGATTGGATAGTCTTCGTGCAAGTGCGGAAAGCATCCAAGAAAAATAATACGCTTTTGATAAACTATCTTCATGTGGGTGAAGATGAATAGTAAGTTGAAGAGCACGCAAAGAAGGAAGGTGTAGAATTTCAAGTTCTCAGATGAAAAGTACAGCCTGAGTAGATAGACAGCTACTAGGCATCCTGATGCGATCAAAATAAAAAACAAGGTAGTCATTTGTTTGGCCCCGGATATGGGTTTTCTCTTCCGCTCCGCCTCAATCCCGCAGCCCGTCGACACTGATGGCCTTTCCGTGCTCAATCGCATCTACGCCATACTCAGCTTGAAGCGCCCGTGTAGCGATACGTCGCCTATTTGCCATATTTCAAGTGCGTGGATGAAGTTGGTCAGGCTCGTTATGTTCGCACGTTGATCACGATTTTCGAATGGTATTCGTTACATTAGTCTTTCCATACCTTGTTTCTCTTCTTTCGAAACCAACGCCTGGGCTCCTGATTCGAAGGAATGGCACATCCGTGTAGCACTGCACAGATAAATGAGGCCCAAGGGAGTGCTGGGTAGTTTTTATTGATGTCGACAAGGCAATGATAAAAGGTGATACACCCTTCATTTGATATTCTCATATAGAAGAAGCAAAAAAACAGGTTGAATAGCACGCATGGAACATATTGTCTGTTTTTTATTCGTTCGCCTGAGAATCGCTGTTTTAGATAAAAAGCGCAGCCTACACTGCAGAGTGCAAGTAAAAAGAATCCTGCGGTAGTCATTTCTTCAACTCTTCGCTGATTTGAAGGATGGTAGTCGCGTCTGAAGCGGCCTCGACAGCAAGAGAGCTTTTGCTCATCATTTTATATGCACTTGTGTAGTCTGAGTCGATGTATCTAAATAAGCGCCAACTGGTTGGTTTTAACGTCCTTCTGAAAATTGCATACATAGAAAGCTTGATCGTGGGCGGTGTTGCTGATGCTGGTCATCTGGTGGTCTACCGACAGCACCAGGATCTGGTGGGTGTGCCCGGCCTGGCATTTGTTGCCGATGGAATCCTGGGTGGAGCAGCCGGCCGAGATGAGGCCCATTGTGTTGCCCTTGATGGACAGGTAGCTGTGGGTAGCCATGGTCGAACTCCTTGTAGGCGGAGTTCGCAGCCTAGAGACCGAACACGGGGTGCGTCTGTGGGATGTTTCCTAAAGTTAATCGCGAAAAGTTTATGGTTTGTCGTGTGGCCCGGTAAGACTCATGACGTCCCTGTCGTGCCGGGTGGTTTCAGCCGGCACGACAGGCGCACGGCACTAACAAATCCGCGGCAACTGCTCCCCCACCAGCCAATCCACCACCCGCCGCCCGCCAAACCGCGTATGCATCTGCACGAACCCGTGTTCGTCGGCGATGACGGTGCCGATGCGGGCGGCGTTCTGGCCCAGGGGGTGGGCGCGGAGGGTGCGCAGCAGGGCGTCGGCGTCCTGTTCGGCGCAGATGGCGACCAGCTTGCCTTCGTTGGCGACGTACAGCGGGTCGAGGCCAAGCAGTTCGCAGGCGGCTTCGACCTGGGCCTGGACGGGGATGGCGGCTTCGTCGAGGAGCATGCCGACGCCCGACTGGCCGGCGATTTCATTGAGGGTGGTGGCAAGACCCCCACGGGTCGGGTCGCGCAGTACGCGCAGGCCGGGGGCGACGGCCAGCAGGGCGGCGACCAGTTCGTGCAGCGCCGCGCTGTCGGAGCGGATCTGGGTCTCGAACTCCAGTGACTCGCGCTGCGAAAGGATGGCCACGCCATGCTCGCCGATGCTGCCGGAAAGCAGGATCACGTCCCCCGGACGGGCGCGGTGGCCGCTGGTGTCGATGCCGGCGGCGACCACGCCGATGCCGGTGGTGCTGATGAAGACGCCGTCGCCCTTGCCGCGCTCGACCACCTTGGTGTCGCCGGTGACGATGGCCACGCCAGCCTGGCGGGCGGCGTCGCCCATGGAGTCGGCGATGCGCTTGAGGTCGCCGAGGGGGAAGCCTTCTTCGAGGATGAAGCTGGCCGACAGGTACAGCGGCTGCGCGCCGCTCATGGCGACGTCGTTGACGGTGCCGTGCACCGCCAGGCTGCCGATGTCGCCACCGGGGAAGAACAGCGGCGAGATGACGTGGGCGTCGGTGGCCATCACCAGCCGCTCGCCGGGGTTGAGCATCGGCGCGAGGGTGGCGCCGTCGTTGCCTTGGCGCAGCCAGGGGTTGTCGAAGGCGCGCAGGAAGATCTCGTCGATCAGTTGCGCCGAGGCGCGGCCGCCGGCGCCGTGGGCCATTTCGATCTGGCCGTCGCGCAGGTTGAGCGGGCGTACGTAGCCGCGTTTGACCGTGGAGCGGGCGTTCATACGGCGTGAACCTCGATGTCTTTGTAGCGCCCGTAGGCGTAATGCGCGGCGCACGCGCCTTCGTTGGAAACCATGCACGAGCCGACCGGGTTTTCCGGGGTGCACACCGTGCCGAACAGGCGGCAGTCGATGGGCTGTTTCTGCCCGCGCAGGATCGGACCGCAGTCGCAAGCCTTGTGGTCGGGCACCGACTGGTAGCGCAGGGCGAAGCGCGCTTCGGCGTCGTGGCGGGCGAAGGCCGGGCGGATCCGCCGCGCGCTGGCCGGCATCTCGCCCAGGCCGCGCCATTCGAAGCTGTCGCGCAGCTCGAAGACCTCTTCCATCAGCGCTTGCATCGGCCGGCTGCCGTGGTCGCTGACGGCGCGGATGAATTCGTTTTCCACCTCGGCGCGGCCTTCGTTGACCTGCTGCACCAGCATGAGAATGGCCTGCAGCACGTCCAGCGGTTCGAAGCCGGCGATCACCACCGGCTTTTGGTAGCGCCGGGCGAATTCGCCGTAGGGCGCCGCGCCGATCACCACGCTGACATGCGCCGGACCAATGAAACCGTCCAGCGCCACCGCCTGTTCGGCGGGGGTGTCGAGGATGTGGGCGATGGCCGGCGGGGTGAGGACGTGGCAACAGAGCACGCTGAAGTTGTCCAGGCCGCGCCGGGCGGCTTCGCGGATCACCAGAGCGGTGGGCGGCGTGGTGGTTTCGAAGCCGACGGCGAAGAACACCACCTCGCGGCCGGGGTTGGCCTCGGCGATTTTCAGCGCGTCTTGCGGCGAGTAGATCATCCGGATGTCGGCGCCACGGGCCTTGGCCCGCAGCAGCGAGAGCCCGTCGGAGGCCGGCACGCGCATGGTGTCGCCGTAGCTGCAGAGGATCACCCGCTGTTCCAGGGCCAGGCGGATCGCCAGGTCGATGCGTCCGATCGGCAGCACGCAAACCGGGCAACCGGGGCCGTGGATCATGCGCACGTTGCCCGGCAGCAGGTCGCTCACGCCGTAGCGCGAGATGGCGTGGGTGTGCCCGCCGCAGAATTCCATGAAGCGGTATTCGCGGTCGCTGCGGGCGGCTTCGCGGATGCGTCCGGCGATCTGCCGGGCGAGGTCGCCGTCGCGGTATTCGTCGATGTACTTCATGGCTGTTGCGCCTGATCGAGTTCGTTGAACATTTCCAGGGTGCGCCGGGCTTCTTCCGGGTCGATCAGGCCGAGGGCGTAGCCGACGTGGACGATCACGTAGTCGCCGATCTGCGCGCCGCTGACCAGCGCCAGGGAGATTTCCTTGCGGATGCCGCCGAGGTCGACCAGCGCCTGATCGTTGTCGCGCAGTTCCACCACGCGTGCGGGGATGGCTAGGCACATGCGGGGAGGTCCTCCAGTGGCAGGGCGCTGTGACCGGTGAGGTCGACCCAGTGCGCGGCGACCCAGGCCTGGCCGACGGCCAGACCGGCGTCGCCGCAGGAAATGCTTTGGGCGCTGAACACCTGGCGGCCTTGGGCGCTGAGGTGCTGTTCGAGGCGCGCGCTGAGCAGGCGGTTGGCGAAGCAGCCGCCGCCCAGCAGCACCGGCAATTCGCGGGATTGGCGCCCGACCTGATCGGCCAGGGCCGCGGCGAGGGTCAGGTGGAACAGCGCGGCGCCTTCGCCGACCCGGCCTTGATCGGCGAGGTCGAACAGCCGCGCCAGCAGCGGCAGCAGATCAAGGCGGCCATCGTCGCGCAGCCACCAGAGGCCATCGACGCGAGGCGCTGGCGCCTGTTGCAAATACTCGCTGGCGCGTTGCTCCAGGGCGATCGCGGCTTCGGCTTCGAACGCCTGGCGAACACTCAGGCCGAGGATGCCGGCGGCGGCATCGAACCAGCGTCCGGCGCCGCTGCTCAACGGGCAGTTGAGACGGCGTTCGAGCATGCGCGCCACGGTGCTGGCGGCGGGTGCGCCGACCAGCGCATTCAGG
>NZ_JANLOA010000091.1:0-55467 GCF_025466035.1 Pseudomonas sp. 20P_3.2_Bac5 | reverse complement strand
TGGCCCGCCAAAATGGACCTGGAATCGAGAACAGCGCCATGATCGATAGGTCGATGGAACTCGAGGTTCTCGATACTCAAACTATCAAGCTCGAAGTGCCTTATTGGCTGGACAGACACGATGAGTCCGGCGTAGCCCGGCTAATCGTGAAGGAAGATGAGATTTCTGGGGGAGCGAAGAAGTGAGTCTTATGAACAGGCCGCAACTCGTTTCTCCCTGCTCCGGATGGCAAGAAGACCTGCCTCATCCTGATGATGTGCCGGTGGTAATGCCGGCTCTTGGATTCGATACACCCAATCATCAAGATGATGTCTTTCTGGAACTACCGCGCGCATCTGCGTTGATCAGAGGTTTGATGATCTGGTTCGCGCTGGCCATGAGCATCCTGATGGTTGTTCTGTCATGGCTCTTTTTTTCAATTGAGCAAAAACTTAGGTTTGAAATCTGGACGATATTCCTCTGCTGTTTATCCGTTGGAGTTTGGTCAGCCCCGATCTTCTGGAAGTTCGATGTATCGCCTCCCCGCGATATGCCCCTCCGCTTCAACCGCACCCGCCAACGCCTCTACGCCTACAACTTCAACTACCGCTGGTGGAACCCCTTCGAACGCTGGCGGGTCGAGCCGGTGGCGTACGACTGGTCACAGGTCCGGGCCGAACGCTGGCTGAAACGCGGTGCGACTTCGCACGGGGTCGTCATCAAGGGCGGCGTCGTGCTCTCCATCGTCAAGCCCGGTACCAATGAAGTCATCGACCGCTTCCCCCTGACTACCATGGGTGCCGACGAACACGCGTGGGCCTATATCTGCACCTACATGCAGCAAGGCCCCGACGCGCTACCGCCTCCCGACCCGCCGAAAGACCACAACGATGTGTCGTGGTGCAACATCGCCATGCTCCTGGCACCGAAGGTCAAATGGCCCGCCGATATGGACCTGGAATCAAGAACGGCACCATGACAACCGCAACTTCCTCCGGTCCTCACCAAGCCCGCGCCCAACCCCGCCTCACAGCATCTTCTCCAACCCGACAGCCTTGGTGATCCAGGCATTGAAACGCCGCCACAGGCCGCCGGGTTCGGTGGTCAGCACGCGCCGCTGGCCGTTGTCCTCGGTGACCCACACCAGCTTCCCGTCCTGCAATTCCACCTGATACGCCACCGCTGGCGCCGTGCCCTGGATCGCCAGGTCGCGGGTGTATTGCGCCAGCTCCGGGCTGTCCACCAGCACCCCGACTTCGGTGTTCCATAGCACCGAGCGCGGGTCGAAATTGAATGAGCCAATGAACGTCTTCTGGCGGTCGAAGACGATCGCTTTGCTGTGCAGGCTCGAATCCGAGCCGCCACTGACGCTGTAGCGCGGCTGCCCCGGGTCACCGGGCTGGCGCCGCAATTCGAAGAGTTTCACGCCGTGTTCCAGCAACGCCTTGCGATAAGGCGCGTAGCCACCGTGCACGGCCGGTACGTCGGTGGCTTCCAGGGAGTTGGTCAGCAGGCTCACCGAGACGCCGGCGTCGGCGCGTCCGGTCAGGTACAGCAGGCCCGGCTCGCGGGGGACGAAGTACGCCGAGATGAGGATCAGTTCATGGCGCACGTTGTTGAGGTCCGGCGCCAGTTGCTGGCTCATCAGCAAGTGCGGGTCCGGCTCGTCGTCGGCCAGCACTTTGCTCGGCGCATCCCACAGGGCCTGGCTATGAGCCCAGATCAGTTCGTTGCGCCAGATGTCGAGGCGCGGCTGGGTCTGGTAGGCCATCAGTCGGTCGTAGAGTTGTTTGTGCTGCAGCCGCGCCTCGGCCAGTGATTGTTCCAGGCGCTGGCGGCTGGCGCGCAGGTCGTCGGCGTCCGGCTGGCTGTAGAGGAAATCACCGATGGGCTGGCTCAGGGCGCTGTTCCAGTACTGGTCGAAGCTGTGCCCGAGTTGTTCGGCGACCGGGCCGACGCCCAGCAGGTCGATGTCGGTGAAGTTCAGGTTCGGCTCGGCGTCGAAATAGGCGTCGCCCAGGTTGCGCCCGCCAACGATGGCCATGCTGTTATCCACCAGCCAGAGCTTGTTGTGCATCCGCCGGTGTTGGCGCGAGAGGTTGAACAGCCGGCCCATGGCGCGGGTGACGCCGGTGCTGCGGCCCAGTTGCAGGGGGTTGAAGACGCGGATCTGAATGTTCGGATGGGCGGCCAGCACGCCCATCTCGGTGTCCTGGCCATCGCTGGTGGTGTCGTCGAGCAGGATGCGCACCCGCACGCCGCGGTCGGCGGCGGCCAGCAGCTCATGCACCAGCGCCCGGGTGCTGAGGCCGTCGTTGACGATGTAGTACTGCAGGTCGATGCTGCTTTGCGCGTTGCGGACCAGCTCGGCGCGGGCGCGGAAGGCTTCGTTGCTGTTGGGCAGCAGGCGAAAGCCGGAGCGCCCGTCATAGGCCGCGGCCTGACGTTGCACCGAGCGGCCGAACGCCGATTCGTTGGCCGGCAGCGCCTGGCTGACATCGCGCGGGGCGCTGACGCTGGCACAGCCACTCAGGGCCAGCAGCAGGGTGAGCAGGAAGGGCAGCAGCCGATAACTGGTCAAATGAGGATTCCGTGGTCGCGGGGCAGTTGAACTGTAGACCGCGCGAAGCGGCGCAACGTTACCCGGCGATTACCTCCTCGGCCAGTAGACGAATGGCGGTTTCGCCGACGGTGCGCACCGCGGCCTCGATCGCCGGGCTCGGCCGGGCGGCGTAGTTCATGCGCAGGCAATTGCGGTACTTGCCCGACGCGGAAAAGATGCTGCCCATGGCGATCTGTACGCCTTGGCCGAGCAGGGCGCGATTGAGGCGCAGGGTGTCGAAGTGTTCCGGCAATTCGACCCAGAGCAGGAAGCTGCCCTGTGGCCGGCTGACCCGGGTGCCTTGCGGGAAGTAGCGAGTGACCCAGTCGATCATCTGGTCGCGGCCGCGCTGGTATTGGCTGCGCATACGCCGCAGGTGGGGCTGATAGTGGCCGGCCTCGATGAAGTCGGCGATCGCCAATTGTGGCTGGGGTGCGGTGCTGCCGGTGCTGATGTATTTCATGTGCAGCACCCGTTCGAAGTAGCGCCCCGGCGCGACCCAGCCGATACGCAAACCGGGTGCGAGAGTTTTGGAGAAGGAACTGCACAGCAACACGCGTCCGTCATCGTCGAAGGACTTGATAGTCCGTGGTCGTGGGTAGGTGTAGGCCAGGTCGCCATACACATCGTCTTCGAGGATCGCCACGTCAAAGCGCTGGGCCAGGCTCAACAGCGCGCGTTTGCGGGCCTCGGGCATGATGTAGCCGAGCGGGTTGTTGCAGCTCGGCGTCACCTGAATCAGCTTGATCGGCCACTGTTCCAGCGCCAGTTCCAGGGCTTCGAGGCTGATGCCGGTGAGCGGGTCGGTGGGGATTTCCATGGCTTTCATGCCCAGGCCCTTGAGGGTCTGCATGGCGCCGTGGAAGCTCGGTGAATCCACCGCGACGATGTCCCCCGGTTCGCACACGGCGCGGATGCTCGCCGACAACGCTTCGTGGCAGCCGGTGGTGATCACCAGGTCGGCGGCGTTGACCGTGCAGCCGGAGTCGAGCATCAGCCGCGCCACTTGTTCGCGCAGGGCCAGGTTGCCGCTGATGGTGTCGTAGTAGAGGCCAGGCATGTCCTGGCGGCGGCTGAGCTGGGCCAGGCTGCGCAGCAGCGGTTTCAGGGTCGGGCTGTCGACATCCGGCATGCCGCGCCCCAGTTGCACCACATCCTTGCGCGGCACGCTGCGCACCAGCTCCACCACGTGCTCCCACTGCGAGATATCCACAGGCCGCTGTGCCGGCCGACCTATCGCCGGCAGTGCCGGGAGGTTGCGGTGTTGCGGCACGAAGTAGCCGGACTTGGGCCGCGGCGCCACCAGGCCGTTGTCTTCCAGCAGTCGATAGGCCTGCTGCACGGTGCTCAGGCTGACCCCGTGTTCAAGGCTCAGGGCGCGTATCGACGGCAGGCGGTCACCCGGACGGTACAGGCCCTGTTCGATGCGGGCGCCCAGCAGTTCGGCGAGGTTGAGGTAGAGGGTCATGAGCGTACTCCAGACAGGCTTGTAGGACGCAACCAGTACAGATGTCGGAAAAATACAGCATTCAGAGCGAATTTGGCGAAATCTGTATGGAAATAATAGTCGCCGGTTGGATCTGTAATGCTTTTTCCCTCTCGCGCATCATTTCTTCACGGTTTCCCACCCTGAAAGGAGTGACGCGATGAACGGCCTGAGTGATGTGCGATTGAAGTTGTATGGCTGCGAGCTGGAGCAAGGCCAGCGCAAATCACTGATCGACACGCCGACCGGCATGGGCCGCCTGGGCCTGATGCTGCATCGCTGGCGCACCCGCCGGGCGCTGCTCGAGCTGACGCCCGATCAGTTGAATGACATCGGTCTGAGCCGCGAGGCCGCCGAGGAAGAAGGGCTCAAGCCGTTCTGGCGCTCGTGATACGGGTCAGGTCAGTTCCTTGAGCCGATGCCAGAGCATGCCCAGCGCCAGCAATGGCGAGCGCAGGTGTTTGCCGCCGGGGAAGGTGATGTGCGGGACCCCGGCGAACAGGTCGAAACGCCCGCTCTGCTGGCCGCTGATGGCTTCGCCGAGCAGGCGGCCGGCCAGGTGCGTGGCATTCAGTCCATGCCCGGCATACGCCTGGGCGTAATACACGTTGGAATGGTCGCGTAGCCGACCGATCTGCGGCAGGCGGTTGGCGCCGATGCCGATCATGCCGCCCCACTGAAAATCGATGCGCACGTCCGCCAGGTGCGGGAACACCTTGAGCATCTTCGGCTGCATGTAGGCGCCGATGTCTTTTGGGTCACGGCCGGAATAATGGCAGGCCCCGCCGAACAGCAGCCGGTGGTCGGCGGACAGGCGGAAGTAATCCACGGTGACCCGCTGATCGCACACGGCCATGTTCTGCGGCAGCAGTTGCCGCGCGCGTTCCTCGCCCAGCGGCTCGGTGGCGATGATGTAGCTGCCAGCGGGAAGAACCTTGCCGCCCAGCTCGCGGTTGAGGTCGTTCAGGTAGGCGTTGCAGCACAGCACCAGGGTGCTGGCGCGGACGCTGCCTTGCTCAGTGTGCACCGTCACCTGCGGGCCGTAGTCGATGCGAGTGACGGCGGACTGTTCGAAAATCTGCACGCCCAGTTGCGTCGCCGCTGCCGCCTCGCCGAGGGCCAGGTTCAGCGGGTGCAGGTGGCCGGAACCCATGTCGATCAGGCCGCCGGCGTAGCGGTCGGAGCCGATCACGCTGTGCATCTGTTCGGGCTGGACCAGGCGCAGTTCGTGGCGATAACCAAGGTCGCGCAGGGCCTGGGCCTCTTCGGCGAAATCGTCGAATTCGCCCGGCTTGTTCGCCAGGTCGCAGTAGCCCCAGGTCAGATCGCAGGGGATGTCGTGGCGCTCGACCCGCTGGCGGACGATTTCCACGGCTTCCAGGCCCATCAGCTTCATCTGGCGCACGCCGTCTTCGCCGATCACCGGGCGGAATTGCTCGAGGCCGTGGCCGACGCCGCGGATCAGTTGCCCGCCATTGCGTCCGCTGGCGCCCCAGCCGACCTTGCGCGCTTCCAGCAGGATCACGTTGAAACCGCGGTCGGCCAGCTCGATGGCGGTGTTCAGCCCCGAGTAACCGCCGCCGACCACACAGACGTCACAGCGCAGTTCTCCGGTCAGGCGCGGGTAGTCCGGCTGCGGGACGCTGCTGGCGGCGTAATAGGAAGCGGTGTGCGAGGTTGACTGCTGAGCGCGAGGCGGCATCGGGTAGTGGTCCTGAGGCGGGCTATGCGGCGCAGGATATGTCTTGCATCAGGTCGGAACAATATCGGACTGAACGCGTCATGCGACTTAGGGCTCAGTCGTTGCCGGGATGATGCTCGGCGGCTCACCGGAGCCGCCGAGGCTAGCGGTGCGCAATCATTTGATTACTTTCATGGGCGACACATTGACGGCCGGCAGTCCGAGACTGGAAAGATCAATGACGCTGACATTTTCCGCGGGCTCTTCCGGATCGACCGCGGGATCGACCGCTTCAAACTTTATATCGGTTATCAATATATTGGCTTTGTCCGTATCTCCCAGGCCCCAGTTGACGATCGCAAGTTTCCCATGGGTAGTGGGGGGAAGGTGATTTATTGTGAAGCGGTGAGTATAAGTTTGTTCCTTGACGGAAACGCGTATAGACCCCGCTTGGTTCGGTGTGTCAGGGAGTAGAGGATATAAAAAAGGATAAGCGATCACTTCCCCGATCAGACGATTTGCATCGTTGTCGGACTGGGCGCCACTTTGCATTGTCCCCCCGGTGGGAACAGCTTTTGCCGTGATCGTTAGCCGAAAGTGAATGCCCGATAATTCATCGGAGTTAGGGATTATTTGTTGGAGGTTTCCATTGGATGGGCCGTCAAGTCCATTGGTAAGTAACCACTTTTTATTGTTCCATGAAATAATTTCAAACGTTAAAGGTTGTCCTGCCATCGTTGTCCATGGTTCAGTTCCTGATTCAAAATTTCCATTTTCAATAAGGTTCATGATCGCGCGTCCAAGTTGTTAAGTGCCGTTTTGGCACTTCAAACAATAGGCGCTTGCCGGGAGGGCGAAAACTGACATTTTTAACAGTAGTGAACCTGGATATTCGGTGCGAAGGTGGATGATTTACTCATCGGACCGTGGATTAATAATTTTGCGGTGGTTGGGCTTCATGTTTGACGAGCCCTTCGGCAAAATACCGAGCCGTCCCTGTCAGTGTCCTCTCATGTCCTGTAACAGCCATAAGATTCGCTTCCTGCGCGAACAGATTCCGTCGTTCGACTGCGTGCCCGGCTGCCACGACTGCTGCGGGCCGGTGACCACCTCCAGCGAGGAGATGGCACGCCTGCCGCGCAAGAGCGCCGAGGAGCAGGAGGCCGCGCTGGCCGAACTCAACTGCGTGCACCTCGGTCCCCAGGGCTGCACGGTGTACGAGGAACGGCCGCTGATCTGCCGGCTGTTCGGCACCACGCCGCGCTTGCCGTGCCCGCGTGGGCGCGGCCCGCAAGAGATGATCGATGCGGGGGCCGAGCAATTGGTTCATCAGTTCATCGCCAGCACCCGTCAGGTGCTGGTGTAGGAATCAGTCGGGAATCGGCAGGTTCAGGCTTTCCTTCACTTCTTCCATGACGATGTAGCTCTTCGATTCGCGCACGTGCGGCAGCTTCAGCAGGATGTCGCCGAGCAGCTTGCGGTACGAGGCCATTTCGGAAATCCGCGCTTTCACCAGGTAGTCGAAGTCACCCGAGACCAGATGGCATTCCAGCACGTGCGGCAGCTTGAGCACGGCGCGGCGGAATTCCTCGAAGGTGTCGCCGGACTTGTAGTCCAGGCTGATCTCCACGAACACCAGCAGGCTGCCTTTAAGGTGCTGCGGATTGAGGCGGGCGTTGTAGCCCATGATGATGCCTTCGCGCTCCAGGCGGCGGACCCGCTCGGTGCACGGTGTGGTCGAAAGCCCGACCTTTTCGCCCAGCTCGGTGAAGGAAATACGCCCGTCGGTCTGCAGGATGCGCAGGATATTCCGGTCGATCTTGTCCAGTTCACGCTTGCTTTGGTGCTGGGTTCTCATAGTGGATGCCCCTTTGTAAAAGCCAACTTTGCCGAGAATTCTCGCCAAATATAGGTTTTTATATAGTGAAATGCACTGCCTCGAGTTTTTTACACTGCGCGCATTCATGCCTTTCACAATAAATGTCTGCGGTGCGCCGCTTCGAGGGATACAACATGCGCGTTCTGGTACTTGGTAGCGGTGTGATCGGAACCGCCAGTGCCTACTATCTGGCCCGGCAAGGTTTCGAGGTCGTGGTGGTCGATCGCCAGCCGGCGGTGGCCATGGAAACCAGTTTCGCCAACGCCGGCCAGGTCTCGCCAGGTTATGCCTCGCCATGGGCCGCGCCGGGCGTTCCGCTGAAAGCCATCAAGTGGCTGCTGCAGCGCCACGCACCGCTGGCGATCAAGGCCACGGGCGACGTCGACCAGTACCTGTGGATGGCCCAGATGCTGCGCAACTGCACCGCGAACCGCTACGCGGTGAACAAGGAGCGCATGGTGCGGCTGTCCGAGTACAGCCGCGACTGCCTCGACGAACTGCGCGCTGAAACCGGCATCGCCTACGAAGGCCGCTCCCTCGGCACCACCCAACTGTTCCGCACCCAGGCGCAACTGGACAACGCCGCCAAGGACATCGCCGTCCTCGAACAGGCCGGCGTGCCTTACGAACTGCTGGACCGCGAAGGCATCGCCCGCGTCGAGCCGGCCCTGGCCAACGTTTCCGACATCCTCGCCGGTGCGCTGCGCCTGCCGAATGACCAGACCGGCGACTGCCAACTGTTCACCACCCGCCTGGCGGACATGGCGATCAAGCTGGGCGTCGAGTTCCGCTTCGGCCAGAACATCCAGCGCCTGGACTTCGCCGGCGACCGCATCAACGGCGTATGGATCGACGGCAAGCTGGAAACCGCCGACCGCTACGTGCTGGCGCTCGGCAGCTACTCGCCGCAACTGCTCAAGCCGCTGGGCATCAAGGCGCCGGTCTACCCGCTCAAGGGTTACTCGCTGACCGTGCCGATCACCAACCCGGACATGGCTCCGACTTCGACTATTCTCGACGAGACCTACAAGGTCGCCATCACCCGTTTCGACAACCGCATCCGCGTGGGCGGCATGGCTGAAATCGCTGGTTTTGACCTGTCGCTCAACCCGCGTCGGCGCGAAACGCTGGAGATGATCGTCAACGATCTCTATCCTCTGGGCGGCAACCTGAGCGAGGCCGAATTCTGGACCGGCCTGCGCCCGACCACCCCGGACGGTACGCCGATCGTGGGTGCCACACCGTTCCGCAACCTGTTCCTCAACACCGGTCACGGCACGCTCGGCTGGACCATGGCATGCGGCTCCGGCCGTCTGCTGGCTGACCTGATCGCCCGGAAAAAGCCGCAGATCAGTGCCGAAGGCCTCGATATTTCACGCTACGGACAACACCAGGAGACCGCCAAGCATGGCAATCCAGCGCCAGCTCACCAATGAGCGCATGAGTCAGATCGTCACCCACAACGGCACCCTGTATCTGGCGGGCCAGGTGGGCAACGACATGAACGCCGGGATCGAACAACAGACCCGTGAAACGCTGGGCAATATCGAACGCCTGCTGGACCTGGCAGGCACCGACAAGAACCGCCTGCTTTCGGTGACCATTTACCTGAAAGACATCGATGCCGATTTCCAGGGCATGAACGCAGTGTGGGACAAGTGGCTGCCCAAAGGCGTCGCACCGGCCCGCGCCACGGTCGAAGCCAAGCTCTGCGAACCGGAAATCCTGGTTGAAATGTCGGTGGTTGCCGCGCTTCCGTAACGCTCTCTCGTCTTCACCCGGTGCCGTTCAGGCGCCGGGTCTTTTTTCCTCAAACAGACTGCCAGAAGGCTGCCGTCATGCGTCCCGCCCGTGCCCTGATCGACCTGCAAGCACTCCGCCACAACTTCCAGATTGCCCGTCAACTCTCCGGGGCCCGCGCCCTGGCGGTGATCAAGGCCGATGCCTACGGGCATGGCGCGGTGCGCTGCGCCCAGGCGCTGGAAGCCGAGGCCGATGGTTTTGCCGTGGCCTGCATCGAAGAGGCGCTGGCGCTGCGCGAGGCGGGGATCAAGGCACCGGTGCTGTTGTTGGAAGGCTTCTTCGAGGCCGACGAACTGCCGCTGATCGTCCAGCACGACTTCTGGTGCGTGGTCCATTCGCTGTGGCAACTGGAGGCGATCGAGAAGGCCGCGCTGGCCAAGCCGATCCAGGTCTGGCTCAAGCTCGACTCAGGCATGCACCGGGTGGGCCTGCATCCGAAGGACTATCAACCCGCGTACCAGCGCCTGCAGGCCAGCGGCAAAGTGTCGAAGATCGTGCTGATGAGCCACTTCGCCCGCGCCGACGAACTGGACAGCCAGGCCAGCAACGACCAGGTGGCGGTGTTCCAGGCCGCGCGCCAGGGCCTCGACGCCGAAGTCAGCCTGCGCAACTCGCCGGCCGTGCTTGGCTGGCCACAGATTCCGAGTGATTGGGTGCGTCCGGGCATCATGCTCTACGGCGCCACCCCGTTCGAAACCTCGCACGCCGAAGCGGACCGTTTGCAGCCGGTGATGACCCTCAAGTCCCGCGTCATCAGCGTGCGTGAATTGCCCGCCGGTGAGCCGGTGGGCTACGGCGCGCGCTTTGTCAGCCCGCGTCCGACCCGGGTCGGCGTGGTCGCCATGGGGTATGCCGATGGCTATCCGCGTCACGCGCCAACCGGCACGCCGGTGGTGGTCGCCGGCCAGCGCAGTCAACTGATTGGGCGGGTTTCCATGGACATGCTGTGCATCGACCTTACCGACGTGCCACAAGCCGGTCTCGGCAGTCCGGTGGAGTTGTGGGGCAAGCGGGTACTGGCCAGCGAGGTGGCGGCGAAGGCCGATACCATCCCGTATCAAATCTTTTGCAACCTGCGCCGGGTGCCGCTGATCTATACCGGAGAGTGACGCGCCATCACTGACGAGCTGCGGGTCGAAGTGTTGTAAATACTGAACGCTGTTGCGATGATGGCGCACATTTCGACCCCATACGTTCGTCAGGAGGGCTCCAGCATTGGACGTCGGTGAACGACTACAAGCCATTCGCAAGCTCAAGGGCCTGTCTCAGCGGGAACTCGCCAAGCGCGCGGGCGTGACCAACAGCACCATCTCGATGATCGAGAAAAACAGCGTGAGCCCGTCCATCAGCTCGCTGCGCAAGGTGCTCGGCGGGATTCCGATGTCGATGATGGAGTTTTTTGCCGAAGACCTGCTGCCGGAAAATCCGAAGCAGATCGTCTACAAGGCCCACGAACTGATCGACATTTCGGACGGCGCCGTGACCATGAAGCTGGTCGGCAACGGGCATCCGAGCCGCGCCATCGCCTTTCTCAACGAGATCTACCCGCCAGGCGCCGACACCGGCGAAGAAATGCTCACCCATGACGGCGAAGAGACCGGCATTCTGCTCGAAGGTCGGCTGGAACTGGTGGTGGGCATGGAAACCTTCATCCTCGAGGCGGGCGACAGCTACTATTTCGAAAGCACCAAGCCGCACCGCTTCCGCAATCCCTACGATGAGCCGGCACGGTTGATCAGCGCAGCCACCCCGGCGAACTTCTGAACAGAGGCTTGCGAACAGAGCGTGGCGCGGCTGATTGTCGCGGCTAAACCCCTTTAGTCTGTAGGGCTGTTTCGGTGCGGCGGGGTTCCCGCTATACTTGCGCCGCCTGCGAATCCGTGGCCGCGGGCGTGACTAGCCACCATGAGGGTGTACGTGTGAACCTAATCAAGAAAATGCTGGCCGTACCAGCTACCGTAGTGGCCCTTTGGGCAGTCAGTGCTCAGGCTACGACCAACGACGAGATCGCCAAGCGACTGGAACCCGTCGGCCAGGTCTGCGTCCAGGGTCAGGAATGCAAGGGAATGGAAGTGGCTGCCTCCGCAGGCGGCGGCGGTGCCAAGACCCCGGATGAAATCATCGCCAAGCACTGCAATGCCTGCCATGGCACCGGTCTGCTGGGCGCGCCGAAAGTCGGCGATACCGCGGCCTGGAAAGAGCGCGCCGACCACCAGGGTGGCCTCGATGGCATCCTCGCCAAGGCGATCACCGGCATCAACGCCATGCCGCCGAAAGGCACCTGCGCCGACTGCTCGGATGACGACCTGAAAGGCGCCATCAAGAAGATGTCCGGCCTGTAAGCCTCGCGAACCTCGCAACGAAGCCCGCCTTGTGCGGGCTTCGTCGTTTCTGGCTACCGTGGAGTAATTCGGACACCCGCCCGGTCCAAGCTGTACTCACGGGCGCCACGGGGAGAGGGCACAGTGCACAGGTATTCGATCGAGGACGCGGTGGAGCAGGTGCTGGCGCAATTGCCGGCGCATATTCACATGGGGCTGCCGTTGGGGCTGGGCAAGCCCAACCGCTTCGTCAACGCGCTGTATGCGCGGGTGCGGACGCTGCCGGAGCGGCGCTTGACGATCTACACCGCGTTGACCCTCGGCCGCCCCGACCTCGGCGATGGCCTGCAGCGGCGCTTTCTCGAACCCTTCGTCGAGCGGGTGTTCGCCGATTACCAGGAGCTGGATTACCTCGCCGACCTGCGGGCCAGCCGGTTGCCGGCGAACATCCGCGTCGAGCAGTTCTTCCTCCAGCCCGGCAGCCTGCTGCACAGCCCGCAGGCGCAGCAGGACTACGTCAGCAGCAACTACAGCCATGCCGCCCGTGACATCAATGCCAAGGGCCTGAACCTCATCGCGCAACTGGTGGCCGAGGACGACACCCGCCCCGATCACCTGAGCCTGAGCTGCAACCCCGACATCACCCTCGACCTGCTGCCGATGATCGCCCGCCGCCGCGCCGCTGGCGAAACCATCCTGCTGCTGGGGCAGGTGCACGCCGAGCTGCCGTACATGCCTGGCACGGCGGAGCTGGCGCGCAATGACTTCGACCTGTTGATCGACACCCCGGAACGCTGCCGGCTGTTTTCCACACCGAACATGCCGGTCAGCACCCAGGACCATCTGATCGGCGTGCACGCCAGCACCCTGGTGCGCGACGGCGGCACGCTGCAGATTGGCATCGGCGCCATGGGCGATGCGCTGACCGCCGCACTGCTGGCGCGGCAGGCGGATACGCCGGGGTATCAGGCGCTGCTGGGCGAGTTGGACCTGTCGCCGTGGCAAGGGCTGATCGAGCGGGAAGGCGGCGTCATGCCATTCGTCCACGGGCTCTACGGTTGCAGCGAAATGTTCGTCAACGGCCTGCTGGCGTTGCTCGAAGCGGGCATCGTCCGGCGCCCGGTGTATGCCGACGAAGCACGCCAGCAGGCGGCCAACGCCGGCGCGCCACCCGGCGCCGAGGGCGTGCTGGTGCACGGCGGCTTTTTCCTCGGGCCGCGGGCGTTTTATCAGCGTTTGCGCGAGTTGCCGATGGAGAGCCGCGCGCGGATCGCCATGGGCGCCATCAGCTTCATCAACGAGTTGTACGGCCAGGAAGCGCTCAAGCGTTTGCAACGCCGCGATGCCCGCTTTATCAACACGGTGTTCACCATGACCCTGATGGGCGCCGGGGTGGCCGACCAACTGGAAGACGGCCGCGTGCTCAGCGGCGTGGGCGGGCAATACAACTTCGTGGTCCAGGGCCATGCGCTGGAAGGCGCACGCTCGATCCTGCTGTTGCGCTCCTGGCGCGAGGCGGGCGGCGAGGTGAGTTCGAATATCGTCTGGGAGTACGGGCACTGCACCATTCCCCGGCACCTGCGGGACATTGTGATTACCGAATACGGCATCGCCGACTTGCGCGGGCAGACCGACGCCGAAGTCATCGCCCGCCTGCTGGCGATCAGCGACTCGCGCTTCCAGCCACAGTTGCAGGCCCAGGCGCAGAAGGCCGGCAAGCTGGCGGAAGACTTCGTCCTTGATGCGCGCTTTACCGACAACACGCCGCAACGTCTGGAGGGGCTGCGTGCGCGGCATGGGCGGCTGTTTCCGGAGTATCCGCTGGGTTGTGATTTCACTGCCGAGGAGCGGGATCTGTTGCGGGCGCTGAACTGGCTGAAGAGCAAGTTCAAGCTGAGCGAGGCATTGGAGTTGGGCAAGGCGGCGCTGGATGCTCCGGCGCCGGAGGCGTATCCGGCACAGTTGGCGCGGATGGGGCTGGAGAAGCCGGATGGGTTGAAGGAGGAGGTGTATCAGCGGTTGCTGTTGGCGGGGTTGCAGGCGACGGCCGGGAGTTTTTCCGGGTGAGAGCGGGCCCGTTTGGGGTTCATCGCGAGCAAGCTCGCTCCTACAGGGCCCGTAGGTGAGGGCCCCAAAACCCGAATATTCTTATTTCCTAAAGGTATTTAAATAATTTTTCTTATGCCTTTATAGTCATTCCCCTGCGTACCCGCCGACCAATCGGCGCGCCGCACGAACACGAACCAACACGGCAAACCCCGTGAGTTTCTTGATCGATGCGCGCACCTGTTGGGCGCGCTCTGGGTGGGAGTGAATCATGTCAGCGGTCTCTAACGTCTTGTCGTCCATCGACGGCGCGCAGCAACAAACCTTTGAAATACGGCCTTTCAACGGCGCAGTCGGCGCCGAGATCATCGGCCTGGATTTGTCCCTTGCGGTCAATGGCGAAGACTTCGCTCGCATCCACCGGGCACACCTCGACCATCATGTCCTGGTCTTTCGCGACCAGCGCATAACCCCCGAACAACAGATCGCCTTCAGCCGCCGTTTCGGCGTGCTGCAGATCCATGTGCTGAAGCAGTTCCTGCTGGCCAATCACCCGGAAATCCTCATCGTCTCCAACATCGTCGAGAACGGCCAGAACGTCGGCCTGGGCGATGCCGGCAAGTTCTGGCACTCGGACCTGTCGTACAAGGAGCTGCCGAGCCTGGGTTCGATGCTGCATGCCCAGGAACTGCCCAGCGAAGGCGGCGACACCCTGTTCGCCGACATGCACAAAGCCTGGGAAAGCCTGCCGGAACACCTGCGCAAGGCGGTCGAAGGGCGCAGCGCGGCGCACTCCTACACCGCGCGCTACAGCGAAACCAAATTCGAAGGCAACTGGCGTCCGACCCTGACCGCCGAGCAACTGGCGCAGGTTCAGGAAGTCATTCACCCGGTGGTCCGCACCCACCCGGAAAACGGTCGCAAGGCGCTGTTCGTCAGCGAAGGCTTCACCACCCGCATCGTCGGCCTGCCCGAAGACGAAAGCCGGCAGATCCTCGCCGAGCTGTACGCCCACAGCGTGCTGGAGCAGAACATCTACCGCCATCAATGGCGCCCCCATGACTTGGTGTTCTGGGACAACCGCTCGTTGATCCATCTGGCCGCCGGCTGCCCGGCGCACCTGCGCCGCAAGCTGTACCGCACCACCATCCAGGGCGACGCCCCGTTCTGATCTGTCGAGGAATTCACCATGCGTAACTCATTCAGCCGCCTCGCGGCCAGTATCGGCCTGGGCGCCAGCCTGATCGCCGGCAGCCTTGTCGCCCCGAGCGTGGCCCAGGCCGAAGGCGAAATCCGCATCGCCGAACAGTTCGGCATCGTCTACCTGCTGCTAAACGTCGTCCGCGACCAGGGCCTTATCGAGAAGCACGGCAAGGCGCAGGGCCTCGACATCAAGGTCGACTGGACCCAACTGTCCGGCGGCGCCGCGACCAACGACGCGCTGTTGTCCGGTTCGGTGGATATCGTCGGCGCCGGCGTCGGTCCGCTGCTGACCATCTGGGACCGCACCTACGGCCGGCAGAACGTCAAGGCCGTGGCGTCGCTCGGCAACTTCCCGTACTACCTGCTGAGCAGCAACCCGAACGTGAAGACCATCGCCGACTTCACCGAAAAAGACCGCATCGCCCTGCCGGCGGTGGGTGTCTCGGTGCAGTCGCGCTTCCTGCAATACGCCGCTGCCAAGCAGTGGGGCGACAAGGAATACAACCGTCTCGACAAGTACAGCCTGGCCGTCCCGCACCCGGACGCCACCGCGGCGCTGCTGGCCGGCGGCACCGAGCTGAACGCGCACTTTTCCAACCCGCCGTTCCAGGACCAGGCGCTGGCGAACAAGGACGTTCACGTCGTGCTCGACACCTATGAGCTGCTCGGACCCAACTCGCCAACAGTGCTATTCACCACCGAGAAATTCCGCAAGGACAACCCGAAAACCTACCGGGCCTTCGTCGATGCCCTCGCCGAAGCGGCGGACTTCGCTCAGCACGACAAGGCCGCGGCGGCGGACACCTACATCCGCGTGACCAAGGCCAAGATCAGCCGCGACGAGCTGCTGAAGATCATCGACAACCCGAAGTACGAATTCAGCATCACGCCGAAGAACACCTATCCGCTGGCCGAGTTCCTGTACCGGGTCGGCGCCATCAAGCACAAGCCGGAATCGTGGAAGGACTACTTCTTCCAGGACGACAAGCCGTTGCAGGGGAGCTGAGTTCATGACCGCCCCATTGCAAGGCCACACGGTCAGCAAGCTCAGCCCCATAGACACCCCACCGTTGTTGCAGGTGGATTCTCTCAGCCTGGAATACCGCACCGCGCAGCGCGTGGTGCGGGCCACCCACCAGGTCAGTTTCGAAGTGGACAAGGGCGACCGCTTCGTCCTGCTCGGGCCGTCCGGCTGCGGCAAGTCGACCTTGCTCAAGGCCGTCGCCGGCTTCATCGCCCCGAGCGAAGGCAGCATCCGCCTGCAGGGCCAGGCGGTGCATGGCCCCGGCCCTGATCGCATCGTGGTGTTCCAGGAGTTCGACCAGTTGCCGCCCTGGAAAACCGTGAAGCAGAACGTCATGTTCCCGCTGCTGGTGTCCGGCACCCTCAAGCGCGCCGAGGCCGAGCAGCGGGCGCTGCACTACCTGGAGAAAGTCGGCCTGGCGGCGTTCGCCGACGCCTATCCGCACACCTTGTCCGGCGGCATGAAAGCGCGGGTTTCGATCGCCCGGGCACTGGCCATGCAGCCGAAGATCCTGCTCATGGACGAACCCTTCGCCGCCCTCGACGCCCTGACCCGGCGCAAGATGCAGGAAGAGCTGCTGGCGTTGTGGGAGGAGGTGCGTTTCACCCTGCTGTTCGTCACCCACTCGATTGAGGAAGCGTTGGTGGTGGGCAACCGCATTCTGCTGTTGTCGCCGCATCCGGGGCGGGTCCGCGCCGAGATCCACAGCCATCAATACGACCTGCACAGCCTCGGCGGCAGCGACTTCCAGGCCAGCGCCCGGCGTATCCACAACCTGTTGTTCGAAGACGGCCAGGCGCCGGCCGATGAGGCTGACCTGGGCTTCAACGACATTCGCATCGCCTACTGACCGGGAGCTTTCTCATGACCACTTCATCTTCCCCGCGTCAGGAATACGAAATCGCCCTGCAACCCTGGGACGGCATCGCCCTGGAGCGCGAACTGCCGCTGGCCCAGCGCCTGTGGCAGCAACGTTGGCTGCGCAAGAGCGTGATCCTGATCGTGCTGGCGATCCTCTGGGAGGCTGCGGCCCGCTATCAGGGCAACGACCTGCTGCTGCCGACCTTCCTGCAAACCGCCCAGGCGCTGTACGACGGCCTGATCAGCGGAGAGCTGCTGGAGAAAGTCGGCGTGTCGCTGGTGGTGCTGCTCAAGGGCTACGTGCTGGGCATCGTCCTGGCGTTCGGCCTGACCAGCCTGGCGGTATCCACGCAGATCGGCCGCGACTTGCTCGACACTCTGACCTCGATGTTCAACCCGCTGCCGGCCATCGCCTTGTTGCCGTTGGCGCTGCTGTGGTTCGGCCTGGGCGAGAACAGCCTGATTTTCGTGCTGGTGCACTCGGTGCTCTGGGCTCTGGCGCTGAACACCTACGCCGGTTTTCTCGGCGTCAACGAAACCCTGCGCATGGCCGGGCGCAACTACGGCCTGCGCGGACTGCGGCTGGTGGTGCACATTCTGGTGCCGGCGGCGCTGCCGTCGATCCTTTCGGGCCTGAAGATTGGCTGGGCCTTCGCCTGGCGCACGCTGATCGCCGCCGAACTGGTGTTCGGCGCCACCAGCGGCAAAGGCGGGCTGGGCTGGTACATCTTCCAGAACCGCAACGAGCTGTACACCGACAAGGTGTTCGCTGGCCTTGCGGTGGTGATCCTGATCGGTCTGCTGGTGGAGAGTCTGGTGTTCAACGTGCTGGAGCGGGTGACGGTGCGGCGCTGGGGGATGCAGCGCTGAATTACTCGTCCTGATACTGCGCTGCGGCGCTGGTCAGGGTCTTGGCGATCAACTGGCGCAGCGCCGTTGGCTGTTCGACGATCAGTTCATCGCCCTGGCTGAGCAGCCACCAGCGCAGGCTCCAACTGTTGCTGACCGTGGCCTGGAGCCTGTGGCCGTGTTCCAGGTCGGTCAGGGTCATGTCCGCTGACAGCGGCGTCTCGCGCACCAGCCGTGCGAGGTTGCTGCTGACCCAGGCGTGCAATTCGATTTTCTCGGCGCTGCCGAATTGCAGGGCGTCACTGCGCAGGTAGCTTTGCAGGTCGAAGGCGTCCAGGCCCTGGGCCGGGCTGGCCAGCACGCTCACCTGGCGGAAGCGGTGCACCGCGAACTGGCGGGTGTCGGTGAACGGTTGGGCGGTGGCGATCAGGTAGGCGACCTGGCCGCGCTGGATCAGCGCCAGCGGGTTGAGGGTCAGTTCCACGGTTCGGTCGGTGTGCGCCGAGTAGTACTGGCACTGCAACTGGTATTCCTCAAGCAGGGCCTTTTGCACCGTTTCCAGTATGGCGTCGGAGACTTCCGGGGCCTGCATGTTCATGTCCGGACGCACGCTGGCGACCTTGTCGAGCCAGCGCGCCGCCTTGTTCTCCGACGAAAGGTGTTCGAGCTTTTGCCGGGCATGGCTGAAGCGCGCATCCAGCCCTTTGAGCATGCTGCCGGGGAGCAGGGGCCGCACCGCGTCTTCCACCAGCGCCAGGCTCAGCGCCTCGCCCACGCTGAGGCCGCGCAAGTCCACGTAGGCGTTCGCCGCCCAGTACCAACCGTAGGGAATACTGCGGTCGTTGCGCTCCAGCGGGAAGATCAGCGACAGCTCGTTGAGGTCGCGTTCGATGCTGCGCTTGCTGATGCTGAAGCCGGCGTCCTTGAGGCGCAGGACCAGCTCCGCGCTGGTGATGCCGGGGGAGCGGCTGGGGAGCTGGCGCAGCAATTCCCATTGACGGCTGAGGGTGGCGCGGGTGGTGGCGGAGGGCAAAACGGTCAGTCCTTGTCTAGGCTTGCGGCGAAAGCATGATGTCCAGCAGAAGGCATGGCAGTTTGCCATTAATTTACCCATTCAGGGATGAACCGTTGAATTGCCCCGACCAACGTGTCCGCGACAGGTTTTGTCGTGACGCCCAGCAGAATCACGCCTCAACGCCCGCGCAGAAACCAGGGAGGGCGGTTCAGTGAGGATGAACATGTCTGCTGCCAGCAATATCTACTCTCTGCTCGGGCGCCTCTTGCCCGAGCGTGTCGTGCCCGCGCCTGGCCGTCTGCGCGTGCGGCGGCTGTACACCGGCGTCGGCCTGCCGGCGCAGCGAGCGGCGCTTGGGGAGCGCTTCAGCCTGGTCAGCCTGCTGGATGAGGCTCCGGACTTGCTGGCGGTCTATGGCGATCTACGCCGGCAGGCGCTGGAAGGCAGTGTCACGGCGCTCAACGACCTGGGCTGGATCTGGCTCAACGGCCGCTACTGGCGCGCCGATCCGACGCTCGCCGGACACCTGCTGCGCATGGCGGCGTTGCAGGGCAGTGCGGTGGCCTGGTTCAACCTCGGTCAGCAGCATTACTTCGGCAAGGGCGTGGAAATTTCCTATCTCAACGCCGCCGAGTATTACCGGCACGCCTTCGAGGCCGGGCTGGCCGAGGCGGCAGCGGCGCTGGGCGATCTGTTTGAAGAAGAGGTCTGCGACGGCGGCGGCAATCTCTGGTCGGTGGACCTGCAAAAAGCCTACGAATGGTTTTTCCGTGGCGCCCAGCGTGGCGATGCGCGCTGCCGTTTCGAGGTGGGCTATCGTTTGCTGCATGGTCAGCAGGTCGCCGCCGACAGCCGTGCCGGGGTGTATTGGCTGGAGCTGGCGGCGGTGGCGGGGGTTGCGCAGGCGGCGGAAGAGCTGGCGCTGCACTTCAATACCAGCGGCAACGATCTGCGTTATCTGTTCTGGCGCGATCAGGCCATCAGCCTCGGCAGCCCGCTGGCGCTGGCGATGAAACTGGAAGCCCAGTTGCGTATCTGATGTGAGTCCGTGGCCCTTGATCCGGGCCACGCCGAAAGGCTATTGACGCTCGGGGGCGTGATCGAAGAACATTGATAGTTAGCAAACTATGAATATGGTCACTACCGTTCCCATGAAACTCGACGCACTGCAAATGAACACCAGCAGCGGCATGGTCGCGGCCAGCCGCAACTGGCGGCGCATCTGCCAGACCACGCTGGCGCGCTTCGGCATTTCCGAAGCCTGTGCGGTGCCGCTGCTGATGATCCTGCGCCTGGGCGACGGGGTGCATCAGGTCGCGGTGGCCCAGGCGGTAGGGGTAGAAAGCCCGTCGCTGGTGCGCCTGCTGGACCAGTTGTGCGGCGCCGGCTACGTCTGCCGCAGCGAAGACCCGGGCGACCGCCGGGCCAAGGCCCTGAGCCTGACCGACAAGGGCCGGGAACTGGCCGAAGCCATCGAGGGCGAACTGGTGCGCCTGCGCCGCGATGTGCTCAAGGACATTCCCGCCGCCGACCTGGAAGCCGCGTTGCGCGTGATCAAGGCCTTCGAAGAGGCGGCCCAGCGCTCGCCGGGCCTGCCCCTGTGAAAGATTTCTTCAGCTCCATGCCACCGGCGCGGGACTGGTTCTACGGCGTGCGCACCTTCGCCGCGTCGATGATCGCGCTGTACATCGCCCTGCTGTTGCAACTGCCGCGGCCTTACTGGGCGATGGCCACGGTGTACATCGTCTCCAGCCCGTTCGTCGGGCCCACCAGTTCCAAGGCGTTGTACCGCGCGGTCGGCACGCTGATCGGTGCTGCCGGCGCGGTGTTTCTGGTGCCGATGCTGGTGCAGGCGCCGGTGCTGCTGACCATCGCCGTCGCGCTGTGGACGGCCACGCTGCTGTTCCTCTCGCTGCACTTGCGCACCGCCAACAGCTACACCCTGATGCTGGCCGGCTACACCTTGCCGATGATCGCCTTGCCCGTGGTGGATAACCCGCTGGCGGTGTTCGACATCGCCTCGTCGCGGGCCCAGGAAATCTGCCTCGGCATCGTCTGCGCGGCGGTGGTCGGTGCGATGTTCTGGCCACGCCGGCTGACCCCGGTGTTCGTCGGCGCCACCGGCAACTGGTTCGCCGAGGCGATCCGCTACAGCGACACCTTCCTCGCCCGCGACACCGCCGCCGACACCGTCGGCAGCCTGCGCGCCTCGATGGTCACCACCTTCAACTCGCTGGAAATGATGATCGGCCAGCTCTCTCACGAAGGCGCCCGCCCGCAGACGGTGAAGAACGCCCGCGAGCTGCGCGGGCGGATGATTCACCTGCTGCCGGTGATCGATGCGCTGGACGACGCCTTGCTCGCCGTCGAAGCCCGCGCGCCGCAGCAGGCGCAAACCCTGCAGCCGCTGCTGGCGAGCACCCGCGAATGGCTGCGCGCCAGCGCTGATGACGCCTCGGTGGCGCGCTGGTCGGCGCTGCGCGAACAGCTCGAACGCCTGCAACCCAGCGTCGCCGAGCTGGATGAACGCCCCGGCCTGCTGCTGTCCAACGCGCTCTATCGGCTCGGCGAGTGGATCGACCTGTGGCAGGACTGCTGCAGCCTGAAACACGCCATCGCCCGCGAAGACCTCTCGCCCTGGCGCGCCGTGTACCGGCACTGGCGACTGGGCCGGCTGACACCTTTTCTCGACCGCGGCCTGATGCTCTATTCGGTGTTCTCCACCTTCACCGCGATCCTCGCCGCCACCGCCCTGTGGGTCCTGACGGGCTGGGCCGATGGCGCCAGCGCGGTGATCCTCGCGGCGGTGGCGTGCAGCTTCTTCGCGGCAATGGACGACCCGGCGCCGCAGATCTACCGGTTCTTCTTCTGGACCACGCTGTCGGTGGTGTTCGCCAGCCTCTACCTGTTCCTGGTGCTGCCGAACCTGCATGACTTCCCGATGTTGGTGCTGGCCTTCGCCATCCCGTTCATCTGCGTCGGCACCCTGACCGTGCAGCCGCGTTTCTACCTCGGCACGTTGCTGACCATCGTCAACACTGCGTCGTTCATCAGCATCCAGGGTGCCTACGACGCCGACTTCCTGGCCTTCGTCAACGCCAACATCGCCGGGCCCGTGGGGCTGCTGTTCGCCTTCCTCTGGACGTTGGTGATGCGCCCGTTCGGCGTCGAGCTGGCGGCCAAGCGCCTGACCCGTTTCAGTTGGCGCGACATCGTCGGCATGACCCGGCCGGCGACGCTTGCCGAGCATCGGCGCCTCGGCGTGCAGATGCTCGACCGCCTGATGCAGCACCTGCCGCGCCTGAGCCAGACCGGCCAGGACAGCGGCAGCGCCCTGCGTGACCTGCGCGTCGGCTTGAACCTGCTCGACCTGCTGGCGTACCTGCCGCGGGCGTCGGCGCAGCCTCGGGCGGCGCTGGAAAAAGTCATCGCGGAAGTTGGCGCGCACTTCCAGGCCTGCCTCGATGCCCGCGAGCGCCTGCACGCGCCGCCCGCGCTGCTGGGCAGCATGGAACTGGCGCGCCGCGCCCTGAATATCGACGCCATGGACGGCCATGGCGATGCCCGCCTGCACCTGCTGCACGCACTCAGTGGCCTGCGCCTGGCGCTGCTGCCGGGTGTGGAAGTGGTGCTGGAGCCCGCCGACCGTCAACCGCAACTGCCTTATGGCATCGATGGAGCGCCCCTGTGATCGGTGAACTGGATATCAGCGGGGTATTCCTGCCCACGCTGCTGGTGATGATGCTGCTGACCTATGTGCTGTTCCTCGCACTGCATGCCGTGCTCAACCGCGTGCATTTCTATCGCCTGGTCTGGCACCGGGCACTCTTCAACGTTGCGCTCTACGCCGTGCTGCTCGGTACGGTGGACCACTTTTGCCGAAGCCTGATGCTGCCATGAAAAAACCTTTGTTGACCTTGGGCCGTGTTGTCCTGACGCTGCTGGTAGTGACCCTGGCGACCGTGCTGGTCTGGCAGATGGTCCTGTATTACATGTTCGCCCCCTGGACCCGCGACGGGCATATCCGCGCCGACGTGATCCAGATCGCCCCGGACGTCTCCGGCCTGATCCAGCAGGTCGAGGTCCGCGACAACCAACTGATCAAGCGCGGCGACGTGTTGTTCACCATCGACCAGGACCGTTTCCACCTGGCCTTGCGCCAGGCCCAGGCGACCCTCGCCGAGCGCAAGGAAACCCTGGCCCAGGCGCAGCGCGAGACCAAACGCAACAAGGGTCTCGGCAACCTGGTGGCGGCCGAGCAACTGGAAGAGAGCCAGTCGCGTCAGGCCCGTGCCCAGTCCGCGCTGGATGAAGCCCAGGTGGCGGTGGACGCGGCGCAGCTCAACCTCGACCGTTCGGTGGTGCGCAGCCCGGTCAACGGCTACCTCAACGACCGCGCGCCGCGCGCCCACGAGTTCGTCAGCGTCGGCCGTCCGGTGCTGTCGGTGGTGGACAGCGAGTCGTACCACGTCGATGGCTACTTCGAGGAAACCAAGCTGTCCGGCATCCACATCGGCCAGTCCGTGGACATCCGCGTGATGGGCGACAGCACCCGCCTGCGCGGCCATGTGCAGAGCATCGCCGCCGGCATCGAAGACCGCGACCGCAGCAGCGGCGCCAACCTGCTGCCCAACGTCAACCCGGCGTTCAGCTGGGTGCGCCTGGCGCAGCGGATTCCGGTGCGGATCGCCTTCGATGACGTGCCCGCGGATTTCCGCCTGATCGCCGGGCGGACCGCCACGGTGTCGATCATCGAGGACGCGCGGCAATGAACAAGCTGTCGCTGCTGGGCGTCAGCCTGATGCTCTCGGCCTGCCAGATGGTCGGGCCGGATTACCACTTGCCGGAGAAGGCGGCGCTCAACCGTGGCGACCTGCAAGGTGCGTTGCGCGCCGATGCCGACAGCGTGGTGTCGGCGCCGGTGCCGAATGACTGGTGGCGGCTGTACCGTGACGGGCGGCTGGATACCCTGGTCAATCAGGCGCTGGCGGCCAACAGCGAGCTGCGCGTGGCGGCGGCCAACATCGCCCGCGCGCGGGCCCAAGTCGAGGAAGCCGAGGCCCAGGGTGGTTTCAGCGGCGGCGTGAAGCTGGGGGCGCAGCGCTTGCAGGAGTCGGGCGAGGCGTTCCTGCAGCCTGACAAAGTGCCGGTGGCGAACATCGGCGAGGCGATCCTCAGCGCGTCCTATCAGTTCGACCTCTGGGGCACCCTCAAGCGTGGCGTCGAGGCGGCCCAGGCCAATGCCGACGCGGCCCAGGCCGCGGCGGACACGGCGCGGATCACCGTGGTCGCCGACGTGGTTCGCGCCTACACCCAGGTGTGCGCGGCCAACGAAGAATTGCACATCGCCCGCGAGTCGCTGGGCCTGCAAGAGCAGGGCGTCAGCCTGACCCAGCGCCTGCGCGATGCCGGCCGTGGTGACGAAACCCAGGTGACCCGCTCGGAAACGCGCTTCAAATCCCTGCGCGCCGAACTGCCGCGTTACCAGGCGGCCCGCGAGGCCGGCCTGTTCACCTTGTCGATGCTGCTGGCCAAGCCGGTGGACCAGTTGCCCGCCGGCACCGCCGACTGCGCTGAACTGCCGCATATCGCCCAACTGATTCCGGTGGGCGACGGTGCCGCGCTGCTTAAGCGGCGCCCTGATGTGCGGCGGGCCGAGCGCCAGTTGGCGGCGGCGACCGCGACCATCGGCGTGGCCACCGGTCAGTTGTACCCGGACATCAGCATCGGCGCCCAAGTGGGCACCATCGGCATTCTGGAAAACCTCGGCAAGCCGGCGACCAACCGTTGGGGCTTCGGCCCGTTGCTGACCTGGACCGTGCCGACCAACGGCTCGCGCGCGCGGATTCGCGAAGCCGAGGCCAGCACCCAGGCCGCGCTGGCCAACTTTGACGGCGTGGTGCTCAACGCCATCCGCGAAACCCAGACCAGCCTGGCCCAGTACAGCGCCTTGCTCGACCGTCGCGACGCGTTGCAAGACGCCGAGCGCTCGGCGCGGCTGGCGGCGGATCAGACCCACCGTTTCTACCAGGCTGGCCGGGCGTCGTTCCTCGCCGACCTGGAAGCGACCCGCACCTACACCGACATGCGCGCGCAACTGGCGACGGCCAATACCCAGGTGGCGATGGGGCAGATCGGGTTGTTCCTGGCACTCGGCGGGGGCTGGTAGTCCGCAATCGCTAGCAGGCTCACTGCAGGTGTAGGAGCGGATTCATCCGCGATCGGCGGCGCAGCGCCTGACTACCTTGAACGCTCATCTTTTCAAGGACTGCCTCATGCCCTACCCAGCCTCCGAGCTTTTACGTATTGGCCGTTTTTCCGAACGCGGGCGGCTGTATTTACTGACCTGCGTAGCGGGGGGGCGCAAAGCCGTGTTTCAGGACTTGAGGCCGGCCCGTCTAGTGGTTGAGCAATTCCGTCTGGCACAAACGGAGGGTGCAGCCAACTCGCTGGCTTGGATAGTAATGCCTGACATATGCGGGCCGGGTTGGTCAGAAGGGTAAGAGATTACTCTCACTGGGATGCAGTCTGGCTTTAAGCCGGGATCCCGGCGCTACCTCACCGCTTGTTCAACCGCTGCGCCAATCGGTCCCCGCTTACCTGAATCAACGCCACCAGCACCACCAGCATGACGATTACGGTCAGCATGATCTGGGTGTCGAAGCGCTGGTAGCCGTACCGGTAGGCGATGTCGCCCAGCCCGCCCGCGCCGATGGCGCCGGCCATGGCCGAGGAGTTGATCATGGTCACCAGGGTGATGGTGAAGCCGCCCACTATTCCCGGCAGCGCCTCGGGCAACAGCACATGCCAGACGATATGCCAGCGCCGGCAGCCCATGGCCTGCGCCGCTTCGATCAGGCCGTGGTCGACTTCGCGCAGGCTGACTTCGGCAATCCGCGCGAAGAACGGGGTCGCGGCGATGGTCAGCGGGACGACCGCCGCCCAGACGCCGTAGGTGGTGCCGACGATCAGCCGGGTGAAGGGGATCAGCGCGACCATCAGGATCAGGAACGGGATCGAGCGGAACAGGTTGACGAACACGCCGAGCACGCGGTTCACGTTGGGCGCTTCGAAGATCCCGCCTTTGCCGCTGGTGACCAGGATCACCGCCAGCGGAATCCCCGCCAGCAGTGCGATCAGCGAGGACACGCCGACCATCAGCAGGGTGTCGACGACGCCCTGCAACAAGCGATCAAACCACATAGCCAAGTACCTCCACCTGCGCGGCCCATTCCCGGGCCCGTTCGATGATGCTGTCGTGGGTGTGCGGCGACTGCGCGACCGAGATCACCAGTTGGCCAAGGGCACGGTCCTGGATCGGTTCGATGCCGCCCTGCAACAGGCTGACTTTGCCGCCCAGCGCCGTGAACAGCGCCGACAGGTCCGGCGCTTCGCGGTCCTGGCAGCTGACCCGCAAACGCAAAACCAACGTCGCTCGCGCCTCCGGCGCGGTGGGCAGCAGGCGTTCCAGCAGCGAGGGCGGCAAGGCCGGTTGCAACGGTGCCAGCAGGGTTTTGCTGACGTCGTGCTGTGGGTCGCCGAACACTTGCCAGACCTCGCCCTGTTCGACCACGCGCCCGCGTTCCAGCACCACCACGCGGTGGCAGATATCGCGGATCACCGCCATTTCATGGGTGATGAGGACGATGGTCAGGCCGAGGCGCTGGTTGATGTCGCGCAGCAGGCCGAGGATCGATTCGGTGGTTTCCGGGTCGAGCGCCGAGGTGGCTTCGTCGCAGAGCAGGATGGCCGGGTCATGCACCAGCGCGCGGGCGATGCCGACGCGCTGTTTCTGTCCGCCGGAAAGCTGCGCCGGATAGACGTGATGCTTCTCCTGCAACCCCACCAGTTCCAGCAGTTCGGTGACCTTGCGCTGGCGCTCGGCCTTGGGCACGCCGGCCACTTTCAGCGGCAGCTCGACGTTCTGCCACACGGTCTTGGCCGACATCAGGTTGAAGTGCTGGAAGATCATGCCGATGCGCCTGCGCAGGGTGACCAGTTTGTCTTCGTCGTATTCGGCGATGTCCACCTGGTCGATCAGCACGCGGCCGCTGCTGGGTTGTTCCAGGCGGTTGATGGTGCGGATCAGCGACGACTTGCCGGCGCCGCTGCGGCCGATGATGCCGAAGATTTCGCCGTGCTGGATGTTCAGGTCGATGTCGGCCAGGGCCGGTGCGTCCTGCCCCGGGTAGGTCTTGTTCAGGCTGACGAAGCGCACGTGGGCGCTGTTCACTTCAGGATGCAGCGCCCGCTGCCGGGTCTGCCGGGGTTCCGGCAGGCTCGGCGAGTCCAGCGCCACGCGGGCGTTGGCGGTGCTCATCTCAGCTCTCCCAGCCCGGCTGGTACAGCTTGCCGTGGGCCTTGTCGAGGGCGGCGCGAACCACCGGCGAGTGTTGGTAGATGTCGATGAATTTGGCCAGGCGCGGGTCGTCCTTGTTCTGCGGCTTGATGACGAACTGGATCACGTATTCCTTGTGGTCGATGCCGTCGAACAGCAGCGCGGAACCGGCATCGAAGGTGTTGGCCAGGCGGATGTAATGCGGGTAGCCCTGGACCAGGTCGGCGTCTTCATAGGCGCGGACCAGTTGCACCGCCTCGACCTGAAGGATCTTGATCTTCTTCGGGTTGCCGACGATGTCGTCCTCGGTGGCCTTGTAGCCGACACCCGGCTTGAGGGTGATCAGGCCGGCCTTGGCCAGCAGTTGCAGGCCGCGACCGCCGTTGATCGGGTCGTTGGCGATGGCCACGGTGGCGCCTTCCGGCAGTTCCGCGAAGCTCTTGTGCTTCTTCGAGTAGAGGCCGACGTTGTTGATGATGCCGGGTGCGTAGGGCACCAGGTCGAAGCCGGCGGCGGACTTGGCGTTTTCCAGGAACGGGATGTGCTGGAAGTAGTTCACGTCGATGTCGCCGGCGGCGAGGCTGACGTTGGGCGCGATCCAGTCGCTGAACTCGATCAGCTCGACGTTCAGCCCCTGTTTCTTCGCTTCACCGACCGCCGCTTCCAGCGGGATGGCGAAGGCGGCGGTGGTGCCGACTTTCAGTGGCGCATCGGCGGCGTGGCCGGTGCCGATCAGGCCGAGGGTGAGGGCGAGTGCCGCGACGGGGCGGCCGAAAAGGGTCTTAAGCATGCTGTAGCGCTCCGGTCGGTTGGGCGGTCGTGGTCGGTTGGGCGTTGTGGCGATAGCCGGCGCCGGGGTGGTCGGCGGGCAGGTGGGCAGTGCCCTGCGGAAACAGCTTCTGTCGCAGGGGGCCGTTGTCGTAGGCGGTCTTGTACGAGCCGCGGCGTTGCAGCTCGGGGATCACCAGGTCGATGAAGTCTTCGTAGCTTTCCGGGGTGACGGTGCGGGCCAGGTTGAAGCCGTCCAGGCCGGTTTCGGCGATCCAGCTTTCCAGCTCGTCGGCGACCTGCTCGGGCGAGCCGATCAGGGTGATGTAGCGCCCGCCGAGGGCGTGCTGGTCGAGCAGGCGGCGGCGGGTCCAGTCGTTGTTTTGCAGGTGCTTGGTCGCGGACTGGATGGCGTTGCTCTTCACGTACTGGATCGGTTCGTCCAGTTCGTA
This sequence comes from Pseudomonas sp. 20P_3.2_Bac5, assembly GCF_025466035.1. Taxonomy (NCBI): domain Bacteria; kingdom Pseudomonadati; phylum Pseudomonadota; class Gammaproteobacteria; order Pseudomonadales; family Pseudomonadaceae; genus Pseudomonas; species Pseudomonas sp. 20P_3.2_Bac5. The sequence continues at coordinate 27,160 of NZ_JANLOA010000091.1, read as the reverse complement.
GGCCGAGAAGTCGATGCCGGTGGAGCTGGAGAAATGCGCGACGCCGGCTTCGGCGCTGGCATGGCGCAGGTAGTCGGCGTGCTTGGCGCGGGCCTGTTCCTCGGTCGCGGCGACGATCACGGTGATGCCCATGAACACCTTGATTGCGTGCGGATCACGCCCGGCGGCGACGGCGGCGGCGCGCACTTTGTCGACCTGGGCGCGGGTCGCGGCCTTGGTCTGGCCGCTGATGAACACGCATTCGGCGTGGTTGCCGGCGAAGGTTAGGCCACGCTCCGAGGCCCCGGCCTGGAACAGCACCGGCGTGCGTTGCGGCGATGGCTCGCTGAGGTGATAGCCCTCGACCTTGTAGAACTCGCCGTGGTGGCGAACCTTGTGCACTTTGTCCGGCTGGGCGTAGATGCGCCGTTCGCGGTCGTTGAGCACCGCGTCGTTTTCCCAACTGCCTTCGAGCAGTTTGTAGAGCACTTCCAGGTACTCGTCGGCCTGGTCGTAGCGGCGGTCGTGTTCGGGCTGTGCGTCCAGGCCCATGGCCTTGGCTGCGCTGTCCAGGTAGCCGGTGACGATGTTCCAGCCGACCCGGCCCCGGCTCAGGTGGTCGAGGGTGGAAAGGCGCCGGGCGAACAGGTACGGCGGCTCATAGGTGAGGTTGGCGGTCAGGCCGAAACCGAGGTTGCGGGTGACCGCGGCCATGGCCGAGACCAGCAGCAACGGGTCGTTGACCGGCAACTGGATCGACTCTTTCAGCGGCACGTCCACCGACTGCTGGTAGACGTCGTAGACGCCGACGATATCGGCGAGGAACAGGCCGTCGAACAGCCCGCGTTCCAGCAGCTTTGCCAGTTCGGTCCAGTATTCGAGGGTCTTGTACTCGCTGGAGGTGTCCCGCGGGTGGGTCCACAGGCCGTGGTTGATGTGCCCGACGCAGTTCATGTTGAAGGCGTTGAGCAGGATCTTTTTCTTGGCCATCAGATGGTCCCCCGCAACGGTGGGTTCTGATCGTTGAGGTAGTAGTTGCCGATGGCGTGGTATTTCCAGCGCACCGGGTCGTGCAGGGTGTGGGTGCGGGCGTTGCGCCAGTGGCGGTCCAGGCCGTGTTCGGCGAGGGTCGCCTGGCTGCCGGCCAGCTCGAACAGGGTGCTGCCGGCGGCGAGGGAAATCTCAGTGCTGAGGGCGCGGGCTTCGGCGACGGCGATGGAGGCGGCGGCCACGGTATCGGCGTTTGTGTCGGCCTGGGCGCGGTCGAGGAATTCGCCGGCGCGCTCCAGCAGGGCTTCGGTGGCGTGCAGACGGATCGCCAGGTGGCCGAAGGTCTTCAGGCTCAGCGGGTCTTCGGTGGCTTTGTCGCTGCTGGCGTCGATCCACGGCCGGGTGCGGGTGCGCACGAAGTGCAGGGCGTCTTCGTAGGCGGCGCGGGCGATGCCGGTGTCGATGGCGGCGTGGAGGATTTGCGCCAGCGGGCCGACCGGCGTCGGCCGCTCGAACGCGCTCTGGAACGGCACCACATCCGCAGCCTCGACCCGGACGTTATCGAACACCACCGAACCGCTGCCGGTGGTGCGCTGGCCGAAGCCGCTCCAATCATCGATGACTTTCAGCCCGGCGCTGTCGGCGGGGACGAAGGCCAGTTGCTGCACACCGTTTTCATCGACCACCGAGGTGGGGATGCGCTGAGCGTAGATCGCGCCCGTGGCGTAGAACTTGCGGCCGTTGATGCGGTAGCCGTCACCGTCGCGGGTCAGCGCGGTGGTGCGGTCGCTGGCGGTCTTGGTGCCCAGCTCGGCCAGGGCGTTGCCGAAGCGTCTGCCGGCCAGCACTTCGCCGTACAGGCGCTGTTGCTGTTCCGGGGTGCCGTTCACGCGCAGCACTTCGAGGGCGTAGAAATGGTTCTGCGGAATCTGTCCCAGCGACGAGTCGGCCTGGGCGATGCGGGCGACGACCTTGGCCAGGGTGACGTTGGACACGCCAGCGCCGCCGAAGGCTTTCGGCACGCTGATGCCCCACAGGCCGGAGCGGGTGAACAGCTCCAGTTCCGGGTGCGGCAGGCGCCGTTCACGGTCGCGCAGGGCGCTGTCGTGTTGCAGTTGGCCGGCGATCTGTTCGGCGATGGCCAGCGCTTCGGCGTCAGTGCTGATGACTGCCACGGCGTCGTGCGGTTGCGAATGAAGGCTCATAAGGGGCTCCAGTGGTCTGGTCAAATCCAGGAGTGCCGGGCGGGCAGGGTTCCGTTGAGGTGGTAGGCGCCGACGGCGTGGTATTTCCAGCGCACCGGGTCGTGCAGGGTGTGCACCCGCGCATTGCGCCAGTGCCGGTCCAGGTTGAACTCGGCGAGGGTCGCGCGGCTGCCGGACAGTTCCAGGAGCTTCTCGCTGGCCAGCAGGGAGATTTCGGTGGTCAGCACCTTGGCCTCGGCCACGGCGATGGACGCGCGGGCGGCGGAGGCGGCGTCGACCGGCGCGGCGTTGACCTCGTCCAGCACCCGCGCGGCTTTCGCCAGCAGGGCCTGGGCGGCATGCAGTTCGAGTTTCAGGCGGCCGATATCGGCGATCACGTAGGGGTCGTCGCTGGCGCGTTCGACGCCGGCATCGACCCAGGGGCGGGCCTTTTCGCGGACGAAAGCGATGGCGTCGTCCACGGCGGCTTCGGCAATGCCGGCGTCGATGGCGGCCTGGATCAGTTGCGAGACCGAGCCCTGGATATTCGGGGTGTCAGCGAGGCGCCAGCTCTCGACGACCAGTTCGGCGTCCACCGGCACTTCGTTGAGCAGCACGGTGCCGCTGGCGGTGGTGCGCTGGCCGAAGCCGGACCAGTCGTCGACGATGCGCAGGCCCGGGGTGCCACGGCGAACGAACGCCAGCACCGTGCGGCCTTCGTCGTTCAGCGCCTTGACCGCCACCCAGTGGGCGAACAGCGCGCCGGTGGAATAGAACTTCTGGCCGCTGATGACATAGCCATCGCCCTGACGGGTGATCCGGGCCTTGAGTTCGAGGGTGTTCTTGGTGCCGCGTTCGGGGCCGGCATTGCCGATCCGCCAGCCGTCGACTACCGAGCCGAACAGCACTTCTTTCTGCCGGTCGTTGGCGGCGCCGCGCAGCAGTTGCAGCAGGCCGAACTGGTTCTGCGGGATTTGCCCCAGCGCCGGGTCGGCCGCACTGATGATGCGGAACACCTCGGCGAGGGTGACGAAGGAAAGCTGTGGACCGCCGTATTCACGCGGGATGCTGATACTGCCCAGGCCGCTGCGGGTGAACTGCTCGACTTCGGCCCAGGGCAGCTTGCGCTGCTGGTCGCGTTTGCCGGCTTGTGGGCGGGCGACGGCGGCCAGTTCGTGGGCGGCCTGCAGGGCCTCGGCATCGTTGCGCAGAACCTTGGCGGGGAGCAGCAACGGCGCGTGATCCAGATCGCTGTGAACGGCGTTATTGGCAAGATTGGACATGACCTGACCTCATCTATGGAAAACGTCGCGTGCGCACAGCGACTGAAGATACGTGGGGTCCGGTGGTCCGGTGCATATACCGTAATCGTTTATAAAAATTTACTGAACTAACGATTGGGAATATGGATAGACAGAGGGGTGTTGCTGTTGCAACAGGGGATCAACAGTTTGTTGGTGGGGGATTTAGGGCCTCATCGCTGCAGGCTATTTACACATCTTTCGGTCATGTGGTGGCTGGAGGGCGTTTGTCCAGAGAACGAGTAATGGCCACCAGGCGCATGCCGGAAGTTTTCTAGCGCTCTCAAGATCGAGCGCCGCGCGGGCGGCGCATCGCGACGGTTTGGCGCCCCGACAAGCTCGCTCCTACAGTAGGTTGCAACGTGCCTATAACTGTCAGGCCATGGTTGGCCGCCTTGTTTGTACGACGCGGTATCGAGTCGACGTCAACAGCCGCCCCGCGTTTCCTCGCCAAACGCCAAGGGCGGGCAACACCTTTCCATCAGGCCATGGCACGTTGCAACTGATGTAGGAGCGAGCTCGCTCGCGATGCGCCGCGCGGGCGGCGCTCGATCTCAAGGGCACTGAAGACATGTCGGCTGACACATGGCAGCCACTGCATTCCCGGATCAAGCCTTCTCCGGCTCCCGAATCTTGTACCAGGCCACATACAACGCCGGCAGGAACAGCAGCGTCAGCAAGGTCGCGACAATGATCCCGCCAATCATCGCGTAGGCCATCGGCCCCCAGAACACTTCCCGCGCAATCGGGATCATGCCCAGGCTCGCCGCCGCGGCGGTGAGCAGGATCGGCCGGCGGCGATGGTTGGTGGCTTCCAGCACGGCATCCCACGGCGTGTAGCCCTGGGCCTCGTACTCGTGGATCTGGGTCACGAGGATCACCGAGTTGCGGATGATGATGCCGATCAGCGCGAGGATCCCGAGAATCGCCACGAAGCCCATCGGCGTGCCCGTCGGCACCAGCGCCAGCACCACGCCGATCAACCCCAGCGGCGCCACGCTCGCCACCAGGAAGAGCTTCTGCACGCTGTGCAACTGGATCATCAGGAAGGTCGCCATGAGGAACAGCATCAGCGGGATCACTTTGGCGATCGGGCCCTGGGCCTTGCCGCTCTCTTCCACCGTGCCGCCGGTCGCCACTTCGTAACCCACCGGCAGCTTGCTGGCGAATTCGTCGATCTTCGGCTTGAGCTGGGCCACCAGGTCGGTCGGCTGGATCTCGTCGCGCACCGAGGCCTTGATGGTGATGGTCGGCTTGCGGTCACGCCGCCACACCAGCGGCTGCTCCAGTTCGTAGCGCACGGTGGCGAACGCCAGTAGCGGAATCGAGGTGCCGTTGGGGGTGACGATCTGCAGGTTCTGCAAGGTCTGCGGCGAACCGCGTTCGCTGTCTTCGGCGCGGGCCACCACGTCGATCAGGTAGATGTTGTCGTGCACCTCGGTCACCGGCGCGCCGCTGACGATGCTGTTCATCACGTTGGCTACGTCTTCCGACGACAAGCCGAGCTGCCGCGCCTTGTCCTGGGCGATGTCGATCCGCAGCACTTTGCCCGGCTCGTTCCAGTCGTAAATCATGTCGCCGATGTGCGGGTTGCTGTCGAGCAGGGTCGCCAGCTCGATGGCGTGCTTGCGCACCAGATCGATGTCCTTGCCGCTGACCCGGTACTGGATCGGCCGGCCCACCGGCGGGCCCATTTCCAGCGACTGGACGTTGCTGCCGATGCCGACGAAGTCGTCACGCAGGCGCTTCTGCAAGCGCGCCTTGAGCACCTCGCGGGACTCCAGGCCTTTGCTCACCACCACCAGTTGCGCGTAGTAGGGGTTTTGCAGTTGCTGGTCCAGCGGCAGGTAGAAACGCACCGCGCCCTGGCCGATGTAAGTGCTCCAGTGGACGATGTCCGGGTCGTCCTTGAAGGTGGATTCGAGGCGATCGACCACCTTGCGGGTTTCCTCGATCGAGGCGTTCTGCGGCAGGTTGATGTCCACCAGCAGTTCCGGGCGGTCCGAAGACGGGAAGAACTGGTTCTGCACGAAGCGCATGCAAAAGATCGCCAGGGCGAACAGCACGATGGTGCCGACGATGGTCAGCCAGCGGTTGCGCATGCACCACAGCAGGCCGCCGGCGAATGCCCGGCCGACCCGGCCCGGCTCTTCTTCGTGGACCTTGGGTTTGATGTTGAGCAGGTGCACGCCCAGCACCGGGGCAAACAGCACCGCGACGATCCACGACACCAGCAGCGCCACGGCGATCACCGCGAACAGGGTGAAGGTGTACTCCCCCGCCGAACTGGCATTGAGGCCGATGGGCACGAAACCGGCGACGGTCACCAGCGTGCCGGTGAGCATCGGGAAGGCGGTCGAGGTGTAGGCGAACGTCGCCGCCTGCTCCTTGCTCTCGCCCATTTCCAGGCGCGTGACCATCACTTCGACGGTGATCATCGCGTCGTCCACCAGCAGGCCCAGGGCGATAATCAGCGCGCCGAGGGAAATCCGCTGCATGGTGATGCCGCTGTACTCCATGAACACGAAGACCATCGCCAGCACCAGCGGGATCGAGCAGGCCACCACCAGCCCGGCGCGCAAACCGAGGCTGACGAAGCTCACCAACAGCACGATCACCACCGCCTCGAACAGCGCGCTGGTGAAGCCGCCGACCGCCTCCTTCACCACCACCGCCTGGTCGGACACGGTGAACACCCCGACCCCCACCGGCAGCTCGGTAATGACGCTGTCCATCTTCTTGTGCAGGTCCTGGCCGAACACCTGCATGTTGCCGCCGGACTTCATGCCGATGGCGAGCCCGATCGCATCATGGCCGTTGTAGCGGAACTGCACCGTCGGCGGATCGGCGTAACCACGGCGTATCTCGGCAATATCGGCCAGCCGGTAGAAGCGATCGTCGAGGCGCAGGTTGACCTCGGCGAGGTCTTTTTCCGAGGCGAACTGGCCGCTGGTACGCACCGAAATCCGCTCCGGCCCGGCCTCGATCACCCCCGCTGGCGTCACCGCGTTCTGCGCCTGCAGGGCCTGCACCACCTGGCGCTGATCGATGCCGAGCGCCGCCAGCTTGCGGGTGGAGAAGTTCAGGTAAATCACCTCGTCCTGGGTGCCGATCATCTCCACCTTGCCCAGGTTCGGCACCTCGCGGATCTCCGCGCGCACCCGTTCCACGTAGTCGCGCAGCTCGCGCATGCTCAGGCCGTCGGCGGTAAAGGCGTAGATCGAACCGAACACATCGCCGAATTCGTCGTTGAAACCGGGGCCCTGGATGCCTTGGGGAAACTCGCCGCGGATGTCCTGGATCTTCTTGCGCACCTGATACCAGATCTGCGGGATATCGCTGGCCTTGGTGGTGTCGCGCAAGTTGACGTAAACCGTCGATTCGCCGGGCCGGGTGTAGCTTTTCACGTAGTCGAGGGAGTCCAGTTCCTCGAGCTTTTTCTCGATGCGGTCGGTGACCTGCAACAGGGTTTCGTCCTGCGTCGCGCCCGGCCAGCGGGTCTGGATCACCATGGTCTTGATGGTGAACGACGGGTCTTCCTCACGGCCCAGATTGAGGTAGGAAAACACCCCCATGAGCAAGGCGACGAACATCAGGTACCAGACGAAGGATTGGTGACGGATTGCCCATTCGGACAGATTGAAGCTTCCTTTCATCGGGACTCGTCCTCATCGACCATGACCTTCTGCCCCGGCTTGAGGCTGTTGACGCCGGCGGTGACCACCCGCTCGCCGGGCTGCACCCCCGAGGCGAGCAGCACTGCATCCGGCCCTCGTTCGAGCACTTTCACGTCTCGCGGATTGACCACTTTCTGCTGGGTATCGACGATCCACACGCGGGTTTGCCCGTCCACCTCCTGGATGGCGCTGGCCGGCACTTCGCTGCGCGGCTTCACCGCCGAACTGAGGGTGACGCTGATGGAGGTGCCGAGGCGGAAACCGTCCGGCGTGTCTTTCAGGGTCAGCCGGGCGCGCCGGGTGCGGGTGCTGGCGTCGGCCTGCGGCTCGATTTCGCGCAACGTGGCGGTGGTGTTCAAGCTGTTGTCCAGTTGTGCGGCGACGCGGAATTCCACCCCTTCGGAGAGTTCTTCGGCGAGGCGGGTCGGCAGGTCGATCACCGCTTCTTTCACGTCCGGCCGCGCCAGGGTCACCACCGCCTGGCCGGCGCTGACGGTTTGCCCGGCCTCGGCCTTCCATTCGGTGACCACCGCACCGTGATCGGTGCGCAGCTCGCTGTAGCCGAGTTGATCGCGGGCCTGCTGCAAGGAGGCCTTGGCCTGTTCAAGGGTGGCGCCGGTGGTTTTCAGGTCGGTCTGGGCAATGTCCAATTGCGCCTGGGCGCCGACGCCGCGGTCATACAACTGCTGCTGGCGGCGTGCATTGGCCTGGGCATTGATCCACTGCGCCTGGACCCGCGCCAGCTCGCCTTCGGCGGCACGCACCTGATTGCGCTGATCGGTGGGATCGAGGCTGGCGAGCACATCGCCCGGCTTGACCGTGCTGCCCACGTCCACCGCGCGGCGAGCGATGCGGCCGCCGACCCGAAAACCGAGGGTACTTTCATAGCGGGCCTGGATGGTCCCGGCGAAACGCCCGAGGTTGAGCTGGTCCTGGGTCTGCACCCGCATCGACAGCACCGGGCGGATCGGCTCCGGGGTTTCTTTCTTATCACTACAGGCCACCAGTGACAGGCAGCCCAACAGCAGGATCGCGGGCTTCATGGCAGCTCCCCGGCTTTGCCGTTATCGGCGATTTCCACCAGCATGCCCGGGTGCAGCAACTGCCCGCCGAGCACCACCACCGACTCGCCACTTTCCAGCCCGTCGCTGACCACCACCTTGCCGGTGAGGTAGCGGCCGACGGTGACCTTTTGCAGGCGCACCTTGTTGTCCTGGTCCACCAGCCACACGGCCGGCTCATTCAGGTCCTTGGTCAGCGCCGACCACGGCAGCTCCACACCCGGCCGGCCCTGCGGATTGCCGGTGGCGCTGACCGCCGAGCCCAGTTCCATCCCGGCTGGCACCTCGTCCAGGGCGATCTTTACCTGCACCGTGCCGCTCTGCGCCGACACCGTTGGCGTGACCTCGCGAACATGCCCCTTGGCCTGGATTTTCGGGTTATCGAGCAGGCTGACCGTGATCGACTCGGCGCTGGCCGGCGCCAGCAGCAGCGACTCGTAGACGTTGAACACCGCATCGCGGCCGCCATCGCGGGCCAGGCTGAAAATCGGCACCGTCGCCTGCACCACCTGGCCGACCTCGGCCTGGCGCTCGGTAATCACCCCGGCCGCGTCGGCCACCAGCGCGGTGTAGCTGAGTTGTTCCTTGGCATTGGCCAATTGCGCCTCGGCGGCCTTCAGCGCGCTCTGGCTGCTGCGCAGCGCCGCTTCGGCGGAATCGTATTCGCTCTGGCTGGTGTAGCCCTTGGGCAGCAGCTTCTGCTGGCGCACGAAGGCGGCGGAACTCTGCGTCACCCGCGCCCGCGCCGCGAGGACTTCGGCGTTGGCCGAGTCGACGTTGGTCTGCAGGTCTTTCGGATCGAGCCGCGCCAGCACCTGATTGGCCGTGACGTGGTCGCCGACATCGACGCTGCGGGAAATGATCTTGCCGCCAACGCGGAACGACAGGTCACTGTGTACCCGCGCCTGAACGTCGCCGGTCAGCGTCACCGAGGCGGCGAAATCGCCGGGCTCGACCTTCTGCACCCCGACCCGCGGGCGTTGCGGCTCCTCGGCGGGCTTCTCGCCACAGCCCGCCAACACGAGCATCAGGCCCATGCAAACGAGCGAATAAGAACACGACCCCTTCATGCTGGCTCCTTGCAAGCGCCGGTTCGACATGGTGAATGCGACTGTTAGCGTAGATCAGGGGTTCCATAGCTGCTCACACAACAATCGGAACTGGCCTACATAATTCGTAGGCAACGTCCACAAGCCGTGGAATAGACAATACTTCCCGCCTTCTCCCACGGAACCTCTGTGATGCTGACCACCCTCGCCGTCGCCAACTACCGCTCGATCAACCGGCTGGTGCTGCCCCTCGGCCGCCTGAACCTGATCACCGGGCCCAACGGCAGCGGCAAGTCCAACCTGTACAAGGCGCTGCGCCTGCTGGCGGAAACCGCTCGCGGCGGCGTGGTCAATGCGCTGGCGGCGGAAGGCGGGCTGGAGTCGACGTTCTGGGCCGGGCCCGAGCAGATCAGCCGGCGCATGAGCCGTGGCGAAGTGGCAATCGAAGGTGGGCCGCGCAAGGGGGTGAAACGGCTGCGCCTGGGCTTTGCCAGCGAGGACTTCGGTTATGCCATTGGCCTCGGCCTGCCGGAGCCGGACAGCCGCACGCAGTTCTTCCTCGACCCGCAAATCAAGCGCGAAAGCCTCTGGGCCGGCGAAAGCTACCGGCCCGCCAGCCTGCTGGTGGATCGCCAGGGCCCGATGATCAAAGCCCGCGAGGGGCGCCAGTGGGATGTGCTGGCGCAGCATGTGTCCAGCGCCGACAGCCTGTTCGACCAGGTCGGCAACCTGCGTTCCTCGCCCGAAGTGCTGCACCTGCGCGAACAGATCCGGGGCTGGCGCTTTTACGATCACCTGCGCACCGACGCCGGCGCCCCGGCCCGGCGCCCGCAACTGGGCACGCGCACACCGGTGCTGCATCACGACGGCCGTGACCTCGCGGCCGCGTTGCAGACCATCCTCGAAGTGGGTGACCCGCAAGCGCTACAGGACACCATCGCCGACGCCTTCCCCGGCGCACGGCTGAAGATCGACGCGGTGCCGGGTGGCTTGTTCGCGGTGCAGTTTTATCAGGAGGGATTGTTGCGGCCGCTGTCGGCGGCGGAACTGTCGGACGGCACCTTGCGTTACCTGCTGCTGGTCGCGGCGCTACTGACGCCACGGCCGCCGACCATGATGGTCCTCAACGAGCCGGAAACCAGCCTGCACCCGGACCTGATTCCCGCGCTCGCGCGCTTGATCATCCGCGCGTCGCAGCATTGTCAGGTGTGGGTGGTGTCGCACTCGCGGGGGTTGATGGAAGCGCTGGAAGGCGATGCGACCTGCAATTCCATCGTGCTGGAAAAAGAACTGGGTCAGACCCGGGTGGTGGGGCAGGGGATGCTGGATGAGCCGGTGTGGCATTGGCCGGATTAGAGAGTGAACTCGGGGGCAATCACCGGACATCAGGTCACCGTCAACCTGTGGGAGCGGATGAATCCGCTCCCACAGGGCCCCTGAGCCCACTGAATCAAATCAACCCTGCCACTTGCCCCCTTCCACAATCACGCTTTCCGGTTTGGTGTCATCGCTCAGCTCTTTGCGCACGTATTGGTCATACAGTTTGAGCAGGAATTTCTCTTCGCCCAGGCGCGCCAGCTCGGCGTTGACCCAGTCGCGCAGTTCGATATTGCCCTTCTTCACCGCCGGTGCGATCGGCGCTTCTTCGCCGAGTTTTTCCGGCAGTACGCGGTAGCCCGGGTTCTGCTTGGACCAGCTGAACAGAATCAGGTTGTCTTGCGCATAAGCATCACCACGACCATTGGCCAAGGCCTGCAGCGACTCGCTGTTTTTCTCGAACTTGAGCAGTTTCCAGTCCGGGTGGTTCTTGGTCAGCCAGATGTCGGCGGTGGTGCCGGTGGTGACGATGGTGGTCTTGTCGGCCAGGTCATCGAGCTTCTGCACCGAGCTGCCATCCGCGACCAGCGCCTGCACGGCAACACGCAGGTTGGGGTTGGTGAATTCCACCGCTTCCTTGCGCTCCGGGGTCACGGTCATGTTGGCCAGGATCAGGTCGACCTTGTCGCTCTGCAGGAACGGAATGCGGCTGGCCGGCTCGACGGCGACGAACTCGACCTTGTTCTCATCACCCAGCAACGACTTGGCAAACGCACGGCCGATATCAGTATCGAAGCCGACATAGCGCCCGCTTTCATCGACGAAGCCGAACGGCGGCTTATCGGTGAAGACGCCGACGATCAGCTTGTCGCGGGCCTTGATGGTTTCCAGGTAGCTGGTGGTGGCCGGCGCCGGCGTGGCGGCGGCGGGTTTCGGCGGCTCTTCGGCCTTGTTGCAGCCGGCCAGCAGCGCCAGGCCGAGCAGTGACAGCAGCAGTTTCGAAGTTTTGGCAGTTTTCATGACAGTTCCTTTTGAGGTGTCTCTGGCAGGCGTTCTACGAAGGAAAATTTCTCCAGGAACTGCTGCGCGCGTGCGGTCCGCGGGTTCGTAAAGAAGCTCTCGGGTGGGCTCTGTTCAAGGATCCTGCCGGCCTCCATGAACACGATTCGGTCGGCCACCGCGCGGGCGAAGGCCATTTCGTGGGTAACGATAAGCAGGGTCATGCCGTCGCGGGCCAGGCCCTGGATCACTTGCAGCACTTCCTTGACCATTTCCGGGTCGAGGGCGGCGGTGACTTCGTCGAACAGCATCACCCGCGGGTTCATGCACAGCGAACGGACGATGGCGATGCGTTGCTGCTGACCACCGGAAAGCTGGCGCGGATAGGCATCGCGCTTGTCCAGCAGGCCGACCCGCGCCAGCAGCGCCTCGGCCTGGGCCAGGGCTTCGTTGCGCTCGCGTTTCTGCACCTTGAGCGGGCCGAGCAGCAGGTTGTCGATCACGCTCATGTGGCCAAACAGGTGATAGCTCTGGAACACCATGCCGACCTGCTGGCGGATTTCGCGCCAGTCGGTTTTCGGGCTCAGCAGCTCGCGGCCTTCAAGCCGCAAGCTGCCGCTGTGGGCGCTTTCCAGGCCGTTGAGGCAGCGCAGCAAGGTGCTCTTGCCGCAGCCGCTCGGGCCAAGAATCACCACCACTTCGCCCGTCTCCACCGACAGGTCGACGTCCTTGAGCACCTGCTGTTCGCCGAAAAATTTGTTGAAACCCTGAAACTCGATCAATGCGCTCATGCGTGTGTCCAGCGTCGCTCCAGGGCCCGGGAGGCCGCCGAAAGCGGATAGCAGATGAAGAAGAAAAACAGGAACAGCGCGCCGTAGATCAGAACCGATTCATAGGTGCGCTCGATGATCTGCTGGCCGACCTTGATTACGTCCACCACGCCGATCAGCACCGCCAGCGAGCTGGTCTTGATGATCCGCGTGTAGATGTTGATGGTCGGCGGGGTCATGCGCTTCAGCGCCTGGGGCAGCAGCACGTAGCCGTACAACTGCCAGCCGGACAGGCCGATCGACAGCCCCGCCTCGCGCTGACCGCGAGGCAGCGATTGCAGCGCGCCGCGCACCACTTCGCCGACCTCGCTGGCGCCCCACAGCGCCAGCACCAGCACCGCGCACCAGAAACTCGGCAGGCTGATGCCGAGGAAAATCGGCAGACCGAAGAACAACAGGTACAACCAGACCAGCACCGGAATGGCGCGGAACAGCTCCAGGTAGATGCGCAGCAGCACGTTCACGCTGCGGTTGCCGAGGGTCGCCAGCACGCCGTAAAGCACGCCGCCCAAGGTCGCGAAAACAATCCCCAATGCCGAGATCGACAGGGTTTGCGCGGCGCCCTTGCCCAGTTGCGGCAAGGACACCAGCAACAGCTCAAGACCCGAACTGGCCATGTTGCAACCTCCGTTCCAGGCGGCTGAGCAGCAGCGACAGTGGCAGGAACAAGAGGACGCAAATCAGCGTCATCACCGCGAGCATTTCGTAGGTCTTGTAGTACAGGGCGATGTAGCTCTTGGTGGTGTAGAGAATCTCCGGCACCGCCACCGCCGAGACCACGGTGGTTTCCTTGAGCAGGAAAATGAAATTGGCGAACAGCGACGGCAGGCTGAGGATGCCGGCCTGCGGCAGGATCACATGGCGCAGCAACTGGCCTTCGGACAGGCCGATGGAGCGCCCCGATTCCAGTTGCGCCACCGGCACCGCCTCGACGCCAGCGCGCAGCACCTCGGTGAGGTAGGCGCCGCCGAGGAAGGTCATGGTGATGATCGCCGCGGCGAAGCCGGAGACTTTCACACCGAGCGCCGGCAGGGCGAAGTAGACGAAGAACAACTGGATCAGCAGCGGCGTGTTGCGGGCCAGCTCGACGTAGAGCGACACCAGGCGGTGCAGCACCGGCGTGCGGAACAGCAGGATCGCCGCGTTGACCACCGCGACCACCAGCGAGGTGGCGATAGCGATCAGGCCGACCTGCAGGGTCACGCCGACGGCTTTGAGAAACGCCGGCAAGGTGCTGAGGATGAACGGGATATCGAAGGTCATGAACGCGGGGTCTTTTCCGAACCGGCCCGAGGGTAGACGGGCGGATGCTGACGAGAAGTGCGAGACGGGTAAGCCTCATTCGGAAAAGACTCTAAAGGTATAAAAATAATTATTTAAATACTTTTATCGAATATTAATATCACTGAAATCGCTGACGCTCCTGGGGCGAGTTTTCAGTTACATGTCACCTACATAGGTATGGATAGCCGGGACACTCGGACGGATATTTTTTACAGCCCTCCGTTCTGAACAGGCTGTCCCCATGTATGAAATCGACTGTGGTACCTACCGCTCGACAGCCTTCAACCGGCGCGTGCGTTTTCTGGTGATTCACTACACCGCTCTTGATTTCCAGGCATCGGTCACCGCGCTTACGGGCCCCGTAAGCGCCCACTATCTCGTTCCCGATCCATCGGACCAGAGCTATCAGCAGGCGGGTTTCACCGGGATGCGTGTGTTCAATCTGGTCGATGAGTGTGACCGCGCCTGGCATGCCGGGCTCAGCCAATGGGCGGGTCGTACCAACCTCAACGACACCTCGATCGGCATCGAACTCGTCAACCAGGCCACCGACCATGAGGGAACTCTGACCTTTGTGCCGTATTACCCGCAGCAGATCGAAGTGCTCAAGGAACTGGTCACGGATATTCTTCGGTGCTACCCGGACATCACGCCGACGCAGGTCGTCGGGCACAGCGATATTGCCCCCGGCCGAAAGAATGATCCGGGGGCGATGTTCCCTTGGCAGGCGCTTTACAAAGCCGGTATCGGGGCCTGGTATGACATCGCGACCCTACAGCGGTATTTCGAGCAATTCCTCAATGCACTGCCAACCCCAGAGGATGTCATCGCCAAGCTGGGCCAATACGGCTACGACACCGGTCAGGCCAGCACGGAGAGCGAATACCGCGCCTTGATCCGCGCCTTCCAATTGCATTTTCGCCAGCGCAATTACGATGGTCTGCTGGATGCTGAAACGGCGGCCATCCTGTACGCGCTGGTCGAGAAGTATTTTCCTTCCGAATGAGCATTATCGCCGGCAATGAAAAAACCGCCGTTGGGGTAATGCCTGTCAGTTGAACCGATTGGGGCCCTTCGCGAGCAAGCTCGCTCCTACAGGTTCAGTGTCGATTCTGTAGGAGCGAGCTTGCTAGCGAAGGGCCCCAACTGGCCTGACTGACTGGCATTACGCCGCAACGACGGTTTTTACGATTCAGCTTCGGTTTCCTGGCGCCTCAGTCCATCAGAACGCCGGCAGTACCGCGCCGCTGTACTTCTTCTCGATAAAGGTCTTCACCTCAGGCGAGGTCAGGGCCTTGGCCAGTTTCTGGACGGCATCGCTGTCCTTGTTGTCCGGACGTGCCACCAGGAAGTTCACGTAAGGCGAGTCGCTGCCTTCGATCACCAGCGCGTCTTTCGCCGGGTTCAGACCAGCTTCCAGCGCGTAGTTGGTGTTGATCAGGTCCAGGTCGACCTGGTCCAGCACACGCGGCAGCATGGCCGATTCCAGTTCGCGGAATTTCAGTTTTTTCGGGTTCTCGGCGATGTCTTTCGGGGTCGCCAGGGCGTTTTTCGGATCCTTCAGGGTAATCAGGCCAGCCTTCTGCAACAGCAGCAGGGCACGACCACTGTTGCTGCCCTCGTTCGGGATAGCCACGGTAGCGCCTTCCTTCAGCTCGCTCAGGCTCTTGACCTTCTTCGAGTAACCACCGAACGGTTCGACGTGAACGCCGATCACGGTCACCAGGTTGGTGCCTTTGCCTTCGTTGAAGTTCTTCAGGTACGGCAGGGTCTGGAAGTAGTTGGCGTCCAGACGCTTCTGGTCAACCTGCACGTTCGGCTGCACGTAGTCGGTGAAGACTTTGATTTCCAGGTCCACGCCTTCTTTGGCCAGGGTCGGCTTGATCAGCTCGAGGATTTCAGCGTGGGGAACCGGAGTCGCGGCAACCACCAGTTTTTCACCGGCGTGGGCAAAACCGGCAACCGACAGCGCGGCGGCCAGGGCAGTCATCAACAACGTCTTTTTCATGTGCAGTCCTTATTGGTATCCGCGCCTTATGGGCCTCGGTAAGTGTTGGTTGGCCGGGCCCGTATTGCCCGGCGTGAGGCGGACAATACCGAGATTTTTTATTCCTTAAAAATATCTTTTGCTTAGCTGGTTATGCCTTTTTGTTCGCACCCTGCCATGCAGGGTGCGCAACGCTCTAGCTCGCGGCTTGCGTGAGGCGCAACAGGGTTTTCTCCAGCAAACGCTGCAACGCACCACGCTCCGCGGCGTCGCCTTGCTTGCTGATGTGCTCCAGCCGTTCGGCCAGCGCCGAAAGTGGCGTCGGCAGATTCAGGTGTTCCGGCAGGATCTCGTCACCGCTGCCCAGCAACAGGGCGAAGTGAATGACGTTCTCCAGCTCGCGGGTATTGCCCGGCCAGTCGTGCAACTCCAGCACCCGCTGCGCCGCCTCGCTCAGCAGCGGAACCGGCAGGTTCAGCCGTGGGCTGTAGATCCCGATGAAGTACTCGGCCAGGGGCAAAATGTCGCCAACCCGCTCGCGCAGCGCCGGCAGTTCCAGCCGGCCTTCGTGGAGGTAGTCGTACAAGCGCTGGTGGAAGCGCCCCGCCGCCACGGCCTGGGCCAGGTCGATGCTGGTGGCCGCGACAAGGCGCACGTCCACCGAATGCGCCTGCTGCGCGCCGACGCGAGTGACCTCGCGGTTCTCCAGCGCCGCCAGCAACTTGACCTGAATCGCCAACGGCAGGTCGGCGATTTCGTCGAGGTAAAGGGTTCCGCCGTTGGCCGAGCCGAACCAGCCGGCACGGCTGCTGGCCGTGCCGCTGTGGGCGCCGGCGGCGTAGCCGAACAGCTCGGCATCGGCGTAAGTCGGGCTGATCGCCCCGCAGTTGACCGAGACGAACAACCCGCCGCGATCACTGGCGCGGTGGATCTGCCGGGCCAGCAATTCCTTGCCGGTGCCGGATTCGCCGCGGATCAGCACCGGCAGCGCCAGCGGCGCGAGAATCTCCAGTTCCTCGCGCAACTGGCGCGAACGCGGATCGACAAACACCAGCGCCTTGGCGCGGATGCTCAGCGGGCTCTTGTCGAGTTCGGGGAAGGTCAGCAGCGGCTGGCCGAAAGTGTCTTGTGCAGTCATGGCAAAACTCCCGCCCGGGCACTCCTGGCCCGGGCGTTAAGCGGTAAAAAGAAAAAGAGTGCGGTGGAATCAGGCGCGGCGAAGGGCGCCTTGTTCCAGACGGCTTTGCAGGCGGTACAGGTAGGCGAAACCCTGCTCCCAGCGGCGATGCCCGGATTTGACGTTGATGTGTCCGGCGCCGCCGAGCACGCCGGCTTCGGCGCCCCAGGCGCGGGCCAGTTGCATCGCCCGTGGGGCGCTGACGGCCGGGTCGTTGTCCGACGTGACCACCTGGCTCGGGAACGGCAGTTGTTGCATGGGAATCGGTGCGAAGTTACGCAGGGCCGGCGCGCAGGCTGGGCGTTCGACATCTGCCGGCGCCACCAGCAGCGCCCCGCGTACTCGCCGCAGCAGCGCCGGGCTGGCCTGGGCCGCCCAGTGGGAAACGGTGATGCAACCGAGGCTGTGAGCGATCAGGATCACCGGCGCGTCGTCGGCGGCAATCGCCTGCTCCAGCGCGGCGACCCAGTCCTCGCGCTTCGGCGTCAGCCAGTCGGCCTGCTCGACACGGGCGCTATTGGGCAGCGTGCTGTGCCAATGGCTTTGCCAGTGCTCGTCTGGCGAACCTTGCCAGCCGGGGACAATCAGGTAACGGATCGACTCGTTGCGCATGGGGAATTGCCTCCTGCTGCGGTTGCGTGCATGCCGGCAAGTATTAGCGCTGGGGTTATATCCGTAAAGGAATAAGAAGCTATTTATTAATAACCAAAACAAGAGAAGGACCGCAGGGCGGTCCCGTTGTGGTTACTCGGTGGCTTGCTGCCATTCGGCCTTTTCCATGCCGTCGATCAGGGCATCGATCAGCGCCTTGGCGGCTTCCACGCCGTGCATCGCCAGCCAGACGAAGTTCGCTCTGCCGGCGTCTTGGCCGGTCGCTTCCTGGGCGGAGTAGTAAGCGCAGCGGAGGAACATCGAGGCATGAACCAGGGTGCTGTGGGGGTCGATACCGGCGTTGACGGAAAACAGAGGAGGGTGGTCGGCGGGGCATTCGCCGAAGTGGCGGGTGCAGGTGGGGGATAGGGGTGGGTCGGGGACTATTTTTTTCACAGACATCTTCCTTACCTAATGAGGCCGACATCCTTTTGTTTCCACACAAATGGGTGGCGGCTGTACGCGGGGTGGAAAACCGAGCGGTAAGGATAACCCGGCAGGCCCGAAAGCCTCCCGCGCACAGCTGCCATGAAAGCAACTCCATACCCAAAACACTCAGGTTTCCACACCCGATCACTGAACATTCAGCGACCGGGGAAGCCTAGAAGGTGTGGGGTTCCCGGGCAAGGAGGCTAGGACCGACAGACCGCGTAGGGTACGTCCTAGGAGTTTTTGGTTCCACAAACTTTGTGTTTGCAGGTGTCTGGAATGGGCCTGTCTGGAGGTCGCATCAGGGCCACCAGGCGCATGCCGATAGATATTTTTCGCTCTCAAGATCGAGCGCCGCCCGCGCGGCGCATCGCGAGCAAGCTCGCTCCTACATTGGTTGCAACGTGCCTATGTCTGTCAGGCCATGGTTGGCAGCCTTGTTTGTACGACGCGGTATCGAGTCGACCTCAACAGCCTCCCCGCGATTCATCGCCAAGCGCCAAGAGCGGGCAACATCTCTCTGTCAGGCCATGGCACGTTGCAACCGATGTAGGAGCGAGCTTGCTCGCGATGCGCCGCGCGGGCGGCGCTCGATCTTGAGAACCCTGAAAACCCCTCGGCTAGCGCCTGGTCGCCATTACCCGATCTACTGACGAGCACCTCATGGCCTACATACAGCCACAAGACATGTAAATACCGACGCAAAAAGGGGGCGGCGGCTGCATGCGCGGTGGAAAACCGAGTGAATGGCGAAACCCGGCAGGCCATTACGCCTCACGCACACAGCCGCCATAAAGGGCGGGCCTGAAGAACGCGAACCCTAACCCTCAACTCCAGATCCCGGCCAGCAAGTTTGTGTTTGGAAATCTGTGACAGCCATCGAATACGGCGCGGGATGTGAGGGCCTGCACGATTCCATTCGTACGGGTACCACCTCGCTGTAGCGTTTGAACAAACTTGCGTTGTTGTCGCGTCATTCCACCGCCCGTACGCTGCCTCGCTTTCCAGACGAGGGCACGTCATGAAGTGGAAGGATCTGATCATCGGCGGCAAGACATTATCGATGGCGCACTTACAGCCATTCGATTTGATGTTTGATGTGGCGGACGAGCAGGTCACGGTCAAATTCGAATTTGGCTTTCACTGCTTCACTGATGAAAAAGGCAAGGGAGAGTCGTTGTGCTTCAGGCATGAACGCCGTTATTTCTGTGAGGACCGGTATCACTGCAGCACCCAACTGCGCGACTACATGGAGCGACGCTTCTACAACGGTCTGGCGGTTCCGTATTTTGTTGAAAACAACCAACGGTACTACTGCCTGGACCTGCACGATTACGCAATTTTCTTCTCGATCAGCAAGCCCGCGAACACCACCAACCTACTCAAGCTGCGAGTCATCTCAGCCTATGAAGTCGCGACGTGGGGGCGGCATTCACTTCCTCGTGGAAAACCACACAATGTGCGTTACATCCTGGAAGTGCGTAATGCCGGAAAATCCATCTGAAAGCAAAAAGCCCCGAGGCTTTCGCACTCGGGGCTTTTGCTGAATCTGTATATCGGCCTGTTCTTTCGCTTTCGCTTATCCCGCTCACTGGCTAGGAGAGGCTTTCGCCTCCGAAATCGATACCCCCTTTCGGGTTCCGGTCCGTATCGATGGGGGCAAATCTACCGCTGCCTGACCTCTTCGTCAACCTGGGGTCCCCGTTACACCTGTCACAAAAAAAGGCCAGCCCCTGCCACAGGACCGGCCTTCAAGTTTGCCTGAGTTGCGTGTTGCTCAGCGGGCGGTGATCACCGACAACTTGGTAATCCCCGCACGTTCGATGGAAGCCATGGCGCGGGCCACTTCTCCGTAATTCACACCGTCATCAGCCTGCAGTTGCACCCGCACATCGGGGTCTTTGGCCTTGGCCGTCTGCAAGTTGATCTCCAGCAGATCCGGCTGGATTTCGTCCTTGTTGATAAACACCTTCCCTGCGCCGTCGATGCTCACCACCAACGGGTCTTTCTGTTCCACCGGGGCCACGGCCTCGGTCTTGGGCAGGTTGATCGGGATCGCATTGGTCAGCAGCGGCGCGGTCACGATGAACACCACCAGCAGCACCAGCATCACGTCCACCAACGGGGTGACGTTGATCTCGCTCAGTACTTCATCACTGTCCTGGGTCGAAAAAGCCATGTCACACCGCCTCTTTCACGGGCTGGCCGGCCTGGGTGTTGGCCTTGTGCAGCGTTGGGTGGGCGATGACGCGGAAGGCACTCTTCTGCGCGAGGCTGTAGAAGTCATGGGCGAAGTCGTCGAGGTCGGCGGCGGTCAGTTTCAGGCGACGCAGGAAGTAGTTGTAAACCAGCACCGCCGGGACGGCGACGGCGATACCCACGCCGGTGGCGACCAGTGCCGCACCAATCGGGCCGGCCACGGTTTCGAGGCTCGCCGAGCCCGCAGCGCTGATGCCTTTCAGGGCTTCCATGATGCCCCAGACAGTACCGAACAGACCGATGAACGGCGAGGTGCTACCGATACTGGCGACCACGGCCAGGCCGGTTTCCAGCGAGCGGCGTTCACGCACGATCTGTTGGCGCAGGGCACGTTCCAGGCGGTCCTGGTGGTTGATCGACTGGCTCAGGTCAGCGGCATGGCCAGGCTCGCCAACGGCGATGGCGGCATAACCGGCCTGGGCGACGCGGGCAGCGGAACCCGGTTGGGTCTGCGCCAGGTCGGCGGCCGAGTCGAGACTGGACGCGGCCCAGAATTGTTTGTGGAAGCGTTTGTCCTGGTTCTTCAGGCGGACAAACTGCACGGTCTTGACCAGGGCCAGGCCCCAGGTGACGACGGAGAAGCCGACCAGCAGCCAGATCACCGCGCTTTCGATGGATTCAAGTGGGGAGGCCAATACGCTCATGATGTGTTCTCTCTCGGGTTACGCGAATTTGGGTTAGCGAATCTTGAAATCGATGGGCACGCTCACCCAGCCTTCCTGGGCGACATCGCCCTGCTTGGCCGGGACGAAGCTCCAACGCTTTACCGCTGCCAGCGCGGCGTCATCGAGTTGGTCACGTCCGCTGCTTTTCTGGATCTGGATCTCGCCCGGCTTGCCGTTGGCGAGCACCTTGACCCGCAACAGCACCGTGCCTTCCCAGCCGCGACGCTGGGCCAGCGACGGGTATTCCGGCGCCGGGTTCTTCAGGTACGCCGCGTTGGCCGAAGCCGGGGTCACCGGGGCGGGCGCGGGCGGTGCCGGCGGTTGTGGCGCGGCGACCGGTGGAGCCGGGGTCGGCGGTGGTGTCTGCACCGGCGGCTGCGGTACCGGCTTTGGCACGGGCTTGGGCACAGGTTTTGGCTTGGGCACAGGCTTGGGCGGCGGCGGCTTCACGGCCAGTTCATCTTCCACCGGTGGTGGCGGCTCGATCGGCGGCGGTGGCTGGACCACGGGCGGCGGCGGCTCTACCACCGGCGGCGCCGGCTGGGAGAATTCGATGGTCATCGGTGGAATTTCTGGCGGTACGACCGGCAGAACCGGGGTCGGCGCCTGGCTGATCCAGTACGCGGCCGCGCCATGCAACACCAGGGCAAACACCCCAAGCAGGACTTTCTCACGACGGTTCAGGGCGCTGCGCGGCGTGCGCTGCAAGCGCTGCTGCGCCAGCGGAACACGGTGCGGACGGCCGAGATCGACCAGTTCGCCCGGCGCCGGGCGCCACAGCACATCGAGGGCGCTGGCGGCGGTCTGGACATTACCCATTGATAGACTCCTGGGGGTTCAATGCATTTCCTTCGAAGGCGGTCGGTCAGGGATGAAAAGCGCCTTCGCTTGCGGTGGATGATCGGGGCGAGACGCTTATCTCTGAAAGTAATCTTTAAAGTTATGGATAGAACTTGTTCGAATATGAAGTTTTGCCGAATCGCTACAGCCCGCGTATTTCAAGGGCTGTAGCGATGCGGGCATTTCGCCATGCTTTTGCGGCATGAAAAATATTCCTCAAAGGCATGGGGAAATCGCCTCAGAAGTCGTAGCGACCGGTCACGCCCAGGGTTCGCGGCGTGCCGAGCAGGCCTTCGTAGCCGCCGTTGGCCGCGCTCCACAGCGTGGTGTAGTAGGTCTTGTCGAAGGCGTTTTTCAGCCACAGCGAGACATCCCACTGGCCTTGGCCGAGGTCGCCGCGCAGGCCGGTGGAGAGGTTGACCACGGCGTAGCTGGGGATGCGCGCGTAGTCCGAGTCCTCGACCACGCCCACCGCTTTTGAGCGGAACGCATAGCTGGCGGTGACGTAGGGTTGCAGGCCGTTGGCGAGGTCCCACTGGTACTGGCCGTTGGCGTTGGCGATCCATTTCGAGGCGCCGACCACCGGGTGCCCGGTGAGGTCGCAGGACGCCGGCGCGCCCGGTTGCAGCGACACTTCCGGCGGGCACGGGGCATCTTTGTAGGAGAGGTAGCGGACGTCGTTGTAGGAGCCGTTGACGTTCAGCGTCAGCCCGCGCACCGGCACCAGGGTGCTTTCGAATTCCACCCCGCGTGAGCGCACCGAGCCGGCGTTGGTCAGATACTGCACGCGGTTGGCTTCGTCGTAGGCGTTGGTCTGGTAGCCGTTGACCTGGGTCCAGAACAGGTTGGCGTTGAGTTGCAGGCGCTTGTCCCACAGCGTGCTCTTGAAGCCCAGCTCGGCGTTGTTGGCGCGCTCGGTGCCGACCAGCAATGAGTCGGCGCCGGCGACGGGCGCGGTGGCCACCGTCAGGTTGACCCCGCCGGACTTCTCGCCGTGGGACAGGGTGGCGTAGCCGAGCAGGTCATCGGTGAAGCGATAACTGAGGTTGAGCAACCCCGACGGGCTGGCGCTGTACTGGTTGAGGTCGCCCGACTCGTAGGCGCCGACCCGGCCCTGCCGCGCGGTGGCCGCCGCCCCGGCGACCGCCGCGCCGCCCTGCGGAGCGTTGCGGTTGACCCAGGCGCTTTTCTCTTCATAGGTGCCCCGCACGCCGGCGGTGAAATCGAGGCGGTCGCTGAGGTGCCAGGTGCCTTGGGCGAACAGCGCGAAGCTGTCGGTCTCGATATGGCCCTTGCCGATAGTGGTGACGTTGGCCAGGGCGCCGGTCGGCGTGCCGTTCCAGATGTCGGCCTGCGGGCCGTAGTAGTTGAAGGAGCGGTTATCCAGGTCGGAGCCGAAGTAGTAGGCGCCGAGCACGTAGTCGAAGAAGCCGCCCGTGGGCGAGGCCAGGCGAAATTCCTGCGACCACTGTTTATCGCGCACCGAGACCCCGGCGTTGTACGCCGCCGGCACGTTGAGGCCGTCGTCGTTGCGCGGGGTGAAATCCCACCAGCGGTAGCTGCTGACCGAGGTCAGGGTGAAGTCGTTGTCGAGGGTCCAGTTGGCCTCCAGCGAGGTGCCGCCCTGGAACACGGTGACGTGCTGGTCGTTGTCGAGATTGACCTTGCGCTTGCTGCCGTCGACCAGCGTCGCCCCCGCCGCCGCCGCGCGGCTTTCGTAGCGGTTGACGCCGTTGATGGTCGGCCCGGTGCTGAACAGCACGCGGGTGCCGGCGCTGGAATCTTCCTCGTTGTAGTCGCCGATCCAGCGCAGATTGAAGCGCTCGTTGGGCTTGTACAGCAGTTGCCCGCGAAAGCCCTGGCGCGAGCCGCCGTTGAGGGTGTGGCCGTCGTATTCGTTTTTGATGTCGCCGTCGTTGCGGGTGCGGTAGGCCGAGAAGCGGCCGGCGAGGGTGTCGCTGAGCGGGCCGGAGATCGTGCCCTTGGTCTGGAAATAGCCGTCCTCGCCCACCGAGGTTTCGATGCTGCGTTCCGGGGTGAAGCTCGGCGCGCGGGTGCTGATATTGATGACCCCGGCGGTGGTGTTCTTGCCGAACAGGGTGCCTTGCGGACCGCGCAGGACTTCAAGCTGCTCGATGTCCATCAGGTCGAAAACGGCCATGCCCGGGCGCCCGAGGTAGACGTTGTCGAGGTACAGCCCGACGCTGCCTTCCAGGCCATCGCTGGCCGGGTTGTTGCCCAGGCCGCGGATCGACACGCTGGACTGGCGCGCATGCATATAGGCGACGTTGACGCTGGGCACCAGTTGCTGGAGGTCCTGGATGCGGTAGATGCGCTGGCTTTCCAGGGCCTGGCCGTCGAGCACGCTCATGGGGGTCGGCACGTCCTGGGCGCTTTCTTCGCGGCGGCGGGCGGTGACGGTGACCGTCTTCAACTGGCTGTCGGCCTTGGCGGCGGGGGCTGGCTCGGCGCGGCCCGCATCGGCGGCCTGCGCGGGCAGCCAGTGCGCGCTGCCCGCCAGCAGCAAGGCCAGGGGCAGGCGCTTGAGCCGCCGTGAAGACAAGGGTGCAGCGGAAGACGAAAGGCTCATGAGCGGCTCCTGTTCAGGAAATTCTTATTCCCTGAAGTTATTTATTTATGTTTTTACATATGTTTACCGAATAAGAGATTGCCTTTATAAGGAGTGCAACCGAGGCAGAGCAAATGCATTTGCCCGATACTTTTTATGTGAAAAATGCATATCGATCTTCGCCAACTCCGCCATCTGATCGCCCTTGCCGAGCACCGCAGCTTCGTCGCCGCGGCGAGCGCGGTGAACCTCTCGCAATCGGCGTTCAGCCGCAGCATCCAGGCGCTGGAGCACAGCGCCGGGTGTCAGTTGGTGGATCGCTCGAACAAGGAATTGCCGCCGACCAAACAAGGGCTGGTGGTGCTGGAACATGCGCGCCGGCTGGTCAGTGGCGCGTGCCAGTTGAGCAACGAGATCCGCCAGTTCAACGGCCTGGAAGCCGGCGAACTGCGCTTCGGCTGCGGCCCGGCGCCCGCGGCGGGCCTGGTGCCGCGGGCCATCGCCGGCTTCATCGAGCGCTACCCGAAGGCGCGGGTGCAGTTTCAAGTTGATGACTGGCAGAGCCTGAACCGCCGCCTGCTGGCCGAAGACTTCGAGTTCTTCGTCGCCGACACCCGCAGCTTCGAGGCTGACCCCACTTACCAAACCCTGCGCCTGAAACCGCGCCGCTGGTATTTCTGCTGTCGCGCCGGGCATCCGCTGGCCGCGCGCGCCAGCGTCAGCGCCGAGGAATTGCTGCAATACCCGCTGGCCGTGACGCTGCGCCCGCCAAACCTGCGCAAGGTCATCGCCGACCTCAGCGGCCACCCTGACGTGGAGGCCAATGTCGAATGCGAAAACAGCCACAGCCTGCTCACCGTGGTCCTGCATTCCAACGCCATCGGCATCTGCGGCGCCTACAGCGACAGCCTGCGCAGCACGCGGGGCGAGCTGGTGCGGCTGAAGATCGACGGGCTGAACGACGACTGTGAGGAGCTTTACACCCGCTACGGTATCGTCAGCCGCGCGCGCCAACGCCTGGCGCCGCTGGCCGAGGCGATGATCGAGCAGATCGTGCGCACCGACCAGAACGAGGAAGACCTCGACGCCGCCGCCCTGGAACGCCTGGCCGTGTGAGGCGTTGCGCCGGACGCATCGCCGGTATTCGGCAAATGCGCTTGTCGCCGGGCGCCGTGGCGGCGAAAACAGTCGCCTGCCCTTTCACCCGGTGACCGTCATGCCCCAGCCATCCCCCGTGCGCAACGTGCTGTACATCATGTGCGACCAACTGCGTCGCGATTACCTGTCTTGCTACGGCCATCCGCACCTGCACACGCCGAACATCGACCGCCTCGCGGCGGCCGGCGTGCGCTTCAGCCGCGCCTACACCCAAGGCACGATTTGCGGGCCGTCGCGGATGTCGGCCTACACCGGTCGTTACGTCAGCAGCCATCAGGTCGCGTGGAACGCCGTGCCATTGCCGCTGGAGGAACTGACCCTCGGCGACTACCTGCGCCCGGCCGGCATCCGCACCGCGCTGGTGGGCAAGACCCACGCCACGCCCAACCTCGACGCCCAGCAACACCTGCGCCTCGACCCGGCCAGCGCCGCCGTCGAGCAGCTCAACGAGGTGGGTTTCGAGCCCTATGTGCGCCATGACGGCATCTTCCCCGACGACCCGCTGTTCAGCGACAAACGCGAGACCGCGCCCTACACCCGTTACCTGCGCGAGCACGGTTTCGACGGCGACAACCCTTGGCACACCTGGGCCAACGCCGCCGAGGGCGAGCACGGCGACGTGCTCAGCGGCTGGCACATGCGCAACGCCCATTTGCCGACCCGGCTGCCGGAGCAGTACTCCGAAACCGTCTACACCACCGACCGCGCCATCGACTTCATCCGCGAACAGGGCGAGCAGCCGTGGTGCCTGCACCTGTCGTACATCAAGCCGCACTGGCCCTATATCGCCCCGGCGCCGTACCACGCGTTGTATGGCGCCGCGCAGGTGCAGCCGGCGGTGCGCGCGGAGGGCGCGCAGCTCAGTGACCACCCGGTGTACGCCGCGTTTCGCCAGCATCAGGAAAGCGTGAATTTCTCCCGCGACGACGTGCGATTGAAGGTGATCCCGACGTACATGGGCTTGATCAAGCAGATCGACGACCAGCTCGGCCGGCTGTTCGATGAGCTGCAGAGCAGCGGGCGCTGGGACGACACGCTGATTGTGTTCACCAGCGACCACGGGGATTTCCTGGGTGACCACTGGCTGGGGGAAAAGGAGTTTTTACTGGAGCCGGCGGTGGGTGTGCCGTTGATCGTGCGCGATCCGCGTGCGCAGGCGGATATCACCCGGGGCACGGTGGATGAGCGGCTGGTGGAAACCATCGATGCCGTGCCGACCTTTCTCGACGCCCTCGGCTTGCCGCCGGCCGATCACCGGCTGGAGGGCCGTTCGCTGGTGCCGCTGCTGCATGGGAGCGCACAAAGCTGGCGGCGCTACGCGATTGCCGAGTACGACTACGCCTTCCAGTCACCGGCGCGGGAGCGGCTGGGCCAGCCCATCGATCGTTGCCGCATGACCATGGTGCGCAGCGAGCGCTGGAAGTACCTGGCGTATGACGGCTTCAGAGCGCAGTTATTCGACCTGGAGAATGACCCGGGAGAATTGAACGACCTTGGCGCTGATCCGGCGTATGCGGCGGTGCGCGAGGAGCATCAGGGGTATTTGTGGGAATGGCTGCGCGGCTTGAAGCGCCGCACCACCATCAGCCATGCCGAAATCGAACGGCGAGGGCAGTGGTTCAGGTATGGCGAACCGCGGGAGGACAGTGTGGTGAAGATTGGGGTTTGGTGATTGGCGGGGCTGGCCTGTCTTCAGGGTCCTTGAGATCGAGCGCCGCCGGCGCATCGCGAGCAAGCTCGCTCCTACAGAGGTT
>NZ_JANLOA010000066.1:0-205421 GCF_025466035.1 Pseudomonas sp. 20P_3.2_Bac5 | reverse complement strand
AACTGACCGCAACCGGCATCAGAAGTCGTAACGTACCTTGGCACTGAACACGTCAGCATCGAAGCCCGACTTGCCGACGTAGTCGTAGTTCACGCCCAGGGTCACTGCACCCAGCTTGTAGTCGGTACCAATACCGGCTTCGTAGCTGTTGCGCACGGCCTTGGCGCCGGTGGTCACGAACGGCGTGTTGCCCAGCAAGAAGGTCGAGGTGCTGCTGGACTGGTCGGCGGCGAAGTCGTGGTAGGCCATCAGCTTGACCTGCGGCTCCAGCGTGCCGGCGCCCAGTGCGTAGCTGCCGGCAACCCGGACGCCCGCACCCAGTTCGATGGCTTCGTAGCGCTGGTCTTCGACTTTCAGCGCGGCCGAAGAACCCTTCTCGCGGTAGCCGTCGATGTTGACCTGGCTGTAACGCGCCGCCAGGCGTGGTTCGACCAGCAGTTGCGGGTTGATCTTCCAGGTGTAACCGCCGACCAGGTTCAGGCCCAGCAGGTCGCTGTCGTAGCTGGCCTTGGCCTGGGTGCCGGCGATGCTGCGCTTGCTGTCGTTGTCGTTGACGCCGTAGGTCAGGCTGGCATCGACGAAGTAGTTGCCCAGCTCGTAGCCGCCGTACAGGGTGAAGGCGTGGCTGTCGACTTCAGTCTTGTTGCCGCTTTTGCCGTTCACGTCGGTGTTGATGAAGCTGTAGGCCAGACCCAGGGTCACCTGGTCGTTCAGCTTGCCGTCGGCACCTACGGCGATACCGCGGCTGTAGGCGTTGTAGCCGGCCACGCCGTCACGCAGGTCTTGCGAGGCGTCGCTGTACAGGCTCTGGACCCAGACACCGGCTTCCTTGAAGCCTTCGCCGGACGACGCGCCGCGCAGGCTGCTGGTGCGGCTGCCGGTGACGTTGCTGACCAGGCTCTGGCTGGTGGTTGCAGCCTGGGTGGCGCCGCCGTTCACTTCTGGCGACAGTTGCTCGGCCAGTTGGGTCAGTTGCGCTTCGTCGGTGTTGAGCAGCGCCTGCAGCAGAGGGTCGTTCGGGTTCTGCTCGCGGATGCGGTTGATCACACCATCGTTGACCAGGCTGCCAATGGCTTTCTGGCTGTTGGCCGAGCCGCCGTTGCCGAGGATGATTTCCTCGACTTCTTCCTTGCCCTTGCCGGTGACGGTGGCCACCAGGGTGTTGTTTTCGACGCTGTAGCTGTCGATTTTCAGCAGGGCCGAGGAGCTGGCCAGGTTGAACTTGGCGTTCGGGTCGATCTTGTCGTTTTCGTCCAGCAAGTCGATCCGGCCGGCTTCGATCAACTTGTAGGTGCTGCCATTGGCGGAGAAGTCTTCGCCTTGGGCGGCCAGCAGGACCTTCACATTCTTGTCGAACTCGGCGATGCCGGTGACGCTCAACACCGCGACATCCGGGTTGGTGGCGCTGCTCAGGTTCAGGCCCAGTGTCGAGTTGGTGGCCATGTACAGGTTGCCGTAGAGGCTGGTGTGCGTGCCGAGCAGGTTCAGTTGCGATGGCGCGTTGCCTGGCACATCGCCCACTTCGAACCAGCTGTTGGTGTCTTTCATGCGGATGTTGTAGCCATCTGCTTCGGCGCTGGTGCCGGTGAAGTCGACGTTGCCGGTCACACCTACGTTGGACAGGTCGATCAGGTTGCCGACGACCTGGCTGCCGTTCTGCAGCTCCAGAGTAACGCGGCCGCGGCTTTCGCTGGCGTCGACGGCTTCATCTTCGGAGATCAGTTTGCCGCTGTTGATGATCCGCAGCGGAGCGTATTGACCGAGTTGACCGGTGGGGTCGTTTTCCAGGTCAACGTCAAACCCGCCGATAACGATAGCGGCGTCGGTAGCCTGGATCGTGCCGGTGTTGATCAGATGATTTTCTTCGCGGGTGAAGCTGGCGCCATCGATGCGGATGCCTTCAGCGTCGTCGCCGCTGGCGATGATGGTGCCGTGGTTCTCGATGCCGGCCAGGTCGGTCATGTCGACCTGCGGCCAGCGCTCGTTCGAGGTGACGTCGATGGCGGTGGTACCAGCACCGGTGACCTGGATCAGGCCGCGGTTGATGACCTTGCCAACAATTTCGCCGCCTTCCAGGTTGATGCCCTTGGCGTCACGGCCTTCGGCGATGATGCGGCCGGTGGCGGCGTTCACCAGGTCACCCTTGATGGTGGTCGAGCCACTCATGTCGATGGCGCGTGCCACGTCGGTGCCGCCATCGTCGGTCAGGGGTTCACCCTTGGCCAGCAGCAGGCCCTCGTTGATCACGCTGCCGCCGATGATGGCCGGGTCGATCATCAGGGCGTTGGCGCCGCCGCCGATCGCGCTGATGCTGCCTTTGTTGATGACGCTGCCGTCGATCTGGTTGTTGATCCAGGTATTGCCGTCTTCGTAGACATCCATGTCCACGCCGCCGGCGAAGTCGCCGGTGCTATTGATAGTGGCGTTGAGGATCAGGTCTTTCTGCAGGTGGCTGCCATTGAATTCGATGGCGTCCTCGTCGCTACCGCCGGTGTAGGTGCCGGTGATTTCGAGGGTTTCGCTGTAAGTCTGGCGTTCACTGAGGAAGCCGGCATTGGTCAACTGCACGGTCTGTGCCCAGGCGGGCAGGGTGGTGGCGGTTACCGCCAGGGCGAGCAGGGTCTTGCGGAAAATCGGGGAGGCCACAGTTCATTCCTTAAACGTCTTGGGAGTCACGGTGCGTCCTTGCGTGGTACAGGCCTGGCTGGTAATGGCGGCGCTAGAGCCACGCAACGAGCGCGGCAGATGGTAACGAACCTGCCATTCAAATGACATCCTTTTGACGCCAGCGTTCCGTGCATTCGGTTGCCACAAAAGGGCCATCTCAGAGGTGTCTATCGGCAAGCGGCAACTCGCGGCATTGCCGCTTTGCTGGCGGCAGGCGGAAATCCATTGCCGCTTTTCTGGCATTGCCGCGTGCGGCATTTCAGCAAAAGCCCCGGTTTTACTGGGGTTTCCTTTTTTGGCATGGGACTTGCTCTTTCATCGGCAACGAACCATCCGGTCAACCTTCGAAGGTTTCCCCGACATGAGCATCAGTTTCGACAAAGCGCTTGGCATCCATGAAAAGGCCCTCGGCTTCCGCGCCCAGCGCGCCGAAGTGCTGGCCAACAACATCGCCAACGCCGATACGCCGAACTTCAAGGCGCGGGACATGGACTTCTCGTCCGTTCTGCAGGCTGAGACCGACAAGGTCAAGAACGGCCACTTCGCCCTGGACCGGACCAATTCCAAGCACATCGAAGCCGAAGGCGTGACCCTCAGCGACGAAGCGCTGCAATACCGTACGCCGATGCAGCCGTCGATCGACCAGAACACCGTCGATGCGCAGCTTGAGCAATCGAGCTACGCCGAGAACTCGGTCGGCTTCCAGGCCAGCTTCACGCTGCTCAACAGTAAATTCAAAGGGCTGGTTTCGGCCCTGCGCGGAGAGTAATCCATGTCCCTCGCCAGTGTTTTCAACATCGCCGGTAGCGGCATGAGCGCCCAGACCACCCGTCTGAACACCGTCGCTTCGAACATCGCCAACGCCGAGACCGTCTCGTCGAGCATCGACCAGACCTACCGCGCACGCCACCCGGTGTTCGCCACCACCTTCCAGCAGGCCCAAAACGGCAGTCAGTCGCTGTTCCAGGACCAGGATGCGGCAGGGCAGGGCGTGCAGGTGCTTGGCGTGGTCGAGGATCAGAGCAATCTCGAAGCCCGCTACGAGCCGAACCATCCGGCGGCGAACAAGGACGGCTACGTCTACTACCCGAACGTCAATGTCGTCGAGGAAATGGCCGACATGATTTCGGCCAGTCGTTCCTTCCAGACCAACGCCGAGTTGATGAACACGGCCAAGACCATGATGCAGAAAGTTCTGACCCTGGGTCAGTGATAAAGGACCACGCCAATGGCCAGCGTCAACGATACAACCTCAGGGGTTAACCTGAACGACGTCATCAAGGCGTCGGCGAAGACCACGACCACTCAAACGGGTGTCGCCTCCGCTACCAACAGCTCGACCGGCGGCAAGACGCTGGGCAAGGATGCGTTCCTGCAGTTGCTGGTTACCCAGATGCAGCACCAGAACCCGCTCGATCCGCAGGACAACAGCGAGTTCGTCGCTCAGTTGGCGCAGTTCAGCAGCCTGGAAGGCATCACCTCGCTGAACGAGTCGGTGACCGCGATTTCCGGCAACTACAAATCGTCGCAGGCGCTGCAGGCGTCGTCGCTGGTGGGTCGCTCGGTGATCGCCCAGACCGACAAGGCAGTGGTCGATACCACCAAGAGCCTGAGCGGTTCGGTCGTGGTGCCGCAGTCGGTGAGCAGTGTCACGCTCTCCATCACCGACAAGGACGGCAACGCTGTGCGTACCATCGACATGGGTGCACAAGCGGCCGGCAACGCCGCATTCGTCTGGGACGGCAAGAACGAAAGTGGTGAAGTGGTTTCGCCGGGGACCTACAACTTCAAGGCCTCCACCACCGTCGATGGCAAGGCCATGGAAATGTACACCTTGCTGCCGGCCACGGTCAGCAGCGTCACCATCAGTCAGACAGGGGGCGAGATGATGTTGAACCTCGCCGGTCAGGGCAGCGTCGCGCTGTCCAAAGTCCAAACCATCGGTATATAGAGCCGGCTAACGCGGCACAGGAGTGGAAAGATGTCTTTCAATATCGGCCTTAGCGGTCTCTATGCAGCCAGCAAGCAGCTCGACGTTACCGGCAACAACATTGCCAACGTCGCCACCACCGGTTTCAAATCCTCCCGCGCGGAGTTCGAAGACGTTTACTCGGCCAGCAAGCTGGGCGTCGGCAGCAAGACCGTCGGTAACGGCGTGCGTCTGGCTGCGGTCTCGCAACAGTTCGGCCAGGGTGACATCAACAACACCGGCAACGTGCTGGACATGGGTATCCAGGGGCAGGGTTACTTCATCCTCAGCGACAACGGTTCGCTGAGCTACACCCGTTCCGGCGCCTTCCAGACCAACAAGGACAACTACGTCGTCACCAACGACGGCGTACGCCTGCAGGGTTATGCCGCGGACGAAAACGGCACCATCCTCAAGTCCGGTCTGACCGACCTGAAGATCGATACCTCGGCACTGGCACCGAAGGCCACCAGCCTGATCGACCAGGGCATCAACCTGAACTCCTCGGCCGACAGCATTCCGCTGCCGACCGCAACGCCGGCCGGCCCGACCTTCGTGCCAACCGACGAGACCACGTACAACAAGAAGTTCTCGACCGAGATCTACGATAGCCAGGGTAATAAACACACCATGGAGCAGTACTATCGCAAGACCGACCAGAACACCTGGACCATGTACACACTGGTCGACGGTCGCAACCCGCAGAACCCGGCGAGCACCTCGCCGCTGGTGGGCAGCATGACCTTCAAGTCCGACGGCACCATCAACACCATGACCGGTACGGTCGCGCCGGATGACAGCTTCGCGGTGGTCAACAACGTCTTCACCCTGAAGGGCTGGATTCCGTCGGCGTACAACGCTACTACCGGTACCTGGAGCCCGAACGGTTCCGTCGGCAATGCCGGCGGCATCCGCGTGGACATGAACTCGACGTCCTCCTACAACACCGAGACCGCGCGCCTGTCGCAGTCCCAGGACGGCTATGCCACCGGTATCCTGTCG
Source organism: Pseudomonas sp. 20P_3.2_Bac5 (assembly GCF_025466035.1). Lineage (NCBI taxonomy): Bacteria > Pseudomonadati > Pseudomonadota > Gammaproteobacteria > Pseudomonadales > Pseudomonadaceae > Pseudomonas > Pseudomonas sp. 20P_3.2_Bac5. Next base: position 199,783 of record NZ_JANLOA010000066.1, on the reverse strand, counting down.
AGCCTGAGCATCGACTCCACCGGCGTCATGTTCGCAAGCTTCAGCAACCAGCAGTCTCGCGCCATTGGCCAGGTGGCAATCGCCAGCTTCGCCAACGAGCAGGGTCTGCAGCAGCAGGGCGGTACGCGCTGGAAAGAGACCTACGCGTCGGGCATTCCTGGCGTCGACACGCCGAAGACCGGCACCCTGGGTTCGATTCAGTCCAACTCCCTGGAAGAGTCCAACGTCAACCTGACCCAGGAACTGGTCGAGCTGGTGAAGGCGCAGTCCAACTACCAGGCCAACGCCAAGACCATCTCCACTCAGAGCTCCATCATGCAGACCATCATCCAGATGACCTGATGATGGTGGCGCCGGTTCATCCGGTGCCCTGAGTGTTACGCGAGCCCCTTCCCGGTCCGGGCGGGGGTTCGTTGTTTTCGGAGGTATGTGATGAAGCGATCCCTGTGTCTTGTGCTGGTACTGTGGGCGGCCCAGTCCTGGGCGGCAATGGCGCCCTGGTACCGCTGGGAAAGCCAGGCCGATGGGCGTCTGGTGTGTTCGCAGCATTCGCCGGGCGAGGGCTGGAGGCAATTTGCCGGGCCCTTTAACAATGCCGGGTGCCGTCCCTGAATGTCCGGGGGCGGGATCTTGCCGCCAGCGGCAGCCTGCCGCCGATAATTTGTCTTTCTCTCTCTCCCTGAAACGACCCTCAATCGACAAAACCCCGAAAACACTGGGCTTTTGCACTCACTGCATTAATTGGTTCGAAAATTGCTTCACCGTGCCAGAGCAGCGGTGAACGGCAAGTGTTCGCCAGCGCAGCGGAGGATGACTGTGGACAAGATGCTATACGTGGCCATGACCGGCGCCAGCCAGAACGCGCTGGCCCAGCGGGCCCACGCCAACAACCTGGCGAACATTTCCACCAGCGGTTTTCAGCGTGACCTGGAGCAGGCGCGTTCGATGCCGGTTTTCGGTGACAGCTTTCCGGCGCGGGCCTATGCCATGACCGAGCGCCCGGCGACCGATTTCAGCCCCGGTGCGTTGCAGGAAACCGGCCGTGACCTGGACGTCGCCATTGGCGGCGACGGTTTCATCGCCGTGCAGGCGCCCGATGGCAGCGAAGCCTATGTGCGTACCGCGAGCCTGAACATTGACGCCGTTGGCGTCCTGCGCGCCGGCAACGGCATGCCGGTGATGGGCAACGGTGGTCCGATCGCCGTGCCGCCAGAGCAGAAGGTCGAGATCGGCCAGGACGGCACCATCAGCATCCGCGCCATGGGCGAAGGCCCGCGGGTGATGGCTGAGGTTGACCGGATCAAGCTGGTCAACCCGGACCTGAAGACCATGACCAAAGGCCTCGATGGCCTGATTCATACCAAGAGCGGCCAGCCCGCCGACGCCGATGCCAATGTGCAGGTGGTGTCCGGCTTCCTGGAAGCGAGCAACGTCAACGCCGTGGAAGAGATGACCTCGGTCCTCGCCCTGGCCCGGCAGTTCGAACTGCACGTTAAGATGATGAACACGGCCAAGGAAGGCGACGAAGCCATGGCTCGGGTTTTGCAAATCAGCTAATTACACAGGCGTAGCGCCGTAAAACAGGCGTACGAGGAGAACAGCATGCTTCCGGCTCTTTGGGTCAGTAAAACCGGTCTGTCCGCCCAGGACACCAACCTCACCGTCATCTCCAACAACCTGGCGAACGTCTCGACCACCGGTTTCAAACGTGATCGCGCCGAGTTCCAGGACCTGCTCTATCAGGTCAAGCGCCAGCCAGGTGCCCAGTCGACCCAGGACAGCGAACTGCCGTCGGGTCTGCAGGTCGGTACCGGTGTGCGCATCGTCGGCACCCAGAAAAACTTCATGACCGGCAGCCTGCAAACCACCGAGAACCCGCTGGATCTCGCGGTCAACGGCCGTGGTTTCTTCCAGGTTCTGCAGCCGGATGGCACCGTTTCCTACACCCGTGACGGCACCTTCCACCTGAACTCCGATGGTCAGGTCGTGACTGCCAACGGCTTCGCCCTGGAGCCGGCTGTTGTCGTGCCGCCAGATGCGCAGACCTTCACCGTTGGCCAGGACGGCACTGTGTCGATCACCACCGCCGGCAGCCCTGCCGCACAGGTCATTGGCAACATCCAGACCGCCGACTTCATCAACCCGGCCGGCCTGCAGGCCATGGGTGGCAACCTGTTCCTGGAAACCGCCGCCAGCGGCGCGCCGCAGATCGGTACCCCGGGCCTCAACGGCTTCGGCACCACCCTGCAGCAGACCCTGGAAAACTCCAACGTCAGCACCGTGGAAGAGCTGGTCAACATGATCACCACCCAACGCGCCTACGAAATGAACTCCAAGGTCATTTCCACCGCCGACCAGATGCTCTCGTACGTTACCCAGAACCTGTAATTGAAGTAGCTGTTACACCGTGAGGTCAGAGTCATGAGCCGTTTGCTATCCGTATTCGCCCTGGGGGGGGCGGTGTTGCTGGCTGGTTGCGTCGCGCCGACGCCCAAGCCCAACGATCCGTACTACGCGCCGGTATTGCCGCGTACGCCCCTGCCGGCGGCGGCCAACAACGGTTCGATCTACCAGGCCGGTTTCGAGCAGAACCTGTACAGCGACCGTAAGGCGTTCCGGGTCGGTGACATCATCACCATCACCCTGAACGAGCGGACCCAGGCCAGCAAGAACGCCAACTCGCAGATCGCCAAGAACAGCAATGCCGAGCTGGGCCTGACCTCGCTGTTCGGTTCGAGCCTGACCACCAACAACCCGATCGGCAGCAACGACCTGAGCCTCAGCGCCGGCTACAGCGGCGACCGCACCACCAAGGGCGACAGCAAGGCGGCCCAGGGCAACACCCTGACCGGCTCGATCACTGTCACCGTGGCCGACGTGCTCCCCAACGGCATCATTGCCGTGCGCGGCGAGAAGTGGATGACGCTCAATACCGGTGACGAACTGGTACGCATCGCCGGCATGGTTCGCGCCGACGACATCGCCACTGACAACACCGTGCCGTCGACCCGGGTCGCCGATGCGCGCATCACCTATTCGGGAACCGGTTCCTTCGCCGACGCCAGCCAGCCGGGATGGTTCGACCGCTTCTTCCTCAGCCCGCTTTTCCCGTTCTAGGTCCGGATGCCCATGTTCAACTTCAAGCAACTGCTTGCCGCGACCCTTCTGCTCAGTGCGGCGTTCAGCGCCCACGCCGAGCGCCTGAAGGACATCGCCAGCATTTCCGGCGTGCGCTCCAACCAGTTGATTGGTTACGGCCTGGTCGTGGGCCTGAACGGTACGGGTGACCAGACCACTCAGACCCCGTTCACCCTGCAGACCTTCAACAACATGCTCTCGCAGTTCGGCATCAAGGTGCCGGCCGGCTCGGGCAACGTGCAGTTGAAAAACGTCGCTGCGGTGTCGATTCATGCCGACCTGCCGCCCTTCGCCAAGCCCGGTCAGGTGGTCGACATCACCGTGTCCTCCATCGGTAACTCCAAGAGCCTGCGCGGCGGCAGCCTGCTGATGACGCCGCTCAAGGGTATCGACGGCAACGTCTACGCCATCGCCCAGGGCAACCTGGTGGTGGGCGGTTTTGACGCCGAAGGTCGCGACGGCTCGAAGATCACCGTCAACGTGCCGTCGGCCGGTCGCATTCCCGGCGGTGCCTCGGTGGAGCGGGCCGTGCCCAGCGGTTTCAACCAGGGCAACAGCCTGACCCTGAACCTCAACCGTCCGGACTTCACCACGGCCAAGCGTATCGTCGACAAGGTCAACGAGCTGCTCGGCCCGGGTGTTGCCCAGGCGGTGGATGGCGGTTCGGTGCGGGTCACCGCGCCGCTGGATCCGGGGCAGCGGGTCGATTACCTGTCGATCCTTGAGAACCTGGAGATCGATCCGGGTCAGGCGGTGGCCAAGGTCATCATCAACTCGCGTACCGGCACCATCGTCATCGGGCAGAACGTCAAGGTGTCGCCGGCCGCAGTGACCCACGGCAGCCTGACCGTGACCATCACCGAAGACCCGATCGTCAGCCAACCGGGCGCGTTCTCCAACGGCCAGACTGCCGTGGTGCCGCGCTCGCGGGTCAATGCCGAGCAGGAAGCCAAGCCGATGTTCAAGTTCGGTCCGGGCACCACGCTTGACGAGATCGTCCGTGCCGTCAACCAGGTCGGCGCCGCGCCGAGCGACCTGATGGCAATCCTCGAAGCCCTGAAACAGGCCGGCGCCTTGCAGGCCGACCTGATCGTGATCTGAGGCCTCGCGCGTATGGACATGCCAAAAAGCACCAACTACAGCGCCACCGACAGCGGTGCCTACACCGACCTCAATCGCCTCAACTCGATGAAGGTCGGCGACCGCGACAGCGAAGGCAACCTGCGCAAGGTGGCGCAGGAATTCGAGTCGTTGTTCCTCAACGAAATGCTCAAGTCCGTGCGTTCGGCCACCGATGTGCTGGCCAAGGACAACCCGCTCAACACCGAGACCACCAAGCAGTACCAGCAGATGTACGACCAGCAACTGTCGGTCAGCCTGTCCCGCGAGGGCGGCGGCATTGGTCTGCAGGATGTCCTGATGCGCCAGTTGTCCAAGCAGAAGGGTGTGAGCGTCAACACCAGCCCGTTCCCGCGGGTCGATGTGCAGCAGCGTGCGCTGTGGGCGAGCAAAGTGGCCGAGCCGGTGCGCAATGCCGAAGAAACCGGCACCACCCGCAACGATGTGGCCGCGCTCAACTCCCGGCGCCTGGCGTTGCCGGGCAAGCTTACCGACCGCCTGCTGGCCGGTATCGTGCCGTCGGCCGATGCCGCCGCGGCAACCACCAATACCGCGGCATTGCCGCAGCGCACCACGGCGATGACCGATGCCGTGATCAAGGGCGACTGGGAGCCGGCGCAGACGTTCGCCGCACCCGGCGCGATGCGCATCTATGGCCGTGCCGTGGCCCAGCCACCGCTGGCGCCGGCGCAGAAAGCGTTCTCGTCCAGCGACGAATTCGTCAGCACCATGCTGCCGATGGCCGAGCAGGCCGCCAAGCGCATCGGTATCGATCCGCGTTACCTGGTGGCTCAGGCTGCGCTGGAAACCGGCTGGGGCAAGTCGGTCATGCGCTCCTCCGATGGCAGCAGCAGCCACAACCTGTTCGGCATCAAGGCCACCGGTAACTGGCAGGGCGATTCGGCGCGGGCGATCACCAGCGAATTCCGCGACGGCCAGTTCGTCAAGGAAACGGCGGCGTTCCGTTCCTACGATTCCTATCAGGACAGCTTCCACGATCTGGTCAGCCTGTTGCAGAACAACAGCCGCTATCAAGAAGCGGTGAAGTCGGCCGATAACCCAGAACAGTTTGTGCGAGAGCTGCAAAAAGCCGGGTACGCAACCGACCCGGATTACGCCAGCAAGATCTCGCAGATCGCAAAACAGATGAAGTCGTACGATAGCTACGCGGCGATTGGCGCAACTACGAAACTATAAGGTTTGAACCATGGCGAGTTTGATCAGTATCGGGATGTCGGGGCTTGGGGCCGCTCAATCGGGGCTGCATACCACGGGTAACAACATCGCCAATGCCGATGTGGCGGGCTATTCGCGCCAGCAGAACGTCCAGACCACTAACGGCTCGGTCCGCTATGGCCAGGTGTTCATCGGTACCGGTACCACCCTGGCTGACGTGCGCCGGGTGTACAACGCCTTCCTCGACAACCAGTTGCAGACCAGCACCTCGCTCAACAGCGATGCCGCGTCGTACCTGAGCCAGATCACCTCGGTGGACAACCTGCTGTCCGACGCCAACACCGGTGTCACCGGCGCGCTGACCAACTTCTTCACGTCGCTGCAGGGCCTTTCCGCCAAGCCCAACGACGATGCTTCGCGGCAGTTGCTGCTGACCAACGCGCAGAACCTGACCAACCGCTTCAACACCATCGCCGCGCAGTTCAAGGAACAGAACAGCAACATCAACGGCAACCTGAAGTCGATGACCGAACAGGTCAACAACCTGGCCAAGACCGTTGCTTCGCTCAACGACCAGATCGCCAAGGTGGCGGCCCTCAATGGCCAGCCCAACGACCTGATGGACCAGCGCGACGAGACCGTTCGCCAACTGTCCGAACTGGTAGGCGTGCAGACCAGCCAGCGCAACGGCAATATCGACATCACCCTGGCCAACGGCCAGTCGCTGGTACTGGGCACCTCCGTCAACACCCTCAGCACCGTGACCAGCACCACCGACCCGAGCCAGGTGTCGATCAAGCTCAGCTACAACAACTCCACCATCGATGTGACCAATTCCCTGACCGGTGGCGAAATCGGCGGTCTGCTGCGCTATCGCACCGAGACCCTGGTGCCTGCGCAGAACGAGATTGGTCGTATCGCGCTGGTCATGGCCGAGAAGATGAACTCGCAGTTGGCCCAGGGCATCGACAAGAACGGCGAGTTCGGCGCGGCCTTGTTCAGCGACATCAACAGCGCGGCGGCGATGGTCGGGCGCAGCATTGCCATGACCGGCAACGATGCCACCTCGACCAACCTCAACGTGGTGATCAAGGACACTGGCCGGCTGACCACCAGCGACTACCAGGTGACCATCACCGATCAGCCGACCGCGGGCAGTTTCATCGTTCGTAAGCTGCCCGATAACACCAACATGGGCACCTTCAACATCAATGACGATCCGCCCGCAGTGATCGACGGCTTCAGCCTCGACCTGAACGGCGGTACGGTCAAAGCCGGCGACAGCTTCAAGATCACCCCGACCCGCAACGCTGCCGCGTCCCTCGAAGTGGTGATGACCGACTCCAAGCGCCTGGCCGTGGCCGCTCCGCTGACGGCGACGACCGGTGGCAGCAACACCGGTACCGGCGTGATCACCCAGCCGGTGCTGAAATCGGTGCTGGATATCGCCGACCCGGCCCAGCGCCTGGAATTGCAGAACGGCATCAAGTACTCGACGCCGGTGCGCCTGGTGTTCGGTGATGAATCCGTCAGCCCGCAGACCTACTCGGTGGTCGACTCCAAGGGCGACCCGATTGGCAGCGGCACGTTCGTGCCTGGCCAGAACAACACCCTGCAGATCAACGTACCGATGGTCGATGCCAACGGCGCGGCAATCGTCGATGGCAACAACGTTCAGAAGACCTTCAGCTTCCAGATCGATGTCGCCGGCTCGCCGAAGAAAAACGACAGCTACAGCATTGCCCTGACCGGCGCGGGTTCCTCGGACAACCGTAACGGCCTGTCGCTGCTCGAACTGCAAAAAGCCCAGACCGTCGATGTCGGCAGCGCCACCAAGGGCGTGAGCCTGACCGATGCCTACGGCAAGCTGGTGGAGAGCGTTGGCGCCAAGACCAAGCAGGCGCAGATGGACAGCTCGGCGACCACCGCCATCCTGACCCAGGCCAAGGCTTCCCGCGACTCGCTGTCTGGCGTGCAACTGGATGAAGAAGCCGGCAACCTGGTCAAGTACCAGCAGTACTACACCGCCTCGTCGCAGATCATCAAAGCGGCGCAGGAAATGTTCTCCACGCTGATCAGTGCTCTTTAAGGAGTCGTAGACCGTGCGTATCTCTACTTCCCAGTATTACGAAACCAGCGCTTCCAACTATCAGCGGAACTACTCCAACGTGGTGAAGACCGGCGAAGAGGCCAGCGACCTGATCCGCGTGCGTACCGCCGCCGATGATCCGGTGGGCGCGGCCCGTCTGCTGCAACTCGATCACCAGAGTTCGATGCTGGCCCAGTACGACACCAACACCGGCATGATTCGCAACAGCTTGAGTCAGTCCGAGACCACGCTCAACTCGATCAACACCATCCTGCAGCGGGTCAATGAACTGGCGCTGGGCGCGGGTAACGCAGGCTTCACCGACACTGAGCGTAAAGCCACGGCCACCGAACTGGGCAAGCTCGAAGACCAACTGCTGAGCCTGATGAACACCCGCGATGAGAACGGTCAGTACCTGTTCTCCGGTTCCAAGGGTGATACCCAGCCGTTCGTGCGCAACGCAGATGGCACCTACACCTACCAGGGCGACCAGACTCAACTGCAACTGCAGGTCGGCGACATGCTGACCATGGCCGGCAACGACAGCGGCTGGGCGACTTTCCAGCAGGCGCTGAACACCAGCCGCACGCAGACCACCGTCACTTCGCCGACCAACCCTGCGGATGTACGGGTGGCGCTGTCCAATGGCCAGGTGTCCGCTGATATCAACTACAACGATGCGTTCCGTGCCAACGAGCCTTACGTCATCACCATGGTCAGCCCGACCCAATTCTCGATCAAGGACCAGGCGGGCAACGACTACACCTCCGAGGCCAGCGGCAACGGCGCGTTCGACTCGACCACCCCCGGCGGGGTCGCGGTGAGCTTCCGCGGTGTTGACCTGAAGTTGAACTTCAACCTGCAGAGCGGCGAGAGCGATGCGTTGATCACGGGTCACCAGTTCACCCTGCAGTCCAAGCCGGATACCATCACCGGCACCGCAAGCCCAGGCAACGGCTCCGGCGTGCAGATGACCGGTACCTCGGTGGTCGACGCGGACCTCTATGCCAAGTCCTTCCCGGAAGGCGCGGTGATCAAGTTCACCACTGGCGGCAACTATGAGCTTTATGCCCAGCCGCTGTCCGCCGGCAGCCGTCCGGTCGCCAACGGTACGGTGGCGGCGGGTGCTACCTCCATCACCGCTGCCGGGGTCAAGTTCGATTTCAGCGCTACGCCGGTCGACGGTGAGCAGTACAGCGTGACGGTCAACAAGCACCATACGCAGAACATTCTCGACACCGTCAGCCAGTTGCGCCAGGCGCTGGAAAAGCCCATCGACGGCAGCGAAAAGGCCTCGCAGCAACTGCGCGCCGCACTCGACTCGGCCATCGCCAACGTCAGTAGCGGACAGAACCAGTTGGCCTACACCGTCACCTCGATCGGTGCGCGGGGCAAGGCGCTGGACCTGCAGGAGCTGGCCAACGAGAGCCTGAGCATCGCCAACTCCAGCACCCAGTCGTCGATTCGTGATTCCGATCCGGCCGAAGTGATGACCCGCCTGACCCTGCAAAAGACCATGCTTGAAGCCTCGCAAATGGCCTTCAGCCGCGTTAGCCAGTTGAGCCTGTTCAAGGTTCTGTAACTGCTGCATGCCCGCCGTCCCGTTCGTTTCGGGGCGGCGGGTCGCCTCCCTTTTCCCACGGTCCAGACTGTTCTGAATTTCCTCCGAGGGCAGTCACCGGTCGAGAGTCTTCGTCGTGAACCCAGCGCCTCTTGTCAGTCTCGTCATTCCCGCCTGCAATCCCCGTTTCTTCCGTGCGGCGCTGGTCAGTGCCCTGGCCCAGAACTACGAAAACCTCGAAGTCATCGTCTGCGACGATAGCCACGGCGACGAAATCAAGGCGCTGGTCGATGAACTGGACCCGCTCGCCCGCTGCCCACTTTACTACCAGCGCAACCCGCAGCCGCCAGGCTTGGGCGCTAACTTGCTGGCCGGGTTGGAACTGGCGCGGGGCGAGTACGTGCAGTTCCTCTGTGACGACGATCGGCTGATGGCCGATTGCATCAGCAGCGAGATGCGCCTGTTCCTCGCCAACGATGACGTCAGCCTGGTCACCACTCGCCGCAACCTCGCCGACGGTCAAGACTTCGCGCTGTCCCAGCGCCTGGAAAACAGCTGGTTCAGTTGGGGTGCCACGGTTTACAACGGCGACGACCTGCTGGATTTCTTCGACAGCAATCCGCTGAACTTCATCGGCGGCTTCAGCAATACCCTGATGCGCACCAGCGACCTCAATGAACTGCTGCCGGCACTGGTGCAGGCGGGCTTCGTCGCGCTGCTCGACTTCGCGCTGTTCATCTGCCTGCTGCGTCGGGGCAATCTGGTGGTGACGGCGCAGATGCACTGCATCGAGCGCATCCACCCCGACCAGTTGCGCCAGCAACCGCAGATGGTGGCGGCACGCGTCGCCGAGCTGCAGTGGCTGCGCAGCATGCTCGCTGCCCGTCCGCCGGCCACCGAGAGCTTTACTGGCTGGGCGCGGATTCATGTGTTGCCGGTGGATGGCCGGGTGGTGCCGCGGACATGGGAAAACCTGTTCCTGGTTCACGTACTGCGCGGCTTGCAGGCGATCCAGGAATCGCAGGTGGGTTTCGACAGCGACACCTTTGCCGACCTCTATGGCAAGTGGCTGGGCTGCCGCCAGGATCCCCTTGTCCTGCGCCGGTTGATGCGCCTGAGCGAACACTGGGACTGGCGCCCTCGCATCGCCGTGGTGGTGATCGATGCCGAAGGAGACAGCCCGGCGCTGCAGCGCACCGTGGAGAGCATCAACCGTCAATGCTACGGCGCCGCCAGCACGCTGGTGCTGTCCAGCGCTCGCGTGGCGTCCAGCCTCGACGACACCCTGATCGGCCGCCCGCTGCAAGCGGACTGGGGGCAGCAACTCAATGAGCTGCTGCCCGAGCTGGAAGGCGTCGATTGGTTCTATCTGCTGCGCGCGGGTGACCGCCTGAGCGAATTCAGCCTGATGCTGCTGGCCGAGCGCGCGGTGCGCTTGCCGCAGATCGCCTGTTGCTATGGCGACGAGGGCGGGCTGCTGGAGGGCGAGTCGCAGGATCCGGTGTTCAAGCCTGACTTCAACCTCGACCTGCAGCGTGCCTATCCCTTCACCGGGCGAGTGCTGGCGTTCTCCCGCACGCAATTCCTCGCGGCCGGCGGCTTTGCCGCGGGCTATCGCGAACTGGCGCCCCATGACCTGCTGTGGCGTCTGGTCGAAAGCCACGGCCCGCAGACCATCGAGCACATTCCCGAAGTGCTGGTGGAGTGCGCGTTCGGCTACGCCGCGTGGCTGTCCTCGGCGCCGGTGGTCGCGGAAAACCCGCGCGTGCTACAGGCTCACCTGCAGCGCCTGGGCCTGGACTACCGCCTGGAAAACGAAGCGGGCGGTGCGATCAACCAGATTCGCTACCTGCACGCCGCGCAGCCACTGGTGACCCTGATCATCAGCTTCCGCGACCAGGTGGCCGCGCTCGAGCGCTGCCTTGAAAGCGTGCTGGGCAAGACCACGTACCCTCACTACGAAGTGCTGGTGCTGGACAACGCCAGTGAGCGCGAAGACTCCCGAGTCTGGCTGGCAGCCATGGCGCAGATGGGCGGCGAGCGCCTGCGGGTGTTGTCGCTGGACGAGGAAACCTCGTTCGCCGCGCAGCAGAACCTGGCTGCGCAGCATGCCCGTGGCGATTATTTGCTGATGCTCAACCCGTTCACCGTTGTCACCGACGGCGACTGGCTCGACGTGTTGCTCGCCCACGGCCAGCGGCCGGAAGTGGGGATGGTCGGCGCCGAGCTGTGCAACGCCGAGGGCCTGGTGGTCAACGCGGGTGGCGTACTGGGCCTGCGTGGCTCGGTGTATTCGCCGTTCGTGGGTGAAATGGTTCAGGCGGGCGGCTACATGCAGCGCCTGCAAGTGGCGCAGAACTACACGGTGCTCAGCGCCGAGTGCGTGCTGCTGCGCAAGCACCTGTTCCTGGAGCTGGGCGGCTTGAACGATGCCCGCTTCAACGCCGCGTTCAGCGATGTCGACCTCAGCCTGCGCATGCGCCAGGCCGGTTACCTCAGTGTCTGGACGCCGCGTGCGCGGCTGGTGCTGGACACCCCGCCGGGGCCGGCACCGGATCCGCAGAAAGAAGCGGCGCGGCAGGTGGTCCTGGCTGAACAGCATGAGGCGTTCCAGCGCGACTGGATGCCGATCATCGCCCGCGACCCGGCCTACAACATCAACCTGACCCTCAAGGGCTCGGCCTTCCGCCTGGAGCCCGGACTCAAGGAAGGCTGGCTGCCGTTCCTCGGTCGCTCGCTGCCTCACGTGCTGGCCTTGCCGATGAACAAGACCGCGGTCGGCCATTACCGGGTGACCAAGCCGCTGACCGAACTGGAAGCGGCGGGCTGGGTCACCCAGCAGCAGTATTTCGAGATTCCCACCAGCGTCGAGCTGGAGCGCAGTTCGCCGGATGTGGTGATTCTCCAGGGGCGCTACACCGAAGGTTTCATCAAGGAAATCGAGCGGCTGAAGACCTACTCCAAGGGCTTCGTCATCTACGAACTGGATGACTACGTGATCAAGGTGCCGAAGAAGAACGGTCACCTGAAACACACCCCGCGCGACCTCGAAGGCTCGCTGCGCCGTGGCATCGCCCGCTGCGACCGCCTGGTGGTTTCCACCGAACCGCTGGCCGATGCCCTGCGCGACACCCACCACGACATTCGCGTGCTGCCCAACCTGCTCGCCGAAGAACTGTGGGTCGGTCGCCGTGGCCAGCGCCGCACCTCGAAAAAGCCGCGGGTTGGCTGGGGTGGCGGCACCAGCCACACCGGCGACCTGGAAGTCATCGCCGACGTGGTCAAGACCCTGGCCAACGAGGTCGAGTGGGTATTCTTCGGCATGTGCCCGCCGGACCTGCGGCCGTACATCCATGAGTTCCATCCACCGGTTGGCCTGTCGGCCTATCCGGCCAAGCTGACCAGCCTCAACCTCGACCTGGCGTTGGCGCCGCTGGAATTCCACATCTTCAACGACTGCAAGAGCAACCTGCGCCTGCTTGAGTACGGCGCCTGCGGTTACCCGGTGATCGTCACCGACACGGCGGCCTATCGTGGTTATCTGCCGTGCACCCGGGTCAAGAGCAACTCCACCGAGGAATGGCTGGAGGCGATCCGCATGCACCTGGCCGACCCCGATGCCAGCTACCGGATGGGCGACCAGTTGCATGACGAGGTAATGCGCAACTACGTGTTGCGGCCGGAGAATATTCAGGTCTGGTATGACGGGTGGATGCCGAGCTGAGGGGGCGGATCCGTCAGGGCTGACATAGGTTCGCCGATGGCTCGGTTGGGGTCTTGCGATCGAGCGCCGCGCGGGCGGCGCTCAATCTCAGCAGCGCCAAAAATCCCCAGGCATGCCCCAAACGCACCACCCTTGCCGCGCCAAGTCAGCCATCCAAGCTGGCGCGTTTCCTGCAAGTCCCCTCTGATATCGCCATAAATCCCGCGCTGCCACGCCATGCGGGATTTATAAGGACGGCCCGCCGCGCGCGGGCCGGTGACGAACGAGAGGGGATGACATGAAGGCGGTAATACTGGCCGGTGGACTGGGCACGCGCATCAGCGAAGAGTCGCACCTCAAACCCAAGCCGATGATCGAGATCGGCGGGAAGCCAATTCTCTGGCACATCATGAAGCAGTACTCGGCCCACGGGATCCACGACTTCGTGATCTGCCTCGGCTACAAGGGCTACGCGATCAAGGACTTCTTCGCCAACTACTTCCTGCATACCTCCGACGTCACGTTCGACATGTGCAACAACCGCATGGACGTCCATCAGAACTACAGCGAGCCCTGGCGCGTCACCCTGGTCGATACCGGGGAAGAAACCATGACCGGCGGCCGTCTGCGCCGCGCTTCGCGTTACCTGGAAGGCGAACAGGCGTTCTGCTTCACCTACGGCGATGGCGTATCAGACATCAACATCGGCGCGCTGGTGGATTTCCATTTGGAGCACGGCAAGCTCGCCACGGTCACCGCGGTGCAACCGCCCGGACGCTACGGCGCGCTGGAGCGTGACGGCGACAAGGTCAGCGGCTTCATCGAAAAACCACGCGGTGATGGCGGCTGGATCAACGGCGGCTTCTTCGTGCTTTCGCCGAAGGTGCTGCCGTATATCGCCGACGACCAGACCTCCTGGGAATCCGAGCCGCTGATCCAACTGGCCGCAGAAGACCAGTTGCAGGCGTTCCAGCACGACGGCTTCTGGCATCCGATGGACACCCTGCGCGACAAGAATCACCTGGAACAACTCTGGCAGAGCGGGGAGGCACCATGGAAACAGTGGGCGTGAGTCGTGAATTCTGGGAAGGCAAGCGCGTCCTGCTGACTGGCCACACCGGCTTCAAGGGCAGTTGGCTGGCGCTGTGGCTGCGTGAGCTGGGGGCGGAGGTCACCGGCTTCGCCCTCGACCCCGCCACCGAGCCGAGCCTGTTCGAACTGGCCAACGTCGGCCGCGACATCAAGGATGTCCGCGGTGACCTGCGTGACCTCGGCGCGCTGCTGGAAGTGGTGGCCGAGGCCAAGCCGGAAATCGTCCTGCACCTGGCCGCACAACCGCTGGTGCGCGAGGCGTACCGCGATCCGCTGGGCACCTATTCCAGCAACGTCATCGGCACCCTCAACCTGCTCGAAGCGATCCGCCAGATCGGCGGCGTGCGCTCGGTGGTGCTGGTCACTACCGACAAGGTCTACGCCAACCAGGAATGGCCGTGGCCGTACCGCGAGAACGAAGCGCTGGGCGGGCATGATCCCTACAGCAGCAGCAAGGCCTGTTGCGAACTGTTGGCGCAGTCGTACACCGCGTCCTTCTTCCCGCCGGCAAGCCACGCCGAGCACGGCCTGGCCCTGGCCACGGCGCGGGCCGGCAACGTGCTCGGTGGCGGCGACTTCGCCGCCGAGCGGCTGATTCCCGATGTGCTCAAGGCGTGGTCCGCCGGCGAGCCGGTGATCCTGCGTTATCCACAGGCGGTCCGTCCGTGGCAGCACGCCCTGGAGCCGCTGGCCGGCTACCTGCTGCTGGCGCACCGGCTGTACAGCAACGGCCCGGAGTTTTCCGGCGCCTGGAACTTCGGCCCGAACGAAGGCGATATGTGCAGCGTCGGCGATGTCGTCACCCACTTGTCCCGGCAATGGCCGGACGCGCCGGGTATGCGGGTCGAGCCGAGCGAGCTGCACGAAGCCGGTGTCCTGCGTCTGGACAGTGGCCGTGCCCGGCAACTGCTCGGCTGGCGCACCCGCTGGTCGCTGCGCGAATGCCTGGAGCACACCCTGGAATGGCACCTGGCGTGGAAGCGCGGCGATGACTTGAGGGCCGTCACCCTCGACCAACTGAACCTGTACGCGGAGCTGTCGTGAGCGACCTGCTGTTGCAATCCCTGCCACTGGCGGGGCTGTTCAGCGTGCAGCACAAGCGCCACGGCGATGCCCGTGGCCAGTTCGCCCGGCTGTTTTGCGAAGGCGGCCTGAGCGAATTGGGCGCGCCGTTCCATGTGCGCCAGATCAACCATTCGCAGACCCTCGGCGCCGGCTCCGTGCGCGGCTTGCATTACCAGCAGGGCGACACCCCGGAAGCCAAGCTCATTACCTGCCTGCGCGGCGAGGTGTGGGACGTGGCGGTGGACCTGCGCAGCGGCTCGCCGACCTTCCTGCACTGGCATGCCGAATACCTGAGCGCCGGCGACGGCCGCAGCCTGCTGATCCCGGCCGGTTTCGCCCACGGCTTTCAGGTGCTCAGTGAGGAAGCCGAGTTGCTCTACCTGCACAGCGCCGACTACGCGCCGGGCCGCGAAGGCGGGCTGTCGGTGCATGACCCGCGGCTGGCGATCGACTGGCCGCTACCTGTCAAGAATCTGTCGGCCCGGGATGCCGCCCATCCCTGGCTGGATCACCATTTCACCGGAGTGCATGCATGAACTGCCGTGGCTGTGGCACAGCGCTGAGCCTGCCGTTGATCGACCTGGGCACCGCGCCGCCGTCCAACGCCTACCTGCGCGCCGAGCAACTGGCGCAGGCCGAGGCCTGGGTGCCGCTGAAAGTCGGCGTGTGCCAGCAGTGCTGGCTGGTGCAGACCGAGGATTACACCCGCGCCGACACCCTGTTCGATGCCGACTACGCGTATTTCAGTTCCTACTCCAGTTCGTGGCTGGCCCATGCCCGGCAGTACGTCGAGGACATGGCCGCGCGCTTCGGCCTCGGCGCGGACAGTCGGGTGGTGGAGATTGCCGCCAACGACGGTTACCTGTTGCAGTTCGTCGCTGCCCGCGGCATTGCCTGCCTCGGCGTCGAGCCGACCCGCAGCACCGCCCAGGCGGCGCGGGAAAAGGGTCTGGAAATCCGCGAGCTGTTCTTCGGCGAGCAGAGCGCCCGCCAACTGCGGGAGGAGGGTTGGGCAGCCGACCTGATGGCGGCCAACAACGTGCTGGCGCATGTCCCGGACATCAACGACTTCCTGCGCGGCTTCGCCACCTTGCTCAAGCCGGCCGGCGTCGCCACCTTCGAATTCCCGCACCTGCTCAGCCTGATGGCCGAGCACCAGTTCGACACGCTCTACCACGAGCACTATTCCTACCTGTCGCTGACCGCCGTGCAGACGCTTTGCGCACGCAACGGCCTGGCGATCTTCGACGTGCAGGAATTGCCGACCCATGGCGGCTCGCTGCGGGTCTTCGTCCAGCGTGCCGGTGGACCCCAGGCGACTCTGCCAGCGGTGCAGCGCTTGCTGGAAATCGAAGACAAGGTCGGCGTGACCACCGCGGGCTTCTACGCGACCCTCGCCCCGGCCGCCGAACGCATCAAGCACCAGTTGCTGCGCTTCCTGCTGCAGGCCCGCGCCGAGGGCAAGCGGGTGGTCGGTTACGGCGCTGCGGCCAAGGGCAACACGCTGCTCAACTACGCCGGCGTGCGTGCTGATCTGCTGGCCTGGGTGGCCGATGCCAACCCGCACAAGCAGGGCAAATTCCTGCCGGGCAGCCGCATTCCGGTGGTCGCACCGGAGCGCCTGGCCATCGAGCAACCTGACTACGTGCTGGTGCTGCCGTGGAACCTGCTCAGCGAAGTCAGCGAGCAACAAGCGCGGGTGCGCGAGTGGGGCGGCCGCTTCGTGATTGCCGTGCCGGAGTTGACGGTCCTGTGAGTGCGCCGACGGTACTGGTGACCGGTGCCAGCGGCTTCGTTGGCCAGCACCTGGTTGCGGCGCTGCTGGCGCGGGGTTTCCAGGTGCGGGCGGTGGCGCGACAGGTGGAGCCGGCGAAGCGCCTGGCGTGGTTCGACCAGGTCGAATTCGTCGCCGCCGATATCCATGATCCGCTGCTGGACGTCGCCGCGCTGTGCGAGGGTGTCGACGCGCTGGTACACCTGGCCTGGCCGGGGTTGCCCAACTACCAGGGGCTGTTCCACCTCGAACACAACCTGATGGCCGACTACGCCTTTATCAAGCGTGCGGTTGAGAGCGGGGTAGGGCAGGTGCAGGTCACCGGCACCTGCTTCGAATACGGCCTGCAAAGCGGGCCGCTGGACGAAACCGTGGAATGCCGGCCTGCCAATGCCTACGGCCTGGCCAAGCACAGCCTCAGGCTGTTCCTCGAGACCTTGCGCCAGCAGGTGCCGTTCGCCTTGCAGTGGGCGCGGCTGTTCTACCTGCATGGGCCGGGGCAGAACCCCAACAGTTTGTTGGCGGCGCTCGACCGCGCCATCGACAGCGGTGCCGAGCGCTTCGACATGTCCGGCGGCGAGCAACTGCGCGACTTCCTGCCCATCGAAACCGTCGCGGCCCATCTCGCGGCGCTGTTGCAACAGCGCGATTTCAGCGGTGTGGTCAATGTCTGCCGCGGCCAGCCCGTCTCCGTGCGCAACCTGGTGGAACGCCACTGCGCCGCACGCGGGTCGCGTATCGCCCTGAACCTCGGTCACTACCCTTATCCGGCGCACGAGCCGATGGCGTTCTGGGGTGATGCCCGACGCCTGCGCGACCTGTTGGGAGCAGAACATGAAGCATGAGTTGTACCGCGCCACCGACCTGCCGGTGTTGCAGAACCGCACCTTCGCCGATGCCGCCAGCGCCCGCGCCAGTGCCGGCGCCGACATGCGCCTGGTGCAGGACAGCCGCACCGGCCTGGTCTTCAATGACGCCTTCGATGCCGACAAGCTCAGCTACGACAGCGACTACCAGAACGAACAGGCCCATTCCGGGCAGTTCCAGCGCCATCTCGACGACGTCGAGGCGGTGGTCGCCCGTCACTTCAGCGGGCGCAGCCTGATCGAAGTGGGCTGCGGCAAGGGCTGGTTCCTCGAATTGCTGCGCGAGCGCGGCTATGCGGTGACCGGCATCGACCCGGCCTACGAAGGTGACAACCCGGATGTGATCAAGGCGCCGTTCACCGCTGAACTGGACCTGCGCGCCGAAGCCATCGTGCTGCGCCATGTGCTGGAGCACATCGAGGATCCGATGAGCTTCCTCGGCGAGATCGCCAAGGCCAACGGTGGCAGCGGCCTGATCTACATCGAAGTGCCCTGCCTGGACTGGATCATCGAGCACAAGGCCTGGTTCGACCTGTTCTACGAGCACGTCAATTACTTCCGTCTCGCCGACCTGCAGCGTGCCTTCGGCCGTGTGCTGGAAGCCGGGCGGCTGTTCGGCGGGCAGTACCTGTACATCGTCGCCGACCTCGCCAGCTTGCGTGAGCTGGACGCCAGCAGCGTCGAGCCGCTGCGCCTGCCGGACGATTTCAGCGCCAGCCTGGCCCGCGCGGTGGACATCGTGCGCCGTGACGGCGAGCGCGGCTCGGCAATCTGGGGCGCATCGTCCAAGGGCGTTATTTATTCGCTGTTCCTTCAGCGTGCCGGGGTTGCGGTCGATCAAGTGGTCGATATCAACCCGGCCAAGCAGGGCCGCTACCTGCCGCTCAGCGGCGCGCGGGTGTCCTCGCCGCAAGAGGCCATGGCCGCCTTGCCCGACGGCGCCCACCTGTTCGTGATGAATTCCAACTACCTCGAGGAAATCCGCCGCATGACCGATGGCCGTTTTGTCTATCACGCCGTCGACAGCGCCGCATTTCAATGACTATCCGAAGAGACAGCACCATGACCGACGTTAACAAAGCCTTCGAAGCCGAGTGCCAGGCCGAAATCGCCGCCCAGGGCCAGGATGAAAACCTCAAGGGCCTGGCCCGCGACTTCTTCAACGAGTCGGCAAAGCACAAGTACAGCTACCACTTCTCGTGGATGGGCCGCCCGATCATCCAGTTGCCGCAGGACATGCTGGCGATGCAGGAGATCATCTGGCGGGTCAAGCCGGACCTGATCGTCGAGTGCGGCATCGCCCACGGCGGCTCGATCATTTACTACGCCTCGCTGCTGGAACTGCAGGGCCACGGCGAAGTGCTGGGCATCGACCGCGACATTCGCCCGCACAACCGCGAGGCCATCGAGTCGCACCCGATGAGCAAGCGCATTTCCATGATCGAAGGTTCGAGCATCGATGAGGCGACCATCGCCCAGGTGCGCGCGATCGCCGAAGGCAAGAAAGTCATCCTGGTACTGGACTCCAACCACACCCACGACCACGTTCTCGCCGAACTGCGTGCCTATGCGCCGCTGGTGGCGGTGGACAGCTACTGCGTGGTGATGGACACCGTGGTCGAGGACATGCCGGCGGAATTCTTCCCGGACCGTCCGTGGGGCCCGGGTGACAACCCGAAGACTGCGGTCTGGGAGTACCTGAAGGAAAACACCGACTTCGAAATCGACCAGCAGATGCAGGACAAACTGCTGCTGAGCGTGGCGCCGGACGGGTATCTGCGCCGGGTTCGCTGATTTTTACTGAACTCTCGGCCAATCGCTGCGGTTCGGCCCAAAAGATCACCACAGAATCCCTGTAGGTACAGATATGCAAAGCACCGCCCTGCGCGAGCACTTCACCCTCGTTCTGCTGACCCACAAACGCCCGGCCTTCCTGCGCCGTGCCTTGCAGTACTACAAGGATTTCCCCGGCACCCTGCTGGTGCTGGACTCGTCCCCCGAGCCTGTCGCGGACATCGCCAGCCGCTTCCCGCGAGTTGATTACCAGCACCTGCCGCAGTTCAACTACCGCGGCTTCCAGGCCAAGATCAAGCACGGCCTGAGCCTGGTGAAAACGCCCTACGTGGCGCTGGTGGCTGACGACGACTTCATCCTGACCGAGGCCATCGCCGAGTCCCTGGACTTCCTCGAAGCCCACGCCGACTACGGCATGTGCCAGGGCTACAGCATGATGTACCTGGCCGAGTCCGGGCACACCAACTACTACCGCCGCGACAAGAAGATCGCCCGCGAAGACTTCGACAGCGAAGACCCGCGCCAGCGCGTGCTCGATTACCTGTACGCCTTTATCCCGCCGTTCTACGCCGTGACCCGCACCGCGCTGCTGCAGGATTGGGCCGCGCAGATTCCCGACGCGTTGCGCTTCGAATGGCTGGAAGTCAGCCACACGTACTTCCTGCTGGCCAGCGCCAAGGCGCGGATGCTGCCGATTCCCTACGCGGTGCGCGAGGCCAACTATGGCACCTCGGAGCACAACACCGAGGTGACCTACGCCCTGGCCTTGCCGGACCCGGCTTCGGTGGCCAGTCGCGAGGAATTCGCCGATGTCCTGGCCGGGCTGGATACGCCGCTCAAGGGTGAGCGCGAGGACATTCGCGCCTTCGCCCTGCAGACTTTCGCGCATATGTACGAAGGGCTGGCGGCCGGTCGCTCGCTGATCATCGAGCCGATCTTGTCGTCGATCCTGACGGGCATGGGTGAGCCATCGAAGCGGCACTTCCTGCCGACCCAGTACGTCGACCTGCCGTTCTACAACAAGCCGTTCTTCGATCACCTGAGCGAAATCGAATTCCTTCTCCACGCCATGCCGGCCGGCCGCTTGCAGCTTGAAGAGCTGGAGCCGATCTGGCTGACGCAGGAGCGCCTGTTGCGGGTGAACGCCGGCGAGCACATCGATGTGGTCATCGACCGTGCGCGCAAAGCGCTGGATTGCGGTGCCTACAACCTCAAGGTGGTCAAGCGCCTGATCGAACTGCTGCAGGACAACGGCGAGGCCGACGAGGTGCAGCGCCTGTCCGCCTGGGCCCGGCGTCTTGAGTCGGTCACCAGCGACGCCGGTCGCGCGCTGCTCAGCGCCCAGCCGTCCGGGCAGATGCTCGACTGGCTGGAGGCGCGGCGCCCCGACGACGCCAGCCAGGAGGCGATCACCGCCCATTTGGCGCAGCATCAGGGCGGGCCGCAGTTCGGCATCCTGCTGCTGGACCTGAACCACGACGAGAGCAAGTTGCAGGCAACCTTCGACAGCCTGCTCAGCGGCCTGAGCCGGTCGTTCCGCGTGGTGGTGTTCACCACCGCGGCGCTGCCGGCGGTGACGTCGCTGCACAACACCGTGCACTTCGTCCGGGTCAGCCAGGACGACTACGTCGACAAGATCAACCAGATCGCCCGGCAGACTTCTTGCGAGTGGCTGATGCTGGCCGAGGCCGGTGACGAGTTCACCTCCACCGGTCTGCTGCGGGCGGGCCTGGAACTGCTCGACGCGCCGGAGTGCCGCGCCGTGGCGGTGGATGAAATCCAGCAGTTGGTCGGTGGTGCGTGGCGCGAAATGCTTCGCCCGGGCATCAACCTCGACTTGCTGCAAAGCCTGCCGCTGATGATGGCGCGGCACTGGCTGGTGCGCCGCGAAGTGCTGGTCGAGGCCGGTGGCTTTGCCCGCGAGTACAGCGACGCGCTGGAATACGACCTGTTGCTGCGCCTGATCGAACAGGGTGGCCTGAACGGTCTGGCGCACCTGGACGAACCGGTGCTGGTCAGCAACGCTCCGCAGCTCAAGCACAATGAGCACGCGCGCCAGACACTGGCCCGGCACCTCGCCACCCGCGGCTACAAGGCGCAGGTCAGCTCGGCCTTCCCGGGCGCCTTGCGCATCGACTACCGCCATATGGAGCGGCCGCAGGTGTCGATCATCCTGCACAGCGAAGACAACCAGGCGGCGCTGCAACGTTGCCTGGACAGCGTGCTGCAACGCACCCGCTACCTGCGCTACGAAGTGCTGATCGCCGACAACGCCAGCCAGTCGCCGCAGCACCTGCAATGGCTGGAGCAATTGCAGCAGGCCGGCGGCCGCGTGCGCGTGCTGCAAAGCCCGCAGCGTCTCAGCGCCGCGGCGCTGGTCAATGCCGCCAGCGCCGAAGCCAGCGGTGAGTACCTGGTGCTGCTGTCGGCCGATGCCGAGGTGGTCAATGCCAACTGGCTGGAAGCACTGCTCAACCAGGCCCAGCGCCAGGAGGTCGGTGTGGTCGGTGCCAAGCTGGTGGATGGCGAAGGCAAGGTCACCCAGGGCGGCCTGTTGCTCGCCGCAGGAGGTCAGGTCGTGGCGGCCCATGTCGGGCTGCCCAAGGACGAAACCGGTTACCTCGGCCAGGCGGGTGTCGAGCAGAACTACCCGGCGGTGTCGGCTGCGTGCCTGATGGTGCGTACCGAGGTCTTCCGGGCGCTGGGCGGGCTGGACGAAGGTGAGTTCGCCGACAGCTATGCCGATGTCGACCTGTGCCTGAAAGTCGCCGACGCCGGACTGCTGACCGTGTGGACGCCGCAGGTCCAGGTGCTCCATCCGGGCCACTTGCCGGACGATGCCGCCGCGCTTGCCGCGTTGCGACAGAAGTGGGCCGGCCTGTGGCAGAGCGCTGCCCATGGCCGCAGCCTGAAGCCGGCCAGCGCCGCCTTCGACTGGAAAAGCCTGGTCGGCTGAGCCCGCGCCGCGGCCAGCGAGTGGCCTGTATCTTGCTTCGGGCTTGCATAAACAGGGCAGGGGTCAGAAAAACGTTGATCCCGGTCCCTGACCACAGCAAGTCCAGGTCGTCGCCAGCGCATGCCGGCGACGACCCAGCAAGGATCCAGGCATGTTCGACGACAAGTCACCCCTCAGTTCCAGCAGTGCTGGTGCTTTCAATCGCACGCTCATCACTGTGCCCGCCGAACTGACGGAGAGCCTGGTCTCCCCCGTGCTTCATGACAATCCGAACCTCTGTTCCGAGAACGCAATGATTCCTTTGGTCAACACCCGAATGTCCCTGGAGTTCACCGAGCGCCTTGTCCACGAGACGACGCCCGGTGCTGCCGAGGTTGATGTGGGCCTCGGCGCGGACCGCCACGACCGGCTCAAAGGGCGGACCGGGAAAAACCCGAAAGCCGCCGCCGTCGCCAATCCGGGTGGGCTGCTGGCGCTTGCGGGTACAGAGGTGATTCCCTACGGGCGGCAGAATGTTGATCAGGCAGACATCGACGCGGTCGTCGAGGTCTTGCGTTCCGACTGGCTGACCCAGGGGCCGGTGCTCGAGCGCTTCGAACAGGCAGTCGCCGAGCGTTGTCAGGCAACCTTCGCGGTAGCGGTGAGCAATGCCACTGCCGGGCTGCATCTGGCCTGCCTGGCGGCGGGGCTTGGCGCGGGTGACTGGCTGTGGACCAGCCCGAACAGTTTCGTCGCTTCGGCCAATTGCGCACGGTATTGCGGTGCCGAGGTGGATTTCGTCGACATCGACGTGCTGACCTGGAATATCGATGTCCGCGCACTGGCGACCAAGCTGGAACAGGCCGAGGCTGCGGATCGGTTGCCCAAGGTGCTGGTGGCGGTCGCCTTTTCCGGGCAGAGCTGCGACATGGCTGAAATTGCCCGGTTGGCCCGCAAATACGGTTTCCGTGTGATCGAGGACGCCGCGCATGCCTTCGGTGCCAGCTATGCCGGTGAACCCGTGGGAAGCGGTCGTTATGCCGACATGACGGTTTTCAGTTTCCATCCGGTCAAGATCATTACCAGCGGTGAAGGTGGCATGGTCTTGTGCAACGACCCGGCGCTGGCGCGGCAACTGCGCTCCTTGCGTAGTCATGGCATTACTCGCAACCCTGAGGAGATGACCGAGCCCGCGCACGGCAACTGGTACTACCAGCAGGTCGACCTGGGTTTCAATTACCGGATGTGCGATGTGCAGGCCGCCCTTGGGCTGTCGCAATTGCGCCGGCTGGATGAATTCCTGGAGCGCCGGCGTTTTCTGGCTGCCCGTTATCAACGACTGCTTGCCGATTTGCCGCTGCAGTTGCCGGTGGCCCAGGCGAAGGCCGAGTCGGCCTGGCACCTGTATGTGGTGCGGTTGCAGGGCCGCCTGGAAGGGAGCCATCGCGCCGTGTTCGATGGCATGCGTGCGGCCGGTATCCAGGTCAACCTGCATTACATTCCGATTCACCTGCAGCCCTATTACCAGGCCCTGGGCTTTGCGCCCGGTGATTTCCCTGAAGCGGAACGCTATTACCGCCAGGCCATTACCTTGCCGCTCTTCCCGCAATTGAGCGAAGCGCAGCAGGACCGTGTGGTAGACACCCTGCGCGCATTGCTGGTCGCAGAGGCGGACCGGGCATGAGTGACGTTGCGATAGCGATCATTCCCGCCCGTGGTGACAGCAAGCGAATTCCGTACAAGAACCTCAAGCTGTTCAGGGGCGAGCCCATCATCGCTTACTCGATCCGGGCGGCTCTGGGCAGTGGTCTGTTCGAGCGTGTGGTGGTCAGCACCGACGATCCACGCATCGCCGATATCGCGCTGAGCTACGGCGCCGAGGTGCCGTTCACCCGCCCCAAAGCGCTGGCAGATGATCATGCCACTACCGCGTCGGTCATCGTCCATGCCGTGCAGACACTGGCTGAGCAAGGGCAAAAAGTGGATCTGGCGTGCTGTATCTACGCCACCGCCCCCTTGTTGCAGCAGCGTTACCTGCGATCCGGGTACGAGGCGCTGCTGGATCAGCCCGAGGGCTCCTTCGCATTTTCCGTGTGCAGTGCAGGTTTTCCGGTTCAGCGGGCGTTGACCTTGACCGAAGAGGGCGCGTTGACGCCCCTTTATCCGCAGTACCGTGACACCCGTTCCCAGGACTTGCCCCACGCCTATCAGGATGCCGGCCAGTTCTACTGGGGAAGAACCGACGCCTGGCTGCGTGGAAACGGGCCGTTTTCCGAGCAGAGCCTGCCGGTGATCTTGCCGCGACATCTGGTCCAGGACATCGATACCGAAGACGACTGGCGACGTGTCGAGTACCTGTACGCCGCGTTGTTGGCGGCGGGGGAACTGCAGGGTTGAAGGTACTGTTTCGCGCCGATGCTGGCAGCCACCTGGGTATCGGCCATGTTGCTCGATGCCTGACGCTGGCGCAGGCGCTGGCGTCCGGGGGCGCACAGATCAGCTTCGCCTGCCGCGCGTTGCCGGGGCATCAGATGCAGAGGATCGCCGCGGCCGGGCATGAGGTGTTCAGCCTGCCCGCCGATACGCCGGACGAGATTCCGGCGTTGCAGGCGCTGCTGCCGACCGAGGCGTGTTTCGACTGGATTCTTGTCGATCATTACCAACTCGATGCCCGCTGGGAGTCCGCGGCGCGTTGCTGGGGGCGGCGGGTCATGGCCATCGACGACCTGGCCGACCGGCCGCACGACTGCGACTTGCTGCTGGACCAGAATTTCACTGCCAGCGCGGCGCTTTACCACGGGTGGGTGCCAGCGGCCTGCCAGATACTGGCGGGGCCGCGGCATGCGTTGCTGCGCCCGGCGTTCCGCGAGCTTCGTCCGGCCGCGCAAGCAGGTCCGAGCCGGGTGCTGGTGAGCTTTGGTGGCTTCGACCAGGCCGGCATGACCTTGCGCACCTTGCAGGCGCTGGACGGGCTCGAAGGCGTCGAGGTGCAGTGCATTGCCGGGCACTCCAGTCCGGATCTCGCGGCATTGCAATCACTGGTCGCCCGTCATCCTGGCTGGACGTTGCTGAATTTCGTCAACGACCTGCCCGAGCGCATGGCCGCAGCCACCTTGTTCATCGGTGCTGGCGGCGGGACCACCTGGGAGCGTGCGGCCATCGGCCTGCCGAGCCTGTGTATCGGCGTCGCGCCAAACCAGTACGCCAACGCCGAGGCGCTGGCGCAGGCGGGTCTGCACCTGTACCTGGGGCCGGCAGAACAGGTCACGGTGGTGGCGCTGCATCAGGCAATTGCCGGGTTGCTGGGCAATCTGCCGCAGCGTCAACATTTTGCCGCGCGCGGCATGGAACTGGTGGATGGCCTGGGTGCGCAGCGGGTGGCGCTGGCGCTGTTCCAGGCGGCGGGTTATACACAGGCCGCGGGCCATTTCGAACAGGTATTGAAGGATTCTCAGCATGAGCAGTTTTGACATCGGTCAGCGTCGTGTCGGCGTCGATGCCGCGCCCCTGGTGATCGCCGAGATGAGCGGCAATCACAACCAGTCGCTGGAGCGCGCCTTGCAGATCGTCGAGGCCGCTGCCAAAGCCGGCGCCCATGCCCTGAAGCTGCAGACCTACACCGCCGACACCATGACCCTCGACCTGAGCCACGGCGAGTTCTTCATCGAAGACAAGAACAGCCTCTGGGCCGGCTCCTCGCTGTATTCGCTGTACCAGCAGGCGTACACCCCGTGGGAGTGGCACGCGCCGATTTTCCGGCGCGCCCGTGAGCTGGGCATGCTGGCGTTCTCCACACCGTTCGATGAGAGCGCGGTGGACTTTCTCGAAAGCTTCGACGTGCCGGCCTACAAGATCGCCAGTTTCGAAAACACCGACTTGCCGCTGATCCGCAAGGTGGCAGCCACCGGCAAGCCAATGATCATCTCCACCGGCATGGCCAGCCTCGCCGAGCTGGATGAAACCGTGCGCGCGGCGCGGCAGGCCGGCTGCCGGGACCTGGTGCTGCTCAAGTGCACCAGTACCTACCCGGCGAGCCCCGAGAACAGCAACGTGCGGACCATTCCGCACCTGCGTGAACTGTTCGGCTGCGAGGTCGGGCTGTCTGACCACACCCTGGGCGTGGGCGCTGCGGTGGCCGCCGTGGCGCTGGGCGCCAGTGTGGTGGAAAAGCATTTCACCCTCAGTCGCGCCGAGGGCGGGGTGGACGCGGCGTTCTCGCTGGAGCCGGCGGAATTGGCCTGCCTGGTGCAGGAGAGCGAGCGGGCCTGGCAGTCGCTGGGTCAGGTGCGCTATGGCGCGAGCCAGGCTGAAGAGGCCTCGCGGCGTTATCGACGTTCGTTGTATGTGGTGCGTGAGATGGCGGCTGGCGAGGTCTTCGATCAGAGCAATGTGCGCGCCATTCGTCCGGGGCTCGGCCTTGCGCCCAAGCACCTGGAATCCCTGCTCGGGCGCAAGGCCCGGCAGCCACTTGCCCGTGGAACCGCGCTGGACTGGTCGCTGGTGGAGTAGGGCTGCCGCCCGTCTGCCACGCAGCCTGGGGCGGCACGCCCTAGGAAAATATGCCATTGTCTGTGAAAATCCGTGACCTATCGGTCAGACCGGACATCTGTGTCTCTATCGTTGATGGGAGTGGCGGCCGTGTCACCACCATTTCCACTGCCGTCCAAGTGATCGGGCAGCGGGAATCCCTGTTTTCTGGCGCCCCTCGAATCGTGCGAGCGGTGATATCTAGCGGTTATTTATTGGGAAGCCATGATGATTGGCATAAAAAGCATTGCGAGCTACGTTCCGGCTGCGGGCCTGGACAACTACGCACAAGGCGCCAAATTCGGTAAGGATGAGGATTTCATCCTTGGCAAGATCGGCTCGGCCTTCCTGCCGCGCAAATCCGACGAACAAGAGACCTCCGACCTGTGCGTCGAAGCGGTCAACGCACTGTTCGCCGCGAACCCCGAGCTGTCGCGCGATTCCATCGATGCGCTGATCGTCGTCACCCAGAACGGTGACGCCGAAGGTCTTCCTCACACCGCGGCAATCGTCCAGGACAAGCTTGGCCTGCCGACCCATGTCGCGGCGTTCGACATTTCCCTCGGCTGCTCCGGCTACGTCTACGGCATCTACGCGCTCAAGGGTTTCATGGAAGCCACCGGCCTGAAGAACGGCCTGCTGGTGACCGCCGATCCGTACTCCAAGATCGTCGATCCGGAAGACCGCAACACCACCATGCTGTTCGGCGATGCCGCCACTGCCACCTGGATGGGTGAAGACCCGGTCTGGGCGCTGGGCAAGTCCGCCTTCGGCACCGACGGTTCCGGTGCGCCGCACCTGAAGGTCAGCGATGGCGTGTTCTTCATGAACGGCCGCCAGGTGTTCAACTTCGCCCTGCTCAAGGTGCCGGCGCACCTGCACGAGTTGCTTGAGCGCTCCGGCCTCAGCGCCGACGATATCGACGCGTTCTGCATCCACCAGGGCAGCGCGGCTATCGTCGATGCGGTCGCCCGCCGCTTCGAAGACAAGCCGGAGAAGTTCGTCAAGGACATGGTCGAGACCGGCAATACCGTGTCGTCGAGCATCCCGCTGCTGCTGGAAAAGCACGCCCTGGATACCACCTGGCAGCGAGTGGCCCTGAGCGGCTTCGGTGTTGGCCTGTCGTGGGGCTCGGCGATTCTCCACCGGCCTTGATCGCGGTGGCTGCTTAAAGCCGCTTGCTGGGGTAATCTCAGGCGTTTCGCAGGCAAGGGATGCTCAACCAATGAGCGAATTTTTCCAGCGCAACGCCGACATTATCCAGGCCCGCTGGCCGTCGCTGTTCGATCGCCTGATACGTGAAGACAGCGACAAGGTCGACGCGGTACTGACTGAAGGGCTGGGCTCGACCCTGACGGTTGACGGTGTTCAGCTCACCAGTCGCCATGACCGTCTCGCCGAGGCGCGTTTCCAGGCTGCCAGCCTGCCCGACGACAGCCCCGTGTTGCATCTCTACGGTACCGGTCTCGGTGATCTCCAGGCCGAGCTGCTGCGGCGTCCTTCGCTACGCCATCTGCACGTTCATATTCTCAATGGCGCCGTGTTCAAGCTGGTCCTGCAACTGCTCGACCAGTGCGCGTGGCTCGCCGATCCGCGTGTCGAACTGGCGTATGCCGGCGATGCCGCGGAAATCGCCCTGCCATTCTTCGCCCTGCCGGCCGAGTTGGTGCTGGCCGACGATTTCAATGCCAAGGTCCGTGACCGCCTGATCGGCGAAGTTCACCTGACCTACAACAACCGCAATTTCGATGTCGCCGACCCGGCGCTGGTGGCGTTGCTCGATCAAAGCCTGCCGCTGCTGCAGGCCGACCGCGACGTGGCCGAGCTGTTCGGTAGCCGAGCGGGGGAGGGCGTCCTGGTGATCGCCACCGGGCCGACCCTGCAGGGCCATCTGCCGGCGCTGCGGCATCTTCGCGAGCAGCCAGGGCGGCCGCTGTTCATTTGCGTCGACACGGCCTACAAGCCCTTGCTGGCGGCCGGCATCGAGCCGGACATAGTGGTCAGCGTCGATCACAAGATCCGCCTGCATCACCTGCCGCCTGAGGCCTCGGCGCGAACCGCGCTGGTGTACATGCCGATGCTCGACGTCGACACGCTGGCGGCGTGGCAGGGGCCGCGCTATGCCGCCTATTCCGATAGCGCCCTGTACGACCGGGTGCGCGACGACATCCCCCGCGGGCACCTGTTCGTAGGCGGCAGCGTCATTCATCCGGCGGTGGACCTGGCGGTGAAGATGGGCGTGAGCCGCATCACCCTGTTCGGCGCCGACTTCGCTTTCCCGATGAACCGCACCCACACCGGCTGGAATGACGGCGATCTTGGCCCGCAACTGGCCGTAGCGCGCCACTGGGTGCTGGATGGGCATGGCCAGCGGGTGCGCACACAACTGAATTTCCGTGGCTACCTGATCGAGCTGGAGCGCTTCATTGCCCGTCACCCTGAGGTGGCGTTCTTCAATACCAGTCGTGCCGGGGCCTTGATCGCCGGCGCGCGCTTTGACCAGGAGTTCTGCCCATGACCGCCTGCCAGCAAGCCGCACATCAGTGCGCGGGGCTGTTCCGTCTGGGACGGGACGTGGAGGCGGCAGTGGAAATGGTCAGCCTGTTCGAGGCGGTGATGCCGCTGTTCGAGCGCGCGCCCCAGGCGCTGCAGGCGCAATCCGCGACGCTGCTGGCGCAGATCCTTGCCGCGCAGCAGCGCCAGGACTGGCTTTGCGTAGCCGATAACCTGGAATACGAGTTGCTGGAATTGATCGAGCGGACAGCTTCCGCCTGAAAGTGTGATGGCCATCACAGTGCGTTCGCCGCTCGCGGCGCTGGTGGCTTCCGGCAAGTGCCTGATTTGCAAGGGGTGGCTGGGTGATGGCACTTTTTTTTGAAAAAACCCTCAAGCAACCTGAAAACCCGACGATAAACATTACGAAGGTTCTCTAGGCCACACCCGGCGGATGCCAGGGCCGGAAGCCGCAGTATCCATCCAACGAGGAATTCGTCATGGCATTAACCGTAAACACCAACACTACCTCCCTGGCCGTCCAGAAGAACCTGAACCGCGCTTCCGACAGCCTGAGCACCTCCATGACTCGTCTGTCGTCCGGCCTGCGCATCAACAGCGCTAAAGACGACGCCGCTGGTCAGCAGATCGCCAACAAGCTGCAAACCATGGTTACCGGTTCGGCCGTAGCCATCAAAAACGCCAACGACGGTGTTTCGATCACTCAGACCGCTGAAGGCGCTCTGTCTGAAATGACCAACATCCTGCAGCGTATGCGTGAACTGGCTCTGCAATCGCGTAACGACTCCAACGGCACCACTGAACGCGCTGCTCTGAACAAAGAGTTCGCGGCCAAGTCCGACGAGATCACTCGTATCGCTTCGTCCACCACCTACGGCACCAGCAAACACCTGCTGGACGCCAGTGCTGGCACCATGCAGTTCCAGGTCGGCGCAATGACCGGTACTGACCAGGTCATCAGCGTTGTAATGAGCACCAGCTTCGCCGCTTCGACCCTGGCGGTCGGTACCGGTACTCTGGCGATCTCGGGTACTTCCGACTCCGCTGTACACACCTCGGTTGACGCTGCTATCACCGCCATCGACGCTGCTCTGCAGAAGATCGACGACAAGAAATCGGAACTCGGTGCTGTTCAGAACCGTTTCCAGAGCACCATCAACAACCTGCAAAGCATGGCTGAGAACGCCACCGCCGCTCAAGGCCGCGTTCAGGACACCGACTTCGCAGCAGAAACTGCTCAGCTGACCAAGCAGCAAACTCTGCAGCAAGCGTCCACCGCAGTTCTGGCCCAGGCCAACCAACTGCCATCCGCCGTACTGAAACTGCTTCAGTAATAGCGCGATGAAGTTCGGCGAGGGGGTGCGTGAGCATTTCCTCGCCTTTTACTTTGGAGGTGATGGGCGATGGACATAAGCGTCAGATTGAATGCGTCTTATCCGGCCTCGACGACCGCGGCTCAGCACGACAAGACTGCTGAACAAGGTGCGTCCGACAAGGTCTACAACAAGCCGTCCCTGTCAGCCGTAGCGACAGAAAAAGAATCCGATGCCACTGAGTTGCAATCAGCGGTCAAGGAAATCCAGGATTTTGTCCAGTCGTTGCAACGCAACCTGGAATTCTCGGTGGATGATTCCACCGGAACCGTCGTCGTGAAGGTAGTTGCTCGCGACAGCGGTGAGGTCATTCGGCAGATTCCATCGCAAACGGCGCTGGAATTGGCGAAAAGCCTGCATGACGTAAACAGCCTTCTATTCGACGAAAAGGTCTGAAGGCGGTACGAAAATTGAAGGGTTTGCGGCTCGTGCGGTAATGGTCAAGCGTTTGGCGTGAACCAAAAAAGGAGAGAAACATGGCAAGTCCAATTCTGCCGGCCCTGGGTCTGGGTAGTGGCCTGGATACCAGTGCGATTGTAAAGGCCTTGGTTGACGCCGAAAAAACGCCTAAACAGAGCCAGATCGATCGGCAAACCAAGTCCAACACGGCGACGATCTCGGCGATCGGCAGTCTGAAAAGCGCATTGGCTGCCTACAAGACCGCCCTTGAAAAGCTGAGCAGCACCACTTCGCCACAGTTCCTTGCCTACAACGCGACCAGCGCGGATG
The DNA here is from genome assembly GCF_025466035.1 of Pseudomonas sp. 20P_3.2_Bac5. NCBI lineage: Bacteria > Pseudomonadati > Pseudomonadota > Gammaproteobacteria > Pseudomonadales > Pseudomonadaceae > Pseudomonas > Pseudomonas sp. 20P_3.2_Bac5. The sequence continues at coordinate 168,328 of NZ_JANLOA010000066.1, read as the reverse complement.
AAAAGACCGTCAAGGCAACCGCCGGTAACGGCGCTGTCGGCGGCATGTACAGCGTCAAGGTGACCGAGCTGGCAACGGCGTCGAAAGTTGCCAGCCAGCGTTTTGGTTCCAGTGCCGACGCGATCAGCGAAGGTGTATTGACCATTTCGCAGGGCGACCAGGACTACACGGTCGAGATCGGCCCGAATGCCACGCTGCAATCGGTGCGCGACACCATCAATGGCCAGGTCAACAACAAAGGCATCATGGCCAACATCATCAATGATGGCACTGGCTCTCGCCTGGTTTTGACCTCGACTAATACCGGCCTGGATTCCGATATTTCCGTTGACGGCATTCCCGAGCTGCAAATCGACGGCACCCAGAAAATGTCTGGCACTGGCGCGGGCTTCATTACTGAGCTGGCCAAGGATGCGAAATTCGAAATCGACGGTATGGTACTCACCAGCAAGTCGAACAAGGTCGAAAATGCGGTAAGTGGCCTGACGATTGACCTGGTTGCCAAAGGCGAAACCACCGTCACCGTGGGCACCAACACCGAAGGCCTGAAGAAGTCGGTGCAGTCGTTCGTGGATGCCTACAATACGCTGGTCAAGACGGTCACCAGCCTCAGTCAGGCGACCAAGAACGCCGACGGCACGATGGGTACCGCGCCTGCGCTGTCGGGTGACTCGGCGGCTCGCAACATGCTCAAGACCCTGCGTGACCAGTTGGTAGTGCCGGCTGGGGGTAGCGATAACTTGCAGGTGCTGTCGCAGTTGGGCATCAACACTGTTCAGGAAACCGGCCTGCTTGAACTGGACGCCACCAAGTTCACCAAGGCTGTGGAAGTGCAGAAGCTGGGTGGTGGTATTCAGGCGCTGTTCGGCGGAGATGACGGTCTTTTGGCCCGCATGACCTCGGCGTTGGACCCCTATTCGAAATCCGGCGGCTTGCTGGACGACCGCTCCAAGATTCTCGAGCAGGCGAAAAAGAGCCTGACCTTGCAGCAGTCGTCGCTGGATGCACGGGTTACTGCGATGACCGCGTCGTTGACCAAGAAGTACAACACCATGGACACTCTGGTGGGCAAACTCAACGCCCAGCGCGACAACATCACTTCGATCTTCGAGGCGATGGCCGCTCAGTCCAAGTCGTCCTGATCTACTGACTGACGCCAAAAGCCCGGCAGTGCCATACCAGCATGTCGGGCTTTTTGCATCTTCCTTAAAGTTTTTTGACGCGGGGTCGATAGCCCGGTCATACAGCAATTGTGGTGAGGTACACGCATGAATCCGATGTTGGCCCTTCGGCAGTATCAGAAAATCAGTGCACAGGCCCAGACCTCTGAAGCCAGCCCGCACCGCCTGGTGCAGATGCTGATGGAGGGTGGCCTGGATCGTGTTGCCCAGGCAAAAGGCTCGCTCGAGCGCAATGATATCGCAGGCAAGGGCATTGCCATCGGCAAGGCCATCGGCATCATCGGCGGTCTTCGCGAAGGTCTGGATCGCGACAACATGACGCCGGAACTGGAGCGTCTCGATGGGCTCTACCTGTATATGAACCGCCGCCTGATCGATGCCAACCTCAAGAACGACATCGCTGCGCTCGATGAGGTGACCGATCTGTTGATCACGGTCAAGGAAGGGTGGGACGCGGTTGTCGCACAATAACCAGTTGCAATGAGGATGTCGTGATGAGTGCTGTGCTCAAGCGAATCGAGGAAACCCGTGACGCATTGGTCGGTGCATTGGCCAATCGGGATTGGGAGGCGGTAGGTGAGCTGGATCAGGCTTGCCGTGCCTGCATGGATGAAGTATTGAGTGCGCAGCCGTCCGACGAAGAAGCGCTGCGGGATAACCTGCAGGATCTGCTCGGGGTCTATCGGCAATTGATCGATGTGGCGACCGAAGAGCGCCAGGCTATCGCTGACGAGATGTCGAAGATCAAGCAAGCGCAGCAGGCGTCGAAGGTATACCATCTGTACCGCTGACGGTTGATCGAAAATCAGTTGCGCGCCATAAATTTGACTGTGAAGTGTTTTTTGACTTAACTAGTGGCTGTTTTCTAATTTCAGACGTCGGAACACTGACCGTTCAGTCGGAATGATGTCGAGCATGCCCTCGCTGGGCCTCGAGTTGACTAGGGAAGTTGCTATTGCATGTGGCGTGAAACCAAAATTCTCTTGATCGATGACGATAGTGCTCGCCGCCGTGACCTGGCGGTGGTGCTGAATTTTCTTGGGGAAGAAAATCTGGCGTGCTCCAGTGAAGACTGGCAGCAGGCTGTCGAATCGTTGTCGTCGAGCCGTGAAGTATTGTGCGTTCTTCTCGGGACAGTAAATGCTCCGGCAGGCTTGTTGGGCTTGCTTAAGACAGTGGCTGCCTGGGATGAGTTCCTTCCGGTTCTGCTTTTGGGCGAAAATTCTTTGCCCGAGCTTCCCGAAGACTTACGTCGCCGGGTGCTCTCCAACCTTGAAATGCCGCCGAGCTACAGCAAATTGCTGGATTCGCTCCATCGTGCCCAGGTCTATCGCGAGATGTACGACCAGGCGCGCGAGCGTGGCCGGCAGCGCGAGCCCAACCTGTTCCGCAGTCTGGTCGGCACCAGCCGGGCGATCCAGCATGTTCGCCAGATGATGCAGCAGGTGGCCGATACCGACGCCAGCGTGCTGATCCTCGGTGAGTCCGGCACGGGCAAGGAAGTAGTTGCGCGTAACCTGCATTACCATTCCAAGCGCCGCGAAGCGCCGTTCGTACCGGTCAATTGCGGTGCGATCCCGGCCGAGTTGCTGGAAAGCGAACTGTTCGGCCATGAGAAGGGTGCCTTCACCGGCGCCATCACCAGCCGTGCCGGGCGCTTCGAGCTGGCCAATGGCGGCACCCTGTTCCTCGACGAGATCGGCGACATGCCGCTGCCGATGCAGGTCAAGCTGCTGCGCGTATTGCAGGAACGCACCTTCGAGCGCGTGGGCAGCAACAAGACCCAGAGCATCGACGTGCGGATCATCGCTGCGACCCACAAGAACCTCGAAAGCATGATCGAGGTCGGTTCGTTCCGCGAAGACCTGTACTACCGTCTCAACGTCTTCCCGATCGAGATGGCGCCGCTGCGTGAGCGGGTCGAAGACATTCCGCTGCTGATGAACGAATTGATCTCGCGGATGGAGCACGAAAAGCGTGGTTCGATCCGTTTCAATTCGGCGGCGATCATGTCGCTGTGTCGGCATGGCTGGCCGGGCAACGTTCGCGAGCTGGCCAACCTGGTGGAGCGCATGGCGATCATGCATCCGTACGGCGTGATCGGTGTGGCCGAGCTGCCAAAGAAGTTCCGTTACGTGGACGACGAAGACGAGCAACTGGTGGACAGCCTGCGCTCCGACCTCGAAGAGCGCGTGGCGATCAACGGCCATACGCCGAGCTTCCCGACCAATGCCATGCTGCCGCCGGAAGGCCTGGACCTGAAGGATTACCTGGGCAGTCTCGAGCAGGGCCTGATTCAACAGGCGCTGGACGATGCAAACGGTATCGTGGCGCGTGCCGCCGAGCGTTTGCGGATTCGTCGGACCACCCTGGTGGAAAAAATGCGCAAGTACGGCATGAGCCGTCGCGAAGGGGACGAGCAGGCGGAGGATTGACGCCTGCTCACCCACCGCCTGGCTTCCGTCTGGGCGCTCTGCTTCAAGCAACCTTTCTTTTTGTGAGGTAAATGCCCGTCATTGCGGGCTTTGTCGGCACCCCTCGCTTACTCCCTTCATGACGAAAATGTTTCCGGCATGGCTATTGCTATACCGCTTTCAACATACCGTTTTATGACGGTGAGCCACGCGAGAGAGCACGATGCCCCACGCAGCCACTACCTCCCTTGAGCCGCCACGCCCCGATGTCGCCGAACAGCAGGGTCGCGAAGGTCTGGAGCAGGCGTTTGCCCTGTTCGATCAGATGTCCAGTCAGCTCACTCAGTCCTACAGCCTGCTTGAAGCGAGGGTTACCGAGCTGAAAGGCGAGCTGGCAGTGGTCAGTGCGCAGCGCATGGCCGAGCTGGCGGAGAAGGAGCGGCTGGCCAATCGTTTGCAGAACTTGCTCGATCTGTTGCCCGGTGGCGTCATCGTTATCGATGGCCACGGCAAGGTGCGCGAGGCCAATCCGGCCGCTGGCGAACTGCTGGGCGAACCGCTGGTGGGCGAGTTGTGGCGGCAGGTGATCGCCCGCAGCTTCGCGCCGCGCGAGGACGACGGTCACGAAGTGTCGCTGCGCGACGGCCGGCGCCTGTCCATCGCCACTCGCTCCCTCGATGCCGAACCGGGCCAGTTGGTGTTGCTCAACGACCTCACTGAAACCCGCCGCCTGCAGGATCAACTGGCCCGCCATGAGCGGTTGTCGACCCTGGGTCGTATGGTCGCTTCACTGGCCCATCAGATCCGCACGCCGCTGTCGGCGGCGCTGCTGTATGCCAGCCACCTTGCTGAACAGGCGTTGCCGCTGGAAACCCAGCAGCGTTTTGCCGGCAATCTCAAGGAGCGCCTGCACGAGCTGGAGCGCCAGGTGCGCGACATGCTGGTGTTCGCGCGCGGTGAACTGCCGCTGACCGATCGCCTGACGCCCAAGGCACTGTTCCAGGCGCTGCAGCAGGCCGCGCAGGTTCAAGTGCAGGGGCACAATGTGCGCTGGCAGTGCGACAGCCATCTGGGCGAACTGCTGTGCAATCGCGACACCCTGGTGGGCGCCGTTCTCAATCTGGTGGAAAACGCCCTGCAGGCCAGCGAAGGTCCGGCGCGGATCAAGGTGCATCTCTATCGTCGTGATGACAGCCTGCGTTTGTGTGTCAGTGATGCGGGCCCGGGGATCGACAGCGTGTTGCTCCAGCGTCTGGGCGAACCCTTCCTGACCACCAAATCCACCGGCACCGGCCTCGGCCTGGCGGTGGTCAAGGCGGTTGCGCGGGCCCATCGCGGCGAGTTGCACCTGAGTTCGCGTCAGGGGCGCGGCACCTGCGCCACGATTACCTTGCCGTTGATGGGTGCGTCGCCGGAGGTGTCGGCATGAGCGGGATCAAGGTGCTACTGGTCGAGGATGACCGTTCACTGCGTCAGGCCCTGGGTGACACCCTGGAGTTGGGCGGTTTCACTTACTGCGCGGTGGGTTCTGCGGAAGAGGCCCTTGAAGCGGTCTCGAAGGAAGCCTTCAGCCTGGTGGTCAGTGACGTCAACATGCCGGGCATGGACGGTCACCAGTTGCTCGCCCGCCTGCGTGCCACTCAGCCACAGTTGCCGGTATTGCTGATGACCGCTCACGCGGCGGTGGAGCGGGCGGTGGATGCCATGCGCCAGGGCGCGGCGGACTATCTGGTCAAGCCGTTCGAGCCGCGTGCGTTGCTGGAACTGGTTGCCCGTCACGCGCTCGGTACTGTCAGTGGCGCGGATGCCGAGGGGCCCGTGGCATGCGAGCCGGCCAGTGCGCAGTTGCTGGAGTTGGCGGCGCGGGTCGCTCGCAGCGAATCCACCGTGCTGATTTCCGGCGAGTCCGGGACCGGTAAAGAAGTGCTGGCGCGCTATATCCATCAGCAGTCGCTGCGGGCCAGCCAGCCATTCGTGGCGATCAACTGTGCGGCGATTCCGGACAACATGCTCGAGGCCACGCTGTTCGGCCACGAAAAGGGCTCGTTCACCGGCGCGATTGCCGCGCAGGCGGGCAAATTCGAGCAGGCCGATGGCGGCACGCTGCTGCTTGATGAGATTTCCGAAATGCCGCTGGGCCTGCAGGCCAAGCTGTTGCGCGTGTTGCAGGAGCGGGAAGTGGAGCGGGTTGGTGGGCGCAAGCCGATTGCCCTGGATATCCGCGTGGTGGCCACCACCAACCGTGATCTGGCGGGCGAAGTGGCGGCGGGGCGTTTCCGCGAGGATTTGTTCTATCGTCTGTCTGTGTTTCCGTTGGCGTGGCGCCCGTTGAGAGAACGGAGCGCCGATATTCTGCCACTGGCCGAGCGTTTGCTATTGCGCCACGTCAATAAAATGAAGCACGCACCCGTCAGACTGTCGGAGGAGGCTCGGGCCTGCCTGCAAAGCTATCCGTGGCCGGGCAATGTGCGGGAATTGGACAACGCCATCCAGCGGGCGCTGATTTTGCAACAGGGTGGGGTCATTGCTGCTGCTGACTTTTGCCTCGCCGGCGTGCTGCCAGCCCTGACGCCACAGCCTGTGCGGGCTGCAGCGCCAGCGGTGGTGAGCGAGACGCAGGATGTGGGTGGCCTTGGAGATGACTTGCGTCGGCACGAGTTCCAGATGATCATCGACACCCTTCGCGCCGAGCGCGGCCGCCGCAAGGAAGCCGCCGAGCGACTTGGCATCAGTCCGCGGACCCTGCGCTACAAATTGGCGCAGATGCGCGATGCCGGGATGGATGTCGAGGCCAGCCTTTATGCCACGGGGCTTTGAGGTGCAGGATCAGCGTTTTGTCAAATTGTCGGGCGTAGCTGGCACTCTTGTTGCTAAGTCCTGTTCACCCGCTGCATGAGTGTCAAAAAAATGCGGGCCGTCGGAGAGAGAAGACCATGAGCCAAGGTGTTGAATTCAATCGTTTGATGTTGGACATGCGGGCCATGCAAATGGACGCGATGTCGGCGCCGAAGGCTGTCCAGGCTCCTGAGCTGGGGTCGAGCAATTTTGCCGACATGCTCGGGCAGGCCATCAACAAGGTCAACGACACCCAGCAGGCCTCCAACCAACTGGCCACAGCATTCGAAATCGGCAAGAGCGGCGTCGACCTGACCGACGTGATGATCGCGTCGCAGAAAGCCAGCGTCTCGTTCCAGGCGCTGACCCAGGTGCGCAACAAGCTGGTTCAATCGTATCAAGACATCATGCAGATGCCGGTTTAAGGGCGGGATTTGATTCATGGCCGATGCAGTCGTCGATAACGTGCCCGCCAAGGGCGGTCCGCCAGCGCCAAAACCGCCGCTGTTCGGCCTTTCGTTCCTGGAAAACATTTCACAGATGCCCATGTTGCGTCAGGTCGGCCTGCTGGTCGGCCTGGCTGCCAGCGTGGCCATCGGCTTCGCCGTGGTGCTCTGGTCGCAACAGCCTGACTACCGTCCTCTCTACGGCAGCCTCAGTGGCATGGACACCAAGCAGGTCATGGAAACCCTGGCCGCTGCTGACATTCCCTACAACGTCGAGCCCAATTCCGGCGCCTTGCTGGTCAAGGCCGAGGATATTTCCCGCGCCCGTCTGAAGCTCGCCGCCGCCGGGGTTGCACCGAGTGATGGCAACGTCGGTTTCGAAATCCTCGACAAGGAGCAGGGCCTGGGCACCAGTCAGTTCATGGAGGCCACCCGGTATCGTCGCGGCCTCGAAGGCGAACTGGCGCGCACCGTCTCCAGCCTGAACAACGTCAAGGGTGCCCGTGTGCACCTGGCGATCCCGAAAAGCTCGGTTTTCGTGCGCGATGAGCGCAAGCCAAGCGCCTCGGTGCTGGTCGAGCTGTACCCCGGTCGCAACCTCGAGCCCGGCCAGGTCATGGCCATCGTCAATCTGGTGGCGACCAGCGTTCCTGAACTGGACAAGTCCCAGGTCACCGTGGTCGACCAGAAGGGCAACCTGCTCTCCGATCAACTGCAGAACAGTGAGCTGACTGTCGCCGGCAAGCAGTTCGACTACAGCCGCCGCATGGAAGGCCTGCTCACCCAGCGTGTGCACAACATCCTGCAACCGGTGCTGGGTAACGACCGCTACAAGGCCGAAGTGTCCGCCGACGTCGATTTCAGCGCGGTCGAGTCCACTTCCGAACAGTTCAACCCTGATCAGCCGGCGCTGCGCAGCGAGCAGTCGGTCAACGAACAACGCTCCAGCAGCATGGGCCCGCAGGGCGTTCCCGGTGCGCTGAGCAACCAGCCACCAAGCCCGGCTTCGGCGCCGCAGACCACCGGTGGTGCCGCGCAAGGTGCGGCTGCCGCGATCCAGCCCGGCCAGCCGCTGCTCGACGCCAACGGTCAGCAGATAATGGACCCGGCCACCGGCCAGCCGATGCTCGCGCCTTACCCTGCGGACAAGCGTCTGCAGTCCACCAAGAACTTCGAACTGGACCGCTCCATCAGCCATACCCGTCAGCAGCAGGGCCGTGTGACCCGTCTGTCGGTGGCTGTGGTGGTCGACGACCAGGTCAAGCTCGACCCGGCCAATGGCAACGCCACCAGCGTGCCGTGGAGTGCCGAGGACCTGGCCCGCTTCACGCGGCTGGTCCAGGACGCGGTGGGCTTCGATGCCAGCCGTGGTGACAGCGTCAGCGTGATCAACGTGCCGTTCGCCGCCGACCGTGGCGAGACCATCGCCGAGATTCCGTTCTATTCGCAGCCCTGGTTCTGGGACATCGTCAAGCAAGTGCTCGGCGTCCTGTTCATCCTGGTGCTGGTGTTCGGTGTGCTGCGCCCGGTGCTCAACAACATCACCGGCAATGGCAAACAGTCGACAAGCGACGGCGACATGGAACTGGGCGGCATGTTGGGGTTGGACGGTGAACTGGCCAACGACCGCGTGAGCCTGGGTGGTCCGCAAAGCATCCTCTTGCCTAGTCCGAGCGAGGGCTATGACGCCCAGCTCAACGCTATCAAGAGTCTGGTAGCAGAAGATCCGGGTCGTGTGGCCCAGGTCGTGAAAGAGTGGATCAACGCCGATGAGTGACAATCGAGCCCTGACTGCGAAACTGACCCGTGTCGACAAGGCCGCGATCCTGCTGCTGTCGCTGGGCGAGACCGATGCCGCGCAAGTGCTGCGGCACATGGGGCCGAAAGAGGTCCAGCGTGTAGGCGTGGCCATGGCGCAGGTGGGCAACATCCACCGCGAGCAGGTCGAGCAGGTCATGAGCGAGTTCGTCGAGATCGTCGGCGACCAGACCAGCCTTGGCGTCGGCTCCGACGGCTACATTCGCAAGATGCTCACCCAGGCCCTGGGCGAGGACAAGGCCAACGGCCTGATCGACCGGATCCTGCTGGGTGGCAACACCAGCGGTCTGGACAGCCTCAAATGGATGGAGCCGCGTGCGGTTGCCGACGTTATCCGCTACGAGCACCCGCAGATTCAGGCGATCGTCGTGGCGTATCTCGACCCGGACCAGGCAGGCGAAGTCCTCGGTAATTTCGACCACAAGGTGCGCCTGGACATCATCCTGCGCGTCTCGTCGCTGAACACCGTGCAACCGGCCGCGCTCAAGGAACTCAACCAGATCCTCGAGAAGCAGTTCTCCGGCAACTCCAACGCCGCGCGCACCACCCTGGGTGGTATCAAGCGTGCTGCGGACATCATGAACTTCCTCGACAGTTCGGTCGAAGGCCAGCTCATGGATTCGATCCGCGAGATCGACGGCGATCTCTCCGAGCAGATCGAAGACCTCATGTTCGTCTTCAACAACCTGGCCGATGTCGATGACCGCGGTATCCAGGCGCTGTTGCGGGAAGTCTCCTCCGACGTCCTGGTCGTCTCGCTCAAGGGCGCGGACGAGAAGGTCAAGGACAAGGTCTTCAAGAACATGTCCAAGCGTGCCTCGGAACTGCTGCGCGACGACCTCGAGGCCAAGGGCCCGGTCCGTGTCAGCGACGTCGAGACCGCGCAGAAGGAAATCCTCACCATCGCCCGCCGCATGGCCGAAGCCGGCGAAATCGTGCTGGGCGGCAAAGGTGCCGAAGAGATGATCTGACCCGCCGGCCCGGTCGGTTTTCGCGCCCGCGAAACCGCACCGGCCCCGATGGGGCTTCGTCGGGCGGCACCCGCCGCCGACGCTGCCTGATCATCTGTAACCCGACTTTTGAGCGCATGGAATCATGTCGACCAACGAGCATTTGAGTGAACTGATCCGCGCCCGCGACGTAGAGGATTTCGACCGCTGGGCGCTACCCAGTTTCGATCCTGAACCGGAGCCCCAGGTCGAACCCGAGCCTGAGCCGGAACTGGTCGAAGAAGTCGAGGAAGTGCCGCTGGAAGAAGTCCAGCCGCTGACCCTCGAAGAACTCGAGAGTATCCGCCAGGAGGCCTACAACGAAGGCTTCGCCACCGGCGAGCGTGAAGGTTTCCACAGCACCCAGCTCAAGGTCCGTCAGGAAGCCGAAGTGGCGCTGACCGCCAAGCTGGCCAGCCTCGAACAACTGATGGGCAACCTGCTGGAGCCGATTGCCGAGCAGGATGCGCAGATCGAAAAGCAGTTGGTGCAACTGGTCAGCCATATCGCCCGCGAGGTGATCGGCCGCGAGCTGCAAACCGATTCCAGCCAGATCACCCATGTCCTGCGTGAAGCCCTCAAGCTGCTGCCCATGGGCGCCGAAAACATCCGCATCCACGTCAATCCGCAAGATTTCGCCCTGGCCAAGGCCCTGCGCGAGCGTCATGAGGAAAACTGGCGCCTGCTCGAAGACGACAGTCTGCAAGCCGGCGGCTGCTGGATCGAAACGGCCCATAGCCGCATCGATGCCACGGTGGAAACCCGCATCGAAAAAGCCATGAAGCAGTTGTTCGACCAATTGCACGACCAGGGCCTGCACCCGGCCGCGCCGGACTTGCACATCGAGCTGGAGGCGCCGAGCGAGGCGCCGGTCGAAGAGACGGAAACCAGCGATGCGCCTTGAGCGAACCAGTTTCGGCAAGCGCCTTGAAACCTATGTCGATGCCATCCGCCTGCCGAGCCAGCCGGTGGTCGAAGGCCGCCTGCTGCGCATGGTCGGCCTGACCCTCGAAGCCGAGGGCCTGCGCGCCGCAGTCGGCAGCCGCTGCCTGGTGATCAACGACGATAGCTATCACCCGGTCGAGGTCGAGGCCGAGGTCATGGGCTTTGCCGGCGGCAAGATCTTCCTGATGCCGGTGGGCAGTGTTGCCGGTATCGCGCCTGGCGCGCGGGTGGTGCCGCTGGACGACAGCGGTCGCCTGCCGATGGGCATGAGCATGCTCGGGCGGGTGCTGGACGGCGCTGGCCGGGCACTCGACGGCAAAGGCGGGATGAAGGCCGAAGACTGGGTGCCGATGGACGGTCCGACCATCAACCCGCTCAACCGCGACCCCATCAGCCAGCCGCTGGACGTGGGTATCCGCAGCATCAATGGCCTGCTCACGGTCGGCCGAGGCCAGCGTCTCGGCCTGTTCGCCGGTACTGGCGTTGGTAAGAGTGTGCTGCTGGGCATGATGACCCGCTTCACCGAGGCCGACATCATCGTCGTTGGCCTGATCGGCGAGCGGGGCCGCGAGGTGAAGGAGTTCATCGAGCATATTCTTGGCACCGAGGGCCTCAAGCGCTCGGTGGTGGTGGCTTCGCCTGCGGACGACGCGCCGCTGATGCGTTTGCGCGCCGCGATGTACTGCACGCGGATCGCCGAGTATTTCCGCGACAAGGGCAAGAACGTCCTGCTGCTGATGGACTCGCTGACCCGTTTCGCCCAGGCCCAGCGGGAAATCGCCCTGGCCATCGGCGAGCCGCCAGCGACCAAGGGTTATCCGCCATCGGTGTTCGCCAAGCTGCCCAAGCTGGTGGAACGCGCGGGTAATGGCGAGGCGGGCGGTGGTTCGATCACCGCGTTCTATACCGTGTTGTCCGAGGGTGACGACCAGCAGGACCCGATCGCCGACTCGGCGCGGGGCGTGCTCGACGGCCACATCGTGCTGTCACGCCGCCTGGCTGAGGAAGGGCACTACCCGGCCATCGATATCGAAGCGTCCATCAGCCGGGTCATGCCGCAGGTGGTGACGCCGGAACAGATGACCCAGGCCCAGCAGTTCAAGCAGCTCTGGTCGCGGTTGTCGCAAAGTCGCGACCTGATCAGCGTCGGCGCCTATGTCGCCGGTGGCGACAAGGAAACCGACCTGGCGATTTCCCTGCAGCCTCGGCTCGTGCACTTCTTGCGTCAGGGGCTCAACGACAACGTTGGCCTGGCCCAGAGTCGCGAGCATCTGGCGAGCGTCTTCACGCCGCTGGCTGCGGGCTGATAGCGTATGGCCCAGCCTAGTCGCGCCGCCCGCTTGGTCCCGGTGGTGGAAATGGCCGAGGACGCCGAGCGCAAGGCCGCCCAGCGCCTCGGGCAATTCCAGCAGCAGGTCAATATGGCCAAGGCCAAGCTCGCCGAACTCGACCAGTTCCGTTCCGATTACCAGCAGCAGTGGATGCAGCGGGGCGGGCAGGGTGTGAGCAGCAACTGGCTGGTGGGTTTCCAGCGCTTCCTCGGCCAGCTTGACACCGCGGTGGCCCAGCAGAACCAAAGCCTGATCTGGCACCAGAACAACCTCAACAGCGCCCGCGCGACCTGGCAGGAGGCCTACGCGCGTGTCGAAGGCCTGCGCAAGCTGGTCCAGCGCTACATCGAAGAAGCCCGCCTGATCGAAGACAAGCGCGAGCAGAAACTGCTCGACGAGTTGTCCCAACGCCTCCCGCGACACGATCGTTTCTGACACTGAAAGCGTTGGTCGGCCCAGGTTGCCGGGCTGCCGGTGGACTGCTAAACCTACAGGGTGTCGGTACTCGCCATCATCGAAGGAACGCCCACATGGCCGTTGAATCCGTGTACTCAAAGGACGAGAACAAACTGACGATCCGGGTCAAGGGTCGTTTCGATTTCGGCAATCACCAAGTCTTCCGTGACGCCTACGAGCGCCAGGCGGTGAAGCCTGAAAGCGTGGTCGTGGACCTTAAAGACGCCACCTACCTGGACAGTTCGGCGCTGGGTATGTTGCTGCTGCTGCGCGATCACGTTGGCGGCGATGAGCCGAGGGTCAGCGTGGTCAACACCAGCTCCGACGTGCGCAAGATCCTCGCCATTTCCAATTTCGAAAAACTCTTCGATATCAGTTGAACGCGACCATGAGCAGTTCCCCCGCGCTTACCGTCCTGATTGCCGAGGACGGTGCGACCGACCGTCTCCTGCTGGCGACCATCGTCCGCAAGCAGGGGCACCGGGTGCTGACCGCCGAGAACGGCGAGCGGGCGGTGGCGCTGTTCGTTGAGCAGCGCCCGCAACTGGTCTTGCTCGATGCGGTGATGCCGGTGATGGACGGTTTCGAGGCGGCCCGGCGCATCAAGGCGCTGGCCGGCGAGGAGTTGGTGCCGATCATCTTCCTCACGTCGCTGACCGAGGATGAAGCGCTGGTGCGCTGTCTGGAGGCTGGCGGCGATGATTTTCTGGCCAAGCCTTACAGTCCGGTAGTGCTGGCCGCCAAGATCAAGGCCATGGATCGCCTGCGCCGTCTGCAGGCCACGGTGCTGGAGCAGCGCGACCAGATTTCCCGGCACCACAATCACCTGCTCAACGAGCAGCGGGTGGCCAAGGCAGTATTCGACCAGGTGGCCCACGCCGGCTGCCTGAGCGCGCCGAATATCCGCTACCTGCAATCACCGTATGCGTTGTTCAACGGCGACCTGCTGCTGGCGGCCTTCACCCCGACCGGCGAAATGCACGTGCTGCTCGGTGACTTCACCGGCCACGGTTTGCCGGCGGCGGTCGGCGCCATGCCGCTGGCCGAGGTGTTCTACGGCATGACCGCCAAGGGCTACGGCCTGGCCGAGACCCTGCGGGAGATGAACGCCAAGCTCAAGCGCATCCTGCCGGTGGACATGTTCTGCTGCGCGTTGTTGCTCAACCTGAGTTTCGAGCGGCGCATGGTGGAGGTGTGGAACGGTGGCATGCCCGACGCCTACTTGCTGCCTGCCGCCGGCGGCCAGGCGATGCCGCTGGTGTCCCGGCATTTGCCGCTGGGCATCCTGCCGTCCGAGCAGTTTGACGAACACACCGATGTCTTGCCGTTGACGCTCGGTGACCGCTTGTTCCTGCTGTCCGATGGTGTGGTGGACACCTGCGATGAGAGCGACCAGTTGTTTGGCGTCGAGCGTTTGCAGCAGGTGTTCGCCGACAACCGTGAGCCCGAGCACCTGTTTGGGGACGTGCTGCAAGCGCTGGAGCGCTTTCGCGGACGCTCGCGGGATGACGTCAGCATGCTGGAAATCACCGTGGTCGCCCCGGGCGAGTTGGCGCCGCCGCCGGTGGTGTACTCCGACAGCGGCCAGTCCAGCCCGCTGGATTGGTCGCTGTCATTCGAATTTCGTGCCCAGACCCTCAAGCGTTTCAATCCCTTGCCTTACCTGATGCAGGTGCTGCAGGAGATTCATGGTCTGCGCGGGCAAAGCGGTGCGTTGCACAGTGTGCTCACCGAGCTGTATTCCAACGCGCTCGAGCATGGCGTGCTGGGGCTGGACTCGGCGCTCAAGCGCGACGCCGATGGCTTCGCCGCGTATTACCAGGAGCGCAACCGGCGTTTGCAGGCCCTCGACAGCGGTCATATCCGCCTTCATTTGAAGGTGGAGCCGTGGGAAGGAGGCGGGCGTCTCATTCTTGAAGTCGAGGACAGCGGCAACGGCTTCGATGTGAGTAAAGTACGCGGGCCGCCCGAAGTGGAGCAGCGTCTGTGTGGCCGGGGGCTGAATCTGGTACGCCGCCTTGGCCGGCAGGCCGAGTGGGCCGATGGCGGACGCCGCGCACGCGTGGAGTTCGCGTGGGGCGCTCTGGCATAATCCAACTTGATCAAGGAGTGAACAAGTGTCCGATATTCATATTGACCGCAAGGTGTTGAGCGACCTTCAGGAGGTCATGGAAGGTGGCTACCTCAACCTGCTCGAAACCTTTCTCGCCGATTCCGAGGAGCGTTTGCGCCAGCTCTACAAGGCCCGTAACGCCGAACAACTGGGTCAGGCCGCGCACAGCCTCAAGGGCAGCAGCAGCAACATGGGCGCGATCGAACTGGCCGAACTGTGCCGGCAACTCGAAGAGCGGGTCAGGCAGCAAGCGCTGTTTGGCATCGAGGACCTGATCAACCGCATCGACCGCGAATTCATCGCGGTCCGTCAGCTCTACCGCGCCGAACGGGAACGTGTCCTGGTCGGCTGACCCGATGAAGTCGCGCCACGTTGGCTAACCAGGCGCGACTTTTGCGTAGGCTTCGCTATTCGTGATGACGAGCTTCTGTAGCGGAGACCTTTTTCATGCCCGTCGCTTCAAACCCATTGCTGCAAACCGGTGTCGCGGCCAAAACCGCACGCGCCCAGGCCAGCAACCTGGACAAGGCCTCGCAAGCCCTCAACGACAAGGGCCCGGACTTCTCCAAGGTCTATGCGCAGCACTCGCGGGACAAGGTCGACGTCAAGGCTGACGCGCCCGTTCGCGACCGCGATGGCGTCGACAAGCCGGCGGTAAACACCGGCAAGGCTGACGACAAGGACAACGGCAAGGTTGCCGATAGCGGCAACGATTTGCCTGACGACAAGGACGCCCAGGCGCAGAGCGCGGACAAGGTCGACGACGCCGCCGACACCGCGAGCGCGGATGGCCAGTCGCTGGACGCCAATCTGGTGGCCGGGCAACTCACCGACGCACCGCAGGGCGCGCAGTTGTTGCAGGCGCAGGCTCAGACCATGGCCCCGGTGATCCAGGCTGCCGCTCAGCAGCCTGCCGCGGCACTGCCGGCCACGCCGGCGGAAGACGCATTCGATCCCGACAGCGATCCCCTGGCCGACCTGCCGGTGCTGCGTCTGGCCCTGGAGCAGAATGCCCAGGCCCAAGGCACGACCTCTACCCATGCCGCCAAGCCCAACGCTCAGCCGGAGACCGCGTCTGGTCAGCCAGCCGTCAATACACTGGCGCAGATGCTTGACCCGAGCGAGGCCGAGGGCGGGAAGTCCGAAGGCGGCGAGAAAGCCTTTGCCGGGCTGATCGACGATGGCCTTAAAGACCTCAAGGGCGCGAGCAGCGACACCCGTGTCGACGACTTCGCCAACCGCCTGGCCTCCCTGACCCAGGCCGCGACACCGAAGACCGCCAATGCCGTGGCGCCCGCGCCGCTGCACCAGCCGCTGGCCATGAACCAGGGCGGCTGGACCGAGGGCCTGGTCAACCGGGTCATGTACCTCTCCAGCCAGAGCCTCAAGTCGGCGGATATCCAGCTTGAACCTGCCGAACTCGGTCGCCTCGATATCCGCGTCAACCTGGCGTCGGACCAGGCGGCGCAGATCACCTTCACCAGTGGGCACGCCGGGGTGCGCGATGCCCTCGAAGGCCAAGTGCACCGTCTGCGCGAGCTGTTCAACCAGCAGGGCCTGGCCCAGCCGGACGTCAACGTTGCCGATCAATCCCGCGAGCAGCAGAACGGCCGCCAGGATGACACGCCGAAGATGAGTGGCGTGGCAGCCCGCCGCAATGCCGACGGCGCGGACACCGATGTTGCCGCTGCCACCGCGGCCGTGGAGTCGCAGGTGGTGGTCGGTTCCAGCACGGTGGATTACTTCGCCTGACCGCCTCGCGACGGTCCCGTCAGTGCCGTGTTGGCGCGGTCGGGATCGTCGGGTGATCTTGCCGCGAAGCGTGGTCCCGAATCTGGCATAACACTTGCTCGCCCACTCGCCATAGTGGAACAAACCTCCTGTGAGTGACGGATTATTGGCATGGCGAAGAGCGAAGCAGTAAAAGACCCCGCCGCAAAAGGCAAACTCAAGCTGATCCTGTTGTTGGTGCTGGCCCTGGTGCTGGCGATCGGTCTCTCGGTGGGCGCGACCTGGTTCTTCCTGCACAAGTCCGACAGCAAGCCGGAAGTCGATCCGGCCGCCGCCGCAGCGGCCGCCAACGTCAAGCAGGCGGCCATCTACGAAAGCATGGCGCCGGCCTTCGTCGTCAACTTCAACCAGAACGGCCGTCAGCGCTACATGCAGGTGAGCATCACCATGCAGGCGCGCGATCAGGCTGCGCTGGATGCCCTGAAAGTGCACATGCCGGTGATCCGCAACAACCTGGTCATGCTGTTCTCCGGTCAGGCGTTCGAATCGCTGGCGACTCCGGTCGGCCAGGAGATGCTGCGCCAGAAGGCGACCGCCAGCGTTCAGGAAGTGGCCCAGAAGGAAGTCGGCAAGCTGGTCGTGGACCAGTTGCTGTTCACCAATTTCGTATTGCAGTAGGAGCCGAAGATGGCCGTGCAGGACCTGCTGTCCCAGGATGAAATCGATGCCCTGTTGCACGGGGTCGACGATGGACTGGTGCAAACCGAAGCCAGTGCCGAACCCGGTAGCGTCAAGAGTTACGACCTGACGAGCCAGGACCGGATCGTCCGTGGTCGCATGCCGACCCTGGAAATGATCAACGAACGGTTCGCCCGTTACACCCGCGTCAGCATGTTCAACTTGCTGCGCCGCTCCGCCGACGTGGCGGTGGGCGGGGTGCAGGTGATGAAGTTCGGCGAGTACGTGCATTCGCTGTACGTCCCCACCAGCCTCAACCTGGTCAAGATCAAGCCGCTGCGCGGCACCTCGCTGTTCATCCTCGACGCCAAGCTGGTGTTCAAGCTGGTGGACAACTTCTTCGGCGGTGACGGCCGTCACGCCAAGATCGAAGGCCGCGAATTCACCCCGACCGAGCTGCGGGTGGTGCGCATGGTGCTGGAACAGGCCTTCGTCGATCTGAAGGAAGCCTGGCAGGCAATCATGCCGGTCAACTTCGAGTACATAAACTCCGAGGTCAACCCGGCCATGGCCAACATCGTCGGCCCGAGCGAGGCGGTGGTGGTGTCGACCTTCCATATCGAACTCGACGGCGGCGGCGGCGACCTGCACGTGACCATGCCGTATTCGATGATCGAGCCGGTGCGGGAAATGCTCGATGCCGGCTTCCAGTCCGACCTGGACGACCAGGACGAGCGTTGGGTCAAGGCTCTGCGCGAAGACGTGCTGGACGTCAGCGTGCCGCTCAGCGCCACCGTGGCCCGCCGCCAACTGAAACTGCGCGACATCCTGCACATGCAACCGGGCGACGTGATTCCCGTGGAACTGCCGGAAGACCTGATCGTGCGCGCCAACGGCGTGCCATCGTTCAAGGCTCGGCTGGGTTCGCACAAAGGTACCCTGGCTCTGCAGATCCGCGAGCCGATCGGTCGACGCTGAGCGCCGACCCTTCATTAACCGATTTGATTGCCCGTCGAGGACAAGATGGCTGACGAAAACGATATTACTTCCCTGGAAGAGCAGGCTCTGGCCGATGAGTGGGCGGCAGCCCTGAGTGAAACCGGTGATGGCCAGTCCGACATCGACGCCCTGATGGCGGGTGGCGGCGCATCCGGCGGCGCGAGCCGCCTGCCGATGGAAGAGTTCGGCAGTTCGCCGCGTTCCAACGAGGCGGTCAGCCTGGAAGGGCCGAACCTGGACGTGATCCTGGATATTCCGGTGAACATCTCCATGGAAGTCGGCAGCACCGAGATCAACATCCGCAACCTGCTGCAGCTCAACCAGGGCTCGGTGATCGAACTCGACCGCCTGGCCGGTGAGCCGCTGGACGTGCTGGTCAACGGCACGCTGATCGCCCATGGCGAGGTGGTGGTGGTCAACGAGAAGTTCGGCATCCGCCTGACTGACGTGATCAGCCCGAGCGAACGCATCAAGAAGCTGCGCTGAGTGAAACGGCTCTTCTCCTTGGGAGTGGCCGCGGCCGGCCTGCTCTGGCTGCCGCTGGTCAGCGCTGCGCAGGTTGGCGCCACGCCGGCTGCGACCGTGGCGGTTCCAGCCGCCACTGGTAGCGTGGCGGGGCAACTGACGCAACTGGTGCTCGGCCTGCTGTTGGTGCTGGGGCTGATTTTCTTCCTCGCCTGGCTGTTGCGCCGCATGCAGAACGCCGCGCCGGCCGCCAATCAGGTGATCCAGGTGATTGGCAGTCGTCAGGTCGGTCCGCGTGACCGCCTGCTGCTGGTGCAGGTGGGCAATGAGCAGGTGCTCATCGGCCACAGCCCCGGCAGTCTGACCACCCTGCATGTGATGAACGAGCCCGTCGCGGCGCCGGCCAACGCCCGCCCGACCACGCCAGAATTCGCCCAGCGCCT
Organism: Pseudomonas sp. 20P_3.2_Bac5; assembly: GCF_025466035.1. NCBI lineage: Bacteria > Pseudomonadati > Pseudomonadota > Gammaproteobacteria > Pseudomonadales > Pseudomonadaceae > Pseudomonas > Pseudomonas sp. 20P_3.2_Bac5. The sequence goes on along the minus strand of NZ_JANLOA010000066.1, from coordinate 149,484 downwards.
GATGGAGTTGTTGGGCAAGGATCAGAAGGACAAGCCGTAATGGCCCCATTGCGAATGATGTTGACGCTGCTGTTGCTGCTGGCAGCGCCGCTGGCGATGGCGGCCGATCCGCTGTCGATCTCGGCGATCACCCTGTCCAACGGGGCCAACGGCCAGCAGGAGTACTCGGTCAGCCTGCAGATCCTGCTGATCATGACGGCGCTGAGCTTCATCCCGGCGTTCGTCATCCTGATGACCAGCTTCACCCGGATCATCATCGTCTTCTCGATTCTGCGTCAGGCCCTGGGTCTGCAACAGACGCCATCGAACCAGATCCTCATCGGCCTGACGCTGTTCCTGACCATGTTCATCATGGCCCCGGTGTTCGACCGGGTGAACAAGGATGCCCTGCAGCCGTACCTGGCCGAAACCATGACCGCGCCGCAAGCCATCGAAAAGGCCCAGGTGCCGCTCAAGGACTTCATGCTCGCGCAGACCCGGCAGAGCGACCTCGACCTGTTCATGCGCCTGTCCAAGCGCACCGATATCGCCAGTCCCGAGCAGGTGCCGCTGACCATCATGGTCCCGGCGTTCGTGACCTCGGAGCTGAAAACCGCGTTTCAGATCGGCTTCATGATCTTCATCCCGTTCCTGATCATCGACCTGGTGGTGGCCAGTGTGCTGATGGCCATGGGTATGATGATGCTGTCGCCGCTGATCATTTCCCTGCCGTTCAAGCTCATGCTGTTCGTGCTGGTGGACGGCTGGGCGCTGATCATCGGCACCCTGGCGGGCAGCTTCGGCGGCGTATAGCCCCCGCAGGCACTGGAGAAGAACATGACCCCTGAAGTCGCTGTCGACCTGTTCCGCGATGCGCTGTGGCTGACCACCCTGATGGTCGCCGTGCTGGTCATTCCGAGTCTGGTGGTGGGCCTGCTGGTGGCGATGTTCCAGGCCGCCACCCAGATCAACGAACAGACCCTGAGCTTCCTGCCGCGCCTGCTGGTGATGCTGACCACCCTGATCGTCGCCGGGCCGTGGCTGGTGCAGAAGTTCATGGAATACATCCTGTCGTTGTACGGCAGCATCCCGCAGTTGATCGGCTGAGCGGCCCGTGCTCGAACTGACGGACACGCAGATCGCCACATGGGTGGCCAGCTTCATGCTGCCGCTGTTCCGTGTGGCGGCGGTGCTGATGACCATGCCGGTGTTCGGCACCACGCTGGTGCCGACGCGGGTGCGCCTGTATTTCGCCGTGGCCATTACCGTGGTCATCGCCCCGGCCCTGCCGCCGATGCCGCCGGTGCAGGCGCTCGACCTCAGCGCGCTGCTGCTGATCGCCGAGCAGATCATCATCGGCGCGCTGTTCGGCCTGGCCCTGCAACTGCTTTTCCAGGCCTTCGTGATCGCCGGTCAAGTCGTCGCGATCCAGATGGGCCTGGCCTTCGCCTCAATGGTCGACCCGGCCAACGGCGTCAACACCACGGTGATCAGCCAGTTCCTGACCATGCTGGTGACCTTGCTGTTCCTGGCGATGAACGGGCACCTGGTGGTGCTGGAAATCCTCACCGAAAGTTTCACCACGCTGCCCGTGGGCGGCGGCCTGGTGGTCAATCACTTCTGGGACATGGCCGGTCGCCTCGGCTGGGTGCTGGGGGCGGCGCTGTTGCTGGTGCTGCCGGCGATCACCGCGCTGCTGGTGATCAACATCGCCTTCGGTGTAATGACCCGCGCCGCGCCGCAACTGAACATCTTCTCTATCGGTTTTCCCATGACCCTGGTGCTGGGCATGGCGATTTTCTGGATCGGCCTGGCCGATATCCTTTCCCACTACCAGTCAATGGCGTCCGAGGCGCTGCAATGGCTGCGTGAACTGGCACGGGCGCGCTGAGCATGGCAGAGAGCGAAAGCGGTCAGGACAAAACAGAAGACCCCACCGAGAAGCGCAAGAACGACTCGCGGGAGAAGGGCGAGATTGCCCGCTCCAAAGAGCTGAACACCGTGGCGGTGATGCTCGCCGGGGCGGGCGGGCTGCTGTCGTTCGGCGGTTACCTGGCCGAGGCGCTGATGGAAATCATGCGCAGCAATTTCAGCCTGTCCCGCGAAGTGCTGATGGATGAGCGCTACATGGGCATCTTCCTGCTGGCGTCGGGCAAGCTGGCGATCCTCGCGACCCAGCCGGTGCTGCTGGTGCTGCTGCTGGCCGCCTTGCTCGGGCCGATCGCCCTCGGCGGCTGGCTGTTCGCTGCCGGCACCATGGCGCCCAAGTTCAGCCGGATGAACCCGCTGGCGGGGATCAAGCGGATGTTCTCCATGCACTCGCTGGCCGAGTTGCTCAAGGCCCTGGCCAAGTTCTTCGTGATCCTGTTGGTGGCGCTGGCGGTGTTGTCCTCGGACCGCGATGACCTGCTGGCGATCGCCAATGAGCCGCTGGACCAGGCGATTATCCACAGCGTTCAGGTGGTGGGTTGGAGCGCCTTGTGGATGGCCTGCGGGCTGCTGCTGATCGCGGCGGTGGACGTGCCGATCCAGCTTTGGCAGGCGAAGCAGAAGCTGATGATGACCAAGCAGGAAGTGCGCGACGAATACAAGGACACCGAGGGCAAGCCTGAGGTCAAGCAGCGTATTCGTCAGGTCCAGCGCGAGATGTCGCAGCGCCGGATGATGGCCGCCGTGCCCGAGGCCGACGTGATCATCACCAACCCGACCCACTACGCCGTGGCGCTCAAATACGACCCGGACAAGGGTTCGGCGCCGCTGTTGCTGGCCAAGGGCACCGACTTCATTGCCTTGAAAATCCGCGAGATCGCGGTGCAGCACAACATCCAGCTATTGGAATCGCCGGCGCTGGCGCGGTCGATCTACTACTCCACGGAGCTGGAAGAAGAGATTCCCGCCGGGCTTTATCTGGCGGTGGCCCAGGTGCTGGCCTACGTCTATCAGATCCGCCAGCACCAGGCGGGCAAGGGCAAGCCGCCGGAGCCGCTCAAGGATCTGCCTATTCCGCCGGATTTGCGGCGCGATTCCTGATTTTCTGTTGTCCTTCCCGGCCGAACCGCAGCGATGAGGCCCAACAGGACACCACCCCCTGCAAAGTTGGAAAGGTTCTTGCAATGAGCAGCGCCAAGCGCCCCCGTGGCGTCAAAAGTTTGCTTGATGAGGACAACCGGTGGATCGCACTCAGTTAATCAACAGCGCGCGGAGCAATCTCAGCGGCCTGGGCAAGGGCAACCTCGGGGTGCCGGTGCTGCTGCTGATCATGCTGGCAATGATGATGTTGCCGATCCCGCCGTTCCTGCTCGACGTGTTCTTCACCTTCAACATCGCGTTGTCCATCGTCGTCCTGCTGGTTTGTGTGTACGCCCTGCGCCCGCTGGATTTCGCCGCGTTTCCGACCATTCTGCTGGTGGCGACGTTGCTGCGCCTGGCGCTGAACGTGGCGTCCACCCGGGTCGTGCTGCTCCACGGTCATGACGGCCACGCCGCCGCCGGTAAGGTGATCCAGGCCTTCGGTGATGTGGTCATCGGCGGCAACTACGTGGTCGGTATCGTGGTCTTCGCGATCCTGATGATCATCAACTTCGTCGTGGTGACCAAGGGTGCCGGCCGTATCTCCGAGGTGAGCGCGCGTTTCACCCTCGATGCGATGCCCGGCAAGCAGATGGCCATCGACGCCGACCTCAACGCCGGCCTGATCGACCAGAACCAGGCCAAGTCCCGCCGTGCCGAAGTGGCCCAGGAAGCCGAGTTCTACGGCTCCATGGACGGTGCGAGCAAGTTCGTCCGCGGTGACGCCATCGCCGGCCTGCTGATCCTGTTCATCAACCTGATCGGCGGCATGGCCATCGGTATGGTCCAGCACGGCATGACCTTCGGCGACGCCGGCAGGGTCTACGCCCTGCTGACCATCGGTGACGGTTTGGTGGCGCAATTGCCATCGCTGCTGCTGTCCACCGCCGCGGCAATCATGGTGACCCGTGCTTCCGGTTCGGAAGACATGGGCAAGCAGATCAACCGGCAGATGTTCGATTCGCCGAAGGCGCTGGCGGTGTCCGCCGCGATCATGATCGTCATGGGCCTGGTGCCGGGCATGCCGCACGTGGCCTTCCTCAGCCTCGGCGTCATGGCCGGTGGTGGCGCCTACCTGGTGTGGAAGAAGCAGAACCAGGTCAAGGTCAAGGCCGCCCAGGAAGTCCAGCGTCAGCAAGACCTGCTGCCGTCGCCACAGCGCGCCGCCGACACCAAGGAGCTGGGCTGGGACGATGTGACCCCGATCGACATGATCGGCCTGGAAGTGGGTTACCGGCTGATTCCGCTGGTGGACCGCAACCAGGGCGGGCAATTGCTGGCGCGGATCAAGGGCGTGCGCAAGAAGCTGTCCCAGGACCTGGGCTTCCTAATGCCCACCGTGCACATCCGCGACAACCTCGATCTGGCGCCGAGCACCTACCGCCTTACCCTGATGGGGGTGATCCTGGCCGAGGCGGAGATTTACCCGGAGCGGGAAATGGCGATCAACCCGGGGCAGGTGTTCGGCACCCTCAACGGTATCGCCGCGCGCGACCCGGCCTTCGGCCTGGAGGCGGTGTGGATCGACGTCAGCCAGCGCGGCCAGGCGCAGTCGCTGGGCTACACCGTGGTGGACGCCAGTACCGTGGTCGCCACCCACCTCAACCAGATTCTCTACAAGCACTGCCATGAGCTGATCGGCCACGAAGAAGTCCAGCAACTGCTGCAGGTGCTGGCCAAGGGGTCGCCGAAACTGGCCGAGGAAATCGTGCCCGGCGTGCTGCCGTTGTCGGGGCTGCTCAAGGTGCTGCAGGCGCTGCTCTCGGAACAGGTTCCTGTCAGGGATATCCGTACGATCGCCGAGGCAATCGCGAACAACGCCAGCAAGAGTCAAGATACCGCCGCGCTGGTCGCCGCAGTCCGCGTCGGATTGTGTCGCGCTATCGTGCAAAGCATTGTCGGGACTGAGTCCGAGCTCCCTGTGATCACCCTTGAACCAAGGTTGGAACAGATTTTGCTCAATAGTCTGCAAAGGGCCGGGCAAGGTCAGGAAGACGGTGTTCTTCTTGAGCCAAGCATGGCTGAAAAGCTTCAGCGTTCGTTGATCGAGGCAGCCCAGCGTCAGGAGATGCAGGGGCAGCCGGCCATCCTGCTGGTTGCGGGACCGATCCGGGCCATGCTGTCGCGCTTCGGTCGCCTGGCTGTACCGAATTTGCATGTTTTGGCGTATCAGGAAATACCTGACAACAAGCAAGTCACCATCGTTGCCACAGTAGGCCCCAACGGCTGAGGTAGTGGGTTATGCAAGTTAAGCGTTTTTTCGCCGCCGATATGCGTCAAGCCATGAAGCTGGTTCGTGATGAGCTGGGGGCTGATGCCGCCATCATCGGCAACCGACGGATTGCTGGCGGTGTCGAGCTGACGGCTGCGCTGGACTACAAGCTGTCTGCCCTGTCGCCGCGGGTGCCGAACGTCGAGCTGGAAGACGAACTGCGCAAGACCCAATCGCGCATCGCTACCGCCCAGGCCGAGCTGACCACCCGCAACGAAAGCGACACGGGCAACCGCCAGTTGTTCGCCGGCCTGCCGCTGACCGCCTCCGAGCCGCTGGTCGAGTCCCGCGCCGCAGAGCTGCCACCGGCGCCTGTCGCACCGGTCGCCGCGCCGATCGATCAGCGCCTGTTCGACACGATGCGCTCCGAGTTGTCCGGCCTGCGCGAACTGCTGGAAGTTCAGCTCGGCTCGCTGGCCTGGACCCAACTGCAAGGCAGCAAGCCGCACCAGGCCAACCTCTGGCGCCGTCTGCAGCGGATCGGCCTGTCCGGCCCGCTGTCGCGCGACCTGCTCAACCTGACCGTCGATATCGAAGACCCGCGCCACGGCTGGCGGATGCTGCTCGCTCACCTGGCGCGCATGATCCATGTGCCGGAAGTCGAGCCGATCGAAGAGGGCGGGGTGATTGCCATGGTCGGCCCGGCCGGCATGGGCAAGACCACCACCCTGGCCAAGCTGGCTGCGCGTTACGTGCTCAAGTACGGCGCGCAGAACCTGGCGCTGGTCAGCATGGACAGTTTCCGTATTGGTGCCCAGGAGCAGCTCAAGACGCTCGGGCGCATCCTCAACGTTTCGGTAACCCACGTCGATCCTGGCCAGTCCCTGGCCCAGGCGCTGGAACCGTTGCTGCGCAAGCGCGTGGTGCTGATCGATACCGCCGGCCTGCAGGCCAGCGATCCGGCCCTGCGCATGCAGCTTGAAACACTGGCCGGGCGCGGTATCCACGCCCGGAACTATCTGGTGCTGGCAACGACCAGCCAGAAGCAGGTGCTGACCGCCGCCTACCACAGCTACAAACGCTGCGGCCTGGCCGGTTGCATCCTGACCAAACTCGATGAAACCGCCAGCTTGGGCGAAGTCCTGAGCCTGGCCATCAGTCACGAATTGCCAGTGGCCTATCTCACCGATGGCCCGCGCATTCCTGACGACCTGCACCTGCCGCGCCGTCACCAGTTGGTGAGCCGCGCGGTCAGTGTGCAGATGCAGGACGAGCCGAGCGAGGAGGCCATGGCCGATATGTTCGCCGACCTGTACCACAGTGACGGCAAACGCGTCGGCTGAGGTGGATATGTTTCAGTTGCAAAGTACCTACATCACAGGGTCTGCCGGGCATTTTTCAGTTGTTCCAGGGGCAGCCAGTCATGTGGCCTCGGTCTAAGCAAGACAAGGTAAAGAACAAATATGGGTAGCATGCATCCCGTACAGGTGATCGCCGTGACCGGCGGCAAAGGTGGCGTCGGCAAGACCAACGTGTCAGTGAATCTGTCGCTGGCGCTGGCCGAACTCGGCCGTCGCGTCATGCTGTTGGACGCCGACCTTGGCCTGGCCAATGTCGACGTACTGCTCGGGCTCACCCCCAAACGCACCCTGGCTGATGTCATCGAAGGCCGCTGCGAGCTGCGCGATGTGCTCCTGCAGGGGCCTGGCGGCGTGCGCATCGTGCCGGCCGCTTCCGGTACCCAGAGCATGGTGCACCTGGGGCCTGCCCAGCACGCCGGCCTGATCCAGGCATTCAGCGAGATCGGCGACAACCTCGACGTGCTGGTGATCGACACCGCTGCGGGGATTGGCGAGTCGGTGGTCAGCTTTGTCCGCGCCGCCCAGGAAGTACTCCTGGTGGTCTGCGACGAGCCGACTTCGATCACCGACGCCTACGCCCTGATCAAGCTGCTCAACCGTGATTACGGCATGAACCGTTTCCGCGTTCTGGCGAACATGGCGCAGAGCCCGCAGGAAGGTCGCAATCTGTTCGCCAAGTTGACCAAGGTCACGGATCGCTTCCTGGATGTGGCCCTACAATACGTCGGGGCTGTGCCCTACGACGAGTGTGTGCGCAAGGCTGTGCAGAAGCAGCGAGCGGTCTATGAAGCCTTTCCGCGTTCCAAGTGCGCGCTGGCGTTCAAGGCGATCGCCCAGAAGGTCGATAGCTGGCCGCTGCCAGCCAACCCGCGCGGGCACCTGGAGTTCTTTGTCGAGCGTCTGGTGCAGCCTACCAGCGCGGGTCCTGTGCTATGAGCGCGAGCGGTTATCGGATGTACAGCAAGGCCTCGCGTGACGCCCAGTACGAACTGATCGAGCGTTATGCGCCGTTGGTCAAGCGTATCGCCTATCACCTGCTGGCGCGGTTGCCGGCCAGCGTGCAGGTGGAAGACCTGATCCAGGCCGGGATGATCGGCCTGCTCGAAGTCTCCAACAAATACGATTCGAGCAAGGGCGCCAGTTTCGAGACCTACGCTGGCATCCGCATCCGCGGCGCCATGCTCGATGAAGTACGCAAGGGTGACTGGGCGCCGCGTTCGGTACACCGCAATACCCGCATGGTAAGCGACGCGATTCGTGCAATTGAGGCAAAAACCGGTCGTGACGCTAAAGATCACGAGGTTGCTGCCGAACTTCAATTGAGTCTCGATGATTACTACGGGATTTTGAACGATACCTTGGGCAGCCGCCTGTTCAGTTTCGACGACCTGTTGCAGGACGGCGAACATGAAGGCCTGCACGAGGACGGTGCCAGTGCCCAGCTCGAGCCTTCGCGCGATCTGGAAGACGAGCGCTTTCAGGCAGCCTTGGCCGATGCCATCGCCAACCTGCCTGAACGTGAACGCCTGGTGTTGGCGCTGTACTACGACGAAGAGCTGAACCTCAAGGAAATCGGTGAGGTCCTGGGGGTCAGCGAGTCGCGCGTCAGCCAGTTGCATAGCCAGTGTGCGGCGCGTCTGCGCAGCCGGCTGGGGGAATGGCGGGCGCGTTGAGCACAGCTTCGATGCAGTCGTAATACCGTGGTGCCGGAATTGATTGAACGCGCGTTCAGCGCTGAGCGCGTTAAAGACTGCTTGGAGGTCTAATTGAACAAAGAAATGAAAATCCTCATCGTTGACGATTTTTCGACGATGCGGCGGATCATCAAGAACCTGTTGCGTGACCTGGGCTTCACCAACACGCATGAGGCCGACGACGGCAACACCGCGCTGCCCATGCTCGAAAGCAACAACTTCGACTTCCTGGTGACCGACTGGAACATGCCTGGCATGTCCGGTATTGACCTGCTGCGCAAAGTCCGCGCGGACGAGCGTCTGAAACACTTGCCTGTGCTGATGGTGACCGCCGAAGCCAAGCGCGAACAGATCATCGAAGCTGCCCAGGCCGGCGTTAACGGCTATGTGGTCAAGCCTTTCACTGCCCAGGTGCTGAAAGAAAAAATCGAGAAGATCTTCGAGCGCGTCAATAGCTGATGTACGCACGGGGGCGCTATGGAGCATAAACATTCATCTTTGGACGACTTTGAGTCGACGCTGAAGAAACACGCCCAGGAGCTGGTGAAAAGCCTCGAACGAGGCAATTTCGGCGACGCGGTGCAACTGATCCATCAGCTGAACCAGACCCGTGACCGCGGCCTGTATCAGGAAGTCGGCAAGCTCACGCGAGAGCTGCACAGTGCGATCGTCAGTTTCCAGATCGATCCGCACATGCCGCAGGCCGAGGAAGTTTCGCAAATCACCGACGCCACCGAGCGCTTGTCCTATGTGGTCAAGCTGACCGAGGCGGCGGCGAACCGCACGATGGACCTGGTCGAGCAGGGTACGCCCGTGCTCCACGATCTCACCAACGAAGCCCGTGAACTGCACGACGACTGGCAGCGCTTCATGCGCCGCGAAGTTGCGGCGCCGGAGTTTCGTGAGCTGGTCCAGCGTGTCGACAGGTTTCTGGCGCGCAGCGCCGAGGGTACCCACACCGTAACCGGGTACCTCAACGATATTCTCCTGGCACAGGACTATCAGGATCTGACCGGCCAGGTGATCAAGCGGGTGACCTCGTTGGTCACCGAAGTCGAAAGCAATCTGCTCAAGCTCGTACTGATGGCCAGTCAGGTCGACCGCTTCGCCGGTATCGAACATGACCACCAGCAGCTTCGTGCCGAGCAAGACCAAGATAAACATCCGACCCGGGGTGAAGGACCGCAAATTCATGCCGATAAACGTGAAGATGTCGTGTCCGGCCAGGACGATGTCGATGATCTGCTGTCCAGCCTGGGTTTTTAGGGAGCACGTTTGATGAGCTTCGGCGCCGATGAAGAAATCCTTCAGGATTTCCTGGTAGAGGCCGGCGAAATTCTTGAGCAACTGTCCGAGCAACTGGTCGAGCTGGAAAGCCGCCCGGATGATTCCGACCTGCTCAATGCGATCTTTCGCGGTTTTCACACTGTAAAAGGGGGCGCCGGCTTCCTCCAGCTCCATGAGCTGGTGGAGTGCTGCCACATCGCCGAAAACGTATTCGACATCCTGCGCAAGGGAGAGCGTCGGGTCGATTCCGAACTGATGGACGTGGTCCTGGAGGCACTGGATACCGTCAACAGCATGTTCGGTCAGGTTCGCGAGCGTACCGACGTCACCCCGGCCACGCCTGAGCTGCTGGGCGCCCTGGCGCGTCTGGCCGAGCCGGGCGGTGCCGCTGCTCCGGCAGAGGCTGAGCCTGTGGCCGAAGCGGCGCCTGAAGTGGCCGCCGTTTCCGGTGACATCACCGACAGTGAGTTCGAGCAACTGCTCGATTCGCTGGGTGCGGTCAAGGAAGAGGCCGAAGCGACTGCTGCCAGCGACGAAATCACCGACGCCGAGTTCGAATCCCTGCTCGACCAGTTGCACGGCAAAGGCCAGTTCGCTGCCGACAGCCTGCCAAGCGCCGCCGCGTCAGCGCCGGTCGCCGAAGTGGCGGGTGCCGCCAGCGACGAAATCACCGATGCCGAATTCGAAGCGCTGCTCGACCAACTCCATGGCAAGGGCTCCTTCGCCGTAGACGCATTGCCAGGTACCGTGGCCGCCGCGCCAGAAGCCAGCGAGCCCGCCGTGGCTGCCGGTGGCTCGGGCGATCACATCACCGAGCACGAATTCGAAGCACTGCTCGATGAGTTGCACGGCAAAGGCAAGTTCGTGCCTGACAGCGTGAGCGCCGCCGCGCCGGCCGTTGCAGTCGCCGCCAAGCCGGCAGCCAAACCTGCCGCCGCCGCGCCTGCCGCTGCCGCCAAACCTGCCGCGCCTGCGCCGGCACGTCAGGCCGCTCCGGCTGCTGCCCCTGCTGCCGCTGACAAGCATCCGGCCAACGAGACGGAAACCACCGTGCGGGTCGATACCGCGCGGCTGGACGAAATCATGAACATGGTGGGCGAACTGGTGCTGGTGCGTAACCGCCTGGTCCGCCTGGGCCTGAACAGCGGCGACGAGGCCATGTCCAAGGCCGTGTCGAACCTCGACGTGGTCACCGCCGACCTGCAGACCGCGGTCATGAAGACCCGCATGCAGCCGATCAAGAAGGTCTTCGGGCGCTTCCCGCGCCTGGTTCGCGACCTTGCGCGGCAGTTGAAGAAAGACATCACCCTGGAGCTGGTCGGCGAAGAAACCGACCTCGACAAGAACCTTGTCGAGGCCCTGGCCGACCCGCTGGTCCACTTGGTGCGCAACGCCGTCGACCATGGTGTCGAAACGCCGGAAGAGCGCGAAGCCTCGGGCAAGTCCCGCGGTGGCAAGGTGGTGCTGTCGGCCGAGCAGGAAGGTGACCACATCCTTCTCTCGATCTCCGACGACGGCAAGGGCATGGACCCTGGCGTGCTGCGCGCCAAGGCCGTGGAAAAGGGCCTGATGGACAAGGACGCGGCCGACCGCCTGAGCGAGTCGGACTGCTACAACCTGATCTTCGCCCCGGGCTTCTCGACCAAGACCGAGATTTCCGACGTGTCCGGCCGCGGCGTCGGCATGGACGTGGTGAAGACCAAGATTGCCCAGCTCAACGGCTCGATCAGCATCTACTCGGCCAAGGGCCAGGGTTCGAAGATCGTCATCAAGGTGCCGCTGACCCTGGCGATCATGCCGACCCTGATGGTGATGCTGGGCAACCAGGCCTTCGCCTTCCCGCTGGTCAACGTCAACGAGATCTTCCACCTCGACCTGTCGCGCACCAACGTGGTCGACGGCCAGGAAGTGGTGATCGTCCGCGACAAAGCGTTGCCATTGTTCTACCTCAAACGCTGGCTGGTCAGTTCTGCCGCTCATGAAGAGCAGCATGAAGGCCATGTGGTGATCCTTTCGGTGGGCACTCAGCGGATCGGCTTCGTCGTCGATCAACTGGTTGGCCAGGAAGAAGTGGTCATCAAGCCGCTGGGCAAGATGCTCCAGGGCACCCCGGGCATGTCGGGCGCGACCATTACCGGTGACGGGCGCATTGCGCTGATCCTCGACGTCCCGAGCATGCTCAAGCGTTACGCCGCACGGCGAATTTGATCCCGGTGGCGCGGCCTCGCGGTCGCGCTACCTAATGGAGTGTTTATGGCAGTCAAGGTCCTGGTGGTGGATGATTCCGGTTTCTTCCGCCGCCGTGTCTCGGAAATTCTCTCGGCGGACCCGACCATCCAGGTCGTCGGCACCGCCACCAATGGCAAGGAAGCGATCGACCAGGCACTGTCGCTCAAACCCGATGTCATCACCATGGACTACGAGATGCCCACCATGGATGGCATCACCGCAGTTCGCCACATCATGCAGCGCTGCCCGACCCCGGTGCTGATGTTCTCCTCGCTGACCCACGAAGGTGCCCGGGTAACCCTCGATGCGCTGGATGCCGGCGCCGTCGATTACCTGCCGAAGAACTTCGAAGACATCTCGCGCAACCCGGACAAGGTCAAGCAGATGCTGTGCGAGAAGGTTCACACCATCTCCCGCAGCAACCGTCGTTTCAGCAGCTACGCCAGCACGCTGCCGGCGGTGACCACCACTTCTTCCAGCCCGGTGTCGTCCCTCGGCGCCGCCCGCGCCAGTGCGCCGCTGCCGACCCGTCAGCCGACCCAGGCGCCGGCGGCAAGCAATTCGCCCGCGCCCAAGCGCAAGGCCTACAAACTGCTGGCTATCGGTACCTCCACCGGTGGTCCGGTCGCGCTGCAGCGGGTGCTGACCCAACTGCCAGCCAATTTCCCGGCGCCGATCGTGCTGATCCAGCACATGCCGGCGGCCTTTACCAAGGCGTTCGCCGAGCGCCTGGACAAGCTGTGCAAGATCAACGTCAAGGAAGCCGAGGACGGCGACATGCTGCGTCCGGGTCTGGCCCTGTTGGCGCCCGGCGGCAAGCAGATGATGGTCGACGGTCGCGGCATGGTGAAAATCCTTCCGGGCGACGAGCGTCTGAACTACAAGCCGTGCGTGGATATCACCTTCGGTTCGGCGGCCAAGTCCTACGGTGACAAGGTGCTGGCGGTGGTGTTGACCGGCATGGGCGCCGACGGCCGCGAAGGCGCGCGTCTGCTCAAGCAGGGCGGCAGCCAGGTCTGGGCTCAGGATGAAGCGAGCTGCGTGATCTACGGCATGCCGATGGCGATCGTCAAAGCCAACCTGGCTGACGCGGTCTACGGTCTCGACGACATCGGTCGTCATCTGGTTGAGGCGTGCGTCTGATGGATGTTCTCAGCCTTCTCGGTATCATCCTCGCCTTCGTCGCAATCGTTGGCGGCAACCTGCTCGAAGGCGGTCATGTCGGCGCGCTGCTCAACGGCCCGGCAGCACTGATCGTGCTCGGTGGCACCCTGGCGGCGGCGCTGCTGCAGTCGCCGCTGAGTTCGTTCAAGCGTGCGCTGCAGATTTTCGGCTGGATCCTGTTCCCGCCACGGGTCGATCTGGCCGGCGGTATCGACCGGGTCGTCAACTGGAGCCTCACCGCACGCAAGGAAGGCTTGCTCGGCCTGGAAGGCGTGGCCGATGCCGAACCCGATCCGTATGCGCGCAAGGGTCTGCAACTGCTGGTGGATGGCGCCGAGCCGGAAGCCATCCGCAGCATTCTCGAAGTGGATTTCCTCACCCAGGAAAGCCGCGACATCCAGGCCGCCAAGGTGTTCGAAAGCATGGGCGGCTACGCGCCGACCATCGGCATCATCGGTGCGGTCATGGGCCTGATTCACGTCATGGGCAACCTGGCCGACCCGTCGCAACTGGGTAACGGCATCGCTGTGGCGTTCGTCGCCACCATCTATGGCGTGGCCAGTGCCAACCTGATCCTCCTGCCCGTGGCCAACAAGCTCAAGGCGCAAGTCATGCGGCAATCGCGCTATCGGGAGATGCTCCTTGAGGGCCTGCTATCGATCGCCGAAGGCGAGAACCCGCGCTCGATCGAACTGAAGCTTCAGGGCTTCATGGAGTAACCATGGCCCGTCGCCGCAAAGTCGAGGAACACGAGAATCACGAACGCTGGCTGGTGTCCTACGCGGACTTCATCACCTTGCTGTTCGCGTTTTTCGTGGTCATGTACTCGATTTCCTCGATCAACGAGGGCAAGTACAAAATCATGTCCCAGGCGCTTATCGGCGTGTTCACCGATGCCGAGCGCAGCACCAAGCCGATCCCCATTGGCGAGGAGCGACCACTGAGCGTGCGGCCGGCGCAACCCCTGATCAAGGACAGCGAGCAGGTCGATGCCGGCCTCGCCCAGACCAGCGCCGATCCGCTGAAGACCATCACCGATGAAGTGATGCAGGCCTTCGGCGACCTGATCAAATCCGACCAGATGACCGTGCGCGGCAACGAACTGTGGATCGAGATCGAGCTGAGCTCCTCGCTGCTGTTCGGCAGCGGTGACGCCATGCCCAGTGATGTCGCGTTCAACCTGATCGAGAAAGTGGCGAATATCATCAAACCGTTCGCCAACCCGGTGCACGTCGAAGGTTTCACCGATGACCAGCCGATCCGTACCGCGCAGTACCCGACCAACTGGGAGCTGTCGTCGGCGCGGGCGGCGAGTATCGTCCGCCTGCTGGCCATGGAAGGGGTCAATCCGGCGCGCATGGCGTCCGTCGGCTATGGCGAGTTCCAGCCGATCGCCAGCAACACCACCCAGCAAGGGCGGGCGAAGAACCGTCGCGTCGTGCTGGTGATTTCGCGCAACTTGGAAGTGCGCCGCAGCCTGACCGGTACCGGCACCGCCAATGCGAGCCCGGATGCTGCGCTCAAGCGCGCTGGCACACAAACTGCACCGCCCGTGGTATCACCGACGGCCGGGAGCAATCCCGTCAATTCTCCGTCGTCGACCTTTTAATCGATCCCGGCTGGCTACGGTCGGACCGGGAGGAAGCAGCGCATGAGAGTCTGGGCAGTAGCCAATCAAAAAGGTGGCGTCGGCAAGACCACCACGTCCATCGCCCTGGCAGGTTTGCTGGCCGATGCCGGGCGGCGCGTGGTTGTGGTCGACCTCGACCCGCATGGGTCGATGACCAGCTATTTCGGGCACAACCCCGACACCCTGGAGCACAGCAACTTCGACCTGTTCCAGCACAAGGGCACGGTGCCCGAAGGCTTGCCGGGACAACTGCTGCTGCCCACCAGCCACGAGAAGATTTCGCTGTTGCCGTCCAGTACCGCGCTGGCGGTGCTGGAGCGCCAGTCGCCCGGGCAGAACGGCCTGGGCCTGGTAATCGCCAAGAGTCTGGCGCAGCTCTGGCAGGATTTCGATTACGCCCTGATCGACAGCCCGCCGCTGCTCGGCGTGCTGATGGTCAATGCGCTGGCGGCCAGCCAGCAACTGGTGATCCCGGTGCAGACCGAATACCTGGCCGTGAAGGGCCTGGAGCGGATGGTCAGCACCCTGGCGATGGTCAACCGTTCGCGCCGCCAGGCGCTGCCGTTCCACATCGTGCCGACCCTGTTCGACCGTCGCACCCAAGCGTCCATGGGCACCCTCAAAGTGCTGCGTGACGGCTATCCGGACGACATCTGGCAAGGTTACATCCCGGTCGATACCCGCCTGCGCGATGCCAGCCGGGCGGGGGTGACACCGTCGCAATACGACGCCAAGAGCCGCGGCGTGGTGGCTTATCGCGCCTTGCTCAAGCACCTGCTGACGCAGAAATCCGTGGCGCAGGTGGCTTGATGAACCGTCCGCAAAACCTCGCCACCCGGCCACAAATGGCCTTGCAGTCGTACCTCGACGGGTTGCTGCATGAAGCCACTGAAGAACTGCCTTACGCGGAACCTGTGGTTGTACCAACGCTGCCGCCGGTAATCCCGGTGGCGGCCGAGCCGCCCGCGCCACCGGTTTCCACCCAGGTGCTGGATGAGTTCCAGGCCGCGGTGCTGGAAGAGCAGGCCCGCGATGCGCGCCGCGAAACCACCGCCGCACCGACCACCTTCGCCGAGCCTGCGCCGGCCAGGGTCGTGGTCGCGCCGCCGGTCCTGAAGGTTGCACCGGTGGTAGAGCCGGTGGTCGAGAAGGTCGTTGCGCCGGTCATCGAACCGGTTGTCGAGGCGCCTGGGCTGATCGAGCCGCTGGTGGAGGTCCACCTGGCCCCGGATGTGCCGCAGCCGCCGAAGACGGTGGACGGTCGTCCGTCCTGGGCCGCGGAGCCGTTCGAATGCCTGCTGTTCGATGTTGCCGGGCTGACCCTGGCGGTGCCGTTGGTGTGCCTTGGGTCGATCTATTCGCTGCACGGTCACGAACTGACGCCGCTGTTCGGCCAGCCGGACTGGTTCCTCGGCATCCTGCCGAGCCAGGCGGGCAACCTCAAGGTGCTGGACACCGCGCGCTGGGTCATGCCCGAGCGCTATCGCGACGATTTCCGCGACGGTCTGCAGTACGTGATTTCGGTGCAGGGCTATGAGTGGGGGCTGGCGGTGCATCAGGTCAGCCGCTCGTTGCGCCTGGACCCGAGCGAGATCAAGTGGCGTACCCAGCGCGGCCAGCGGCCGTGGCTGGCCGGCACGGTGATCGAACACATGTGTGCATTGCTGGACGTCGCCGAGCTGGCCGAGTTGATCGCCAGTGGTGCGGTCAAGAAGATGCAGTTGAACCATAAATGATCGGTCGCGCACCGGCGCGATCGCACTGAGCACTCCGCCGACGGCGGTTTTTGAGGGTTAGGGGAATGAAAAAGACGTCTGGACAGGGTTCCGAAGATCCGATCCTGCAGTGGGTAACCTTCCGCCTGGACAACGAGTCCTACGGCATCAACGTGATGCAGGTCCAGGAAGTGCTGCGCTACACCGAGATCGCGCCGGTTCCGGGTGCACCGAGCTACGTGCTGGGCATCATCAACCTGCGCGGCAACGTGGTCACCGTGATCGACACCCGTCAGCGTTTCGGCCTGGCGCCAAGCGACGTCACTGACAACACCCGGATCGTCATCATCGAGGCAGACAAGCAAGTGGTCGGCATCCTCGTCGACAGCGTGGCCGAAGTGGTCTACCTGCGTCAGTCCGAAGTGGAAACCGCGCCGAACGTCGGTAACGAAGAGTCGGCCAAGTTCATCCAGGGCGTTTGCAACAAAAACGGCGAACTGCTGATCCTGGTCGAGCTGGACAAGATGATGACCGAGGAAGAGTGGTCCGAGCTGGAGAACATCTGAGTTGATCCTGGAGGTTGCGGTTGTATTCCTGGCGATGCTCTGGGCGTTGAGCGTGTGGCTGTTCATCGGCTATAGCAAGCGCCAGCGCGAAATGGCCTCGCAGCAGGCTCAGGGCGATGCGTTGCGTGACCAGCGCATCAAGGACCTGGGCAAGCGCCTGGACGACTACCAGAACAGCTCGGTGGCGATGGGCGAGGCGTTGCACGAACTGCGTGCGGCGGTCGCGCCCCTGCCGGAGAAGATGTTGCAACTGGAGCAGCGTGATCCCAACAGCCTGTCGTTTGCTCAGGCGGCGCGGCTGGTGGGCATGGGCGCCAGCGTCGACGAACTGACCCAGACCTGCGGTTTGACCCAGGCTGAGGCGGAGTTGATGAGCAAACTGCACAAGGGCTGAAGGTTTTTTGTCGCGTTTTGGGGACTCATCGCCGGCAAGCCGGCTCCCACAGGTGTTGTGTCAGCCCCGAAAATCCTGTGTGAGCTGGCTTGCCAGCGATGAGCATAGGCATCTACATCTCTCGAGGGCGAGCCCAAGGCGTCAGGTCATCGCGAACTGTGGGAGCGGATCGCAAGCGGCTGACGGTTTGCGATTGCCTGCGAGAGTTTGGATACCGATGCTGCGATGAATCCATGCCCGCTCATCGAGGCCCGGGCAATCGCTTCAAATCCGGTGTGATATCCCGTTCCACCGGCCCCTCGTCGTTGAACCCCACCGGCATCTTGCCCTTCAATTGCCAGGCAAACGCGATGATCTCGGCAATGGTCAGGTACAGCGCTTCCGGAATGCTGTCGCCCAGTTCCATGCGCGCCAGCAACCTCACCAGCTCGGCATTCTCGTAGATCGGCACTTCGTGCTCGCGGGCGATCGCCAGGATCGCTTCCGCCAGTTCGTCGTCGCCCTTGGCCGTCAGGGTCGGGGCGCGGGCGCCGTCGTAGTTCAGGGCAATCGCTTGGCGGGGTGTTTTCTTGCTCATGCGTTTTCATCCACCCAGCGTTGTTCCAGATGCGTGCGCGGCCCCAGCGGCGGTACGCCCTGGTGGCAGTGCAATTCGCTGACGTTGACGCCACGTGCCACCAATCGCGCACGCAGGTCGCCCAATTGGCTTTCGATCAGTTGCGCGGTGGCCGGCAGTTCTGCCCAGAGCTGGCTGGACAGGTTGCCCTGGGTGATCTGCGCCTGGACCTGCAAGGGCCCCAGCGGGTGCAGGTCGAACGCCAGCTCGACACGCCAGAGCATTTCCAGCGGATCACGCCGCTCGCGTTCGGGATCGGCCTGTTGTTCCTTGGTTTCTTCGCGCTGCACCTTGACCTGCATCGGCATGAATTCCGGGCCGGTGCGCAGGGGGATTTCCAGTTGCCAGGTGGTTTGCAGGTTGCCGTCGGCGGTGGTGCCGGTTTGTTCCAGGCTTGCCAGTTGATGGCTCTGCACCCGCGAAATGGCCGCGGCGGCGAGGCGCAACAGGTGTTGCAGGTCGCCTTCTTCTTCAAGGTTCTGCAACAGCCGGGTGGGCAGCGGGAAGCTGCCAGGGTGCGGTTTCGGGGCTACCTGGCCAAGGGCGCCGAGGGCGCTGCGCACCATGCCCGGCAGGGCCTGGGCCACGATCGCTGCCGTGCTCGGGCTGAACAGGGTGCCGCCCGGCACGTTGGGCAGCAGTTGTGCCACCAGCCGCACCATCTGCGCCTTGAGGTCGGGCGCCAATTGGCCGGTGGCGCCGTTGAACAGCCGCGCTTCAAGGAACGAGCCGCTGTTGCTGAGGGCCTGGGCCACCTGGCGGGTGTCGCTGAACTGGCGGACATCCGGCAGGCTGGCGAGCAGCTTGTCCACCGCTGTGCGCACCTGCTCCGGCTGGCCGTCGTCGCTGGCGATGCGCTGCATGGCCGCGAGCATGCCCTGCAGCGAGGCCTGGCGGTTTTGCTGGGCGCTGAGGTTCTGGGCAATGGCCATCTGATCCTGTCGCCCGCTCAGGGGCACGAAGCTCAGCGCCTGGTCGCCCTGCACCCGCGCGCTGAGCAGGCTGCCCAGCGGCAGCGGGCGAGGGGAGTCGATGGCCAGGGTCGAGCCCGCCTGGGCGGTATTGAGCAGGCTGACCAATGAGCGGTAGACCGCTGGCAGGTTACCGGTCTGCGGCTGCAACTGGGTGGTCAGCACCTTGCCCTGCACCAGCGTGCCTTCCGGGAATTCACGGCTGTCGAGGCGGGTGAGGGTGGCGACATTGCTGGCGATGGCCTGTTGCAGCGTCAGGCTCAACTGGTTCGAGGTCGGCTGGCTGACCAGTAACTGGCTGCCCTGGGCCAGCGGCTGGTTGGCGGTGGTCTGCACCGTCACTTGTTGGCCGTTGGCCTGCATCAGGCGCAGGAGCAACTGAAACTCCTGGCCTACCTGACGCAGCGACAGCACTTCGCCCTTGGTCGTTTCGCCGGCGGGCACCAGATCGGGCTGGGCTTCCACCAGCTTTACCAGCTCGCCGGTCATTGCCGCGGCACGCACCTGCGCATTGGCGGGAACCTGTGGGCCAAGGCTGTTTATTTCGCCTGTCATTCGCGTTGCGACCTGTTCAAATAGCCCTCTTTACAGTAGGACATGGCATGTATAATGCCGGCCGATTTCTTCCGCGAGCGCAGGATCCGGCGGCGCTCGCGACCAGACCGGTCGGCCAGGTTTTCGTTGCCACTATAACGGCCAGGCCTGTACCGACTTGAGACAGTCTGCGAAACCATAAGGCGAATCTGTGACTCCTCAACTCCAAGCCGTGGGCCTGGCCTGCGAGCGCGACTGGCGGATGCTCTTCGAACACCTCGAATTGCAGGTGTCGGCCGGCGACATGCTGCAGATCAGCGGTCCCAACGGCAGCGGCAAGACCAGCCTGCTGCGCCTGCTGGCCGGCCTGATGCAACCGACCCATGGCGAGGTGCTGCTCAACGGCAAGCCGCTGGCCGGGCAGGGCACGGAACTGGCCCGCTCCCTGGTGTGGATCGGCCATGCGGCCGGGATCAAGGACCTGCTCACCCCGGAAGAAAACCTCACCTGGCTCTGCGCCCTGCACCGCCCCGCCAGCCGCGACGCCATCTGGCAGGCGCTGGAAGCGGTGGGCCTGCGCGGTTTCGAGGACGTTGCCTGTCACACCCTGTCCGCTGGTCAGCAGCGCCGCGTGGCGCTGGCCCGGCTCTACCTGGACAGCCCGCCGCTGTGGATCCTCGACGAACCCTTCACCGCCCTCGACAAACAAGGCGTCGCCCAGCTCGAAGCGCACCTGGCGCGGCACTGCGAGGAGGGCGGCATGGTCGTGTTGACCACCCACCACACGCTGGAACGCACGCCGTCCGGTTACCGTGATATCAACCTGGGGCGGTGGGCCGCATGAGTGTATTTGTCCTGTTGTTACGTCGCGAAGCCCGACTGCTCTGCCGCCGTCCGGCGGAGCTGGCCAATCCGCTGGTTTTTTTCGCGATCGTCATCGCATTGTTTCCACTTGCGGTCGGTCCTGAGACACAATTGTTGCAAAACTTGTCTCCAGGGTTAGTCTGGGTGGCTGCACTTTTGGCCGTCCTGCTCTCGCTGGACGGGCTGTTTCGCAGTGATTTCGAGGACGGATCGCTCGAACAGTGGGTCCTTTCGCCGCACCCGTTGCCCCTACTGGTACTGGCCAAGGTGCTGGCACACTGGGTTTTTTCCGGGCTGGCACTGGTATTGTTGTCGCCGCTTCTGGCGGTGATGCTCGGATTGCCCGTGGAATGTCTCCCGGTCCTGCTGGCATCACTCTTGCTCGGCACTCCGGTGCTGAGCCTGTTGGGTGCCGTGGGTGCGGCCCTGACCGTCGGATTGAAACGAGGTGGTCTGCTTCTGGCGCTACTGATTCTGCCGTTATATATCCCGGTGTTGATCCTGGGCAGTGGCGCCTTACAAGCAGCAGTGCAAGCTATGCCTGCAACCGGATACCTGCTCTGGCTCGGTAGTCTGGCCGCCCTGGCAATCACCCTTGCACCTTTCGCAATAGCCGCCGGCCTGAAAATCAGCGTCGGCGAATAATGAGGTCTGGGCCACGCCCAGCAAAGACCCTGGATGTACCGTGATGAAAAGCAGCGCAATAAGCTGGACATGGTTTCACAAGCTCGGTTCTCCCAAATGGTTCTACGGCATCAGTGGCCGCATGCTGCCCTGGCTTGCCATCGCCGCGGTGCTGCTGATCGGCACCGGCGTGATCTGGGGCCTGGCGTTCGCGCCGCAGGATTACCAGCAAGGCGATAGTTTCCGGATCATCTACATCCATGTGCCGGCGGCGATGCTGGCGCAGTCCTGCTACGTCATGCTGGCGGTGGCCGGGGTGGTTGGCATGGTCTGGAAGATGAAGATCGCCGACGTCGCCCTGCAGAGCGCCGCGCCCATCGGCGCCTGGATGACCGCGCTGGCGCTGGTCACCGGCGCCATCTGGGGCAAGCCGACCTGGGGCAGCTACTGGGTCTGGGATGCCCGCCTGACGTCCATGCTCATCCTCCTTTTCCTGTACTTCGGTCTCATTGCCCTCGGCCACGCGATCAGCAATCGTGAGAGCTCGGCCAAGGCCTGCGCGGTGCTGGCCATCGTCGGGGTGATCAACATCCCGATCATCAAGTACTCGGTGGAGTGGTGGAATACCCTGCACCAGGGCGCCACCTTCACCATCACCGAGAAACCGGCGATGCCGGTGGAAATGTGGCTGCCGCTGCTGCTGACCGTGCTCGGTTTCTACTGTTTCTTCGGCGCCGTGCTGCTGGTGCGCATGCGCCTCGAAGTGCTCAAGCGCGAAGCTCGCGCAAGCTGGGTCCGGGAAGAAGTGCTCAATAGCCTGGGGAACGCACGATGAGCTTTGCATCCTTCGGCGAGTTTCTCGCCATGGGCCGTCACGGCCTTTATGTCTGGTCTGCCTATGGCATCTGCCTGCTGGTACTGGCCGTCAACGTCGCTTCGCCGCTGCTGGCACGGCGCCGTTACCTGCAAGCAGAGGCGCGCCGTCTGCGCCGGGAGAACGCCAAGTGAATCCGCTACGCAAGAAGCGCCTGTTCATCATCCTCGGCCTGCTCGCCGGCCTCGGTGTCGCCGTGGGCCTGGCCCTCAGCGCGCTGCAGGAAAACATCAACCTGTTCTACACCCCGACCCAGATCGCCAACGGCGAAGCGCCGCTGGATACCCGCATCCGCGCCGGCGGCATGGTCGAGAAGGGCTCGGTGCAGCGTTCCAGCGACTCGCTGGATGTGCGTTTCGTGGTCACCGACTTCGCCAAGTCCGTGCCGATTACCTACCGCGGCATCCTTCCCGACCTGTTCCGCGAAGGCCAGGGCATCGTCGCCCTGGGCAAACTGAACGCCGACGGCGTGGTGGTGGCCGATGAAGTGCTGGCCAAGCACGACGAGAAATACATGCCGCCGGAAGTTACCAAGGCCCTCAAGGAAAGCGGGCAGACGGCCTCTGGAGCACCTGCGCAATGAACGCTTCGCTGATCATTCCCGAACTCGGCCAGTTGTCGATGATCCTGGCCATCTGCTTCGCCTGCGTGCAGGCCAGCGTCCCGCTGCTCGGCGCCTGGCGCGGCGACAGCCTGTGGATGAGCCTGGCGCGGCCGGCGGCCTGGGGCCAGTTCGCCTTCCTCGCCTTCGCCTTCGCCTGCCTGACCCATGCCTTCATGACCGACAACTTCTCGGTCGCCTATGTCGCCAGCAACTCCAACAGCGCCTTGCCCTGGTACTACAAGTTCAGCGCGGTGTGGGGCGCCCACGAAGGTTCGCTGCTGCTCTGGGCGCTGATCCTCGGCGGCTGGACCTTCGCCGTGTCGATCTTCTCCCGGCAATTGCCGCAAGTGATGCTCGCCCGCGTACTGGCGGTGATGGGCATGATCAGCGTCGGCTTCCTGTCGTTCCTGATCGTCACCTCCAACCCGTTCATGCGCCTGCTGCCGCAGGTGCCGGGCGACGGCCGCGACCTCAACCCGCTGCTGCAGGACATCGGCCTGATCGTTCACCCGCCGATGCTGTACATGGGCTACGTCGGTTTCTCGGTGGCCTTCGCCTTCGCCATCGCCGCGTTGCTCGGCGGTCGTCTCGACGCCGCCTGGGCGCGCTGGTCGCGGCCGTGGACCATCGTCGCCTGGGCCTTCCTCGGCATCGGCATCACCCTCGGTTCGTGGTGGGCCTACTACGAACTCGGCTGGGGCGGCTGGTGGTTCTGGGACCCGGTGGAAAACGCCTCGTTCATGCCCTGGCTGGTGGGCACCGCGCTGATCCACTCGCTGGCGGTGACGGAAAAGCGCGGCGTGTTCAAGAGCTGGACCGTGTTGCTGGCCATCGCGGCGTTCTCCCTGAGCCTGCTTGGCACCTTCCTGGTCCGTTCCGGCGTGCTGACGTCGGTGCACGCCTTCGCCTCGGACCCCGAGCGCGGTGTGTTCATCCTGTTCTTCCTGCTCTTTGTGGTCGGCGGCTCGCTGACCCTGTTCGCCCTGCGCGCGCCGGTGGTCAAGAGCCAGGTCGGCTTTGCCCTGTGGTCCCGCGAGACATTGCTGCTGGCCAACAATCTGGTGCTGGTGGTGGCGGCGTCGATGATCCTGCTCGGCACCCTGTATCCGCTGGTGCTCGACGCCCTGACCGGCGCCAAGCTGTCGGTCGGCCCGCCGTACTTCGACGCGCTGTTCATCCCGTTGATGGCGCTGCTGATGGTGGTCATGACGGTGGGCGTGCTGGTGCGCTGGAAAGACACCCCGGTGCGCTGGCTGGCGGGCATGCTGACTCCGGTGCTGATCGGCAGTGCCGTGCTGGCGCCGATCTGCGGCCTGCTGGTGGATGATTTCGACTGGGCGGTGCTGACCACCTTCGCCCTGGCGGCGTGGATTGTCCTCGGCGGCGTGCGCGACATCTTCGACAAGACCCGTCACAAAGGGCTGCTCAAAGGCGTGCGTGGCTTGAACCGCAGCTATTGGGGCATGCACGTCGCGCACCTGGGGCTGGCGGTTTGCGCCCTGGGCGTGGTGCTGTCGAGCAACAACAGTGCCGAACGTGACCTGCGCCTGGCGCCGGGCGAGTCGGTGGAACTGGCTGGTTACCAGTTCGTCTTCGAAGGCGCCAAGCACTTCGAAGGGCCGAACTTCACCTCCGACAAAGGCACCGTGCGCGTGCTCCAGGACGGCCGCGAAATCAGCGTGCTGCACCCGGAAAAACGCCTGTACACCGTGCAGCAGTCGATGATGACCGAGGCCGGCATCGACGCCGGTTTCACCCGCGATCTGTACGTCGCCCTCGGCGAACCGCTGGAAAACGGTGCGTGGGCGGTGCGGGTACACGTCAAGCCGTTCGTGCGCTGGATCTGGCTGGGTGGTCTGCTGACCGGCCTTGGTGGTTTGCTGGCGGCGCTGGACCGGCGTTATCGGATCAAGGTCAAGAGCAAGGTACGTGACGTACTCGGCCTGGAAGGAGCAACTGCATGAAGCGTTGGATCATGGTGCTGCCGCTGGCGGTGTTTCTGCTGGTGGCGGTGTTCCTCTACCGTGGCCTGTACCTGGACCCGGCCGAGCTGCCGTCGGCGATGATCGACAAGCCGTTCCCGGCGTTCTCGCTGCCCAACGTGCAGGGCGACCGCACCCTGACCCAGAACGACCTGCACGGCAAGCCGGCGCTGGTCAACGTCTGGGGCACCTGGTGCGTGTCCTGCCGGGTCGAGCACCCGGTGCTGAACAAACTGGCCGAGCAGGGCGTGGTGATCTACGGCGTCAACTACAAGGACGACAATGCCGCCGCGCTGAAATGGCTGGCCGAGTTCCACAACCCCTATCAACTGGATATCCGTGACGAGCAGGGCACCCTGGGCCTGGACCTGGGTGTGTACGGCGCGCCGGAAACCTTCCTGATCGACGCCGAAGGCATCATCCGCCATAAGTTCGTCGGCGTGATCGATGAAACCGTCTGGCGCGAGCAACTGGCGCCGCTGTATCAGGGCCTGGTCGACGAGGCCCGGCCATGAAGCGCTGGCTGGCAGCCACCGTTCTCGGCTTGAGCCTGTGCGGCGTGGCCAAGGCGGCAATCGATACCTACCAGTTCGCCGACGAGGCCGAACGCGAGCGTTACCGCGAGCTGACCAAGGAACTGCGCTGCCCCAAGTGCCAGAACCAGGACATCGCCGACTCCAACGCCCCCATCGCCGCCGACCTGCGCCGGGAAATCTTCCGCATGCTCGGCGAAGGCAAGAGCAACCAGCAGATCGTCGATTTCATGGTCGATCGCTACGGCGACTTCGTTCGCTACAAGCCGGCCCTGACCGCCCGCACCTGGCTGCTCTGGTTCGGTCCGGCGCTGCTGCTCGCCGGTGGCTTCGGCGTGCTGGTGGTGATCGTCCGCAAACGCCGCGTACCGGCGGCCGCTGGTTCGGCCGACCTTTCTCCCGAGGAGCGTGAGCGCCTCGCCAAACTGCTGGACAAAGAACAGACCCATGACTGATTTCTGGCTCGCGTCAGGCCTGCTGTTGCTGGTAGCCCTGAGCTTTTTGCTGATTCCGGTGTTGCGTGGCCGTCGTGCGCAGCAGGAAGAAGACCGTACCGCCCTGAACGTCGCCCTGTACCAGGAGCGTGTCGCCGAGTTGCAGGCCCAGGGCGAGGAGGGCGTGCTCAACGCCGACCAACTGGCCCGTGGCCGTGACGAAGCGGCCCGCGAACTGCTGGCCGACACCGACAACGCCGAGCCGACCCGCAGTGCCCGGCTGGGCAAGGCGTTGCCGTTGGTGGCGGCGTTTCTGGTGCCGCTGATGGCGGTCGGGCTGTACCTGCATTTCGGTTCCAGCGACAAGGTGGAACTGGCCCAGGAATTCGCCCAGGCGCCGCAATCCCTGGACGACATGACCTCGCGCCTGGAACGTGCCGTCGCCGCCCAGCCCGAGAATGCCGAGGGCCTGTACTTCCTCGGCCGCGCCTACATGGCCCAAGAGCGTCCAGCGGACGCGGCCAAGGCCTTCGAACGCGCCGTCGGCGTGGCTGGCCGTCAGCCGGAACTGCTCGGCCAATGGGCGCAGGCGCTGTATTTCGCCAACAACAAGCAGTGGACGCCGCAGTTCCAGGCGATCACCGATGAAGCCCTGAAAGCCGACCCGAATGAAGTCACCAGCCTCGGCCTGCTGGGCATCGCCGCCTTCGAGGGCGAGCGCTACCAGGAAGCGGTCGATTACTGGAACCGCCTGCTGGTGCAACTGCCTGAAGGCGACGCCTCGCGCACCGCGCTGCTGGGCGGCATCGACAAGGCCAAGGAAAAACTGGCGGCCGGCGAAGGCAAGGCGTCCGCACCGGCCACTACGGCCAGCGGCGCCAAACTGACCGTGCGGGTCGAGCTGGCGGCGGCGCTGAAAGACAAGGTCAAGCCGGACGACACCGTGTTCATCTTCGCCCGCGCCGCCTCCGGCCCGCCGATGCCGCTGGCGGCCAAGCGGGTCACCGTCGCGCAGTTGCCCATCGAGGTGGAGCTGAGCGACAGCGACGCGATGATGCCGAACATGAAACTGTCGAGCTTCGCCGAAGTCCAACTTGTGGCGCGCATCTCACGCTCCGGCCAGCCCACCAAGGGTGAGTGGATCGGCAGCGGTTCACCGCTGGCTACCAGCACCGAGGCGCCGCAACACCTGACCATCGACAGCCCGGACCCGTAAGAGAGCGCCCTCATGAACAGCACCGTACGCCTGACCCTGATTTCACTGGCCCTGGGGCTCAGCGCATGTACGGTGCATCAGCCCGAGCGCGAGCCGCTGCCGCCGATCCAGACCACACCCCCGCCAGGCCCGGTGATCAAACCGGGCCCGACCAAGCCAGTCCCGACCAAGCCGGTCACCCCATCGCAGAAACCCATGCCGCGCACCTCCGCCAGCTTCGCCCCGCCACCGGGAGGCGCCAGCCATTGGGACCCGCGCCTGGGCGTCTACGTGCTGGAGGGCAAGACCAACACCTTCTACCGCCAGCGCACCTACTACCGCTGGAACAACGGCTGGACCTGGGCGACCAGCGCTGATGGCCCGTGGCAGGACACCGACAGCAGCGGGGTGCCTGGCGGTCTGGGACGGGCTTTTGGCCAGTGACCGGAGCATAATGCGGGCTCGCTGAAATGCCTGGGAGCCTGAAATGACAAAGACGGTATTGGTGCTGGTCGAGACGGTCGACGACTACCTGCCCCTGCTGGAACACCACGGTTATCACCTGATTCGCGCGCAGACCCCGGCCTTGCGCGCCGAGGCCATCGCGCGCCACGGCGGCGAGATCGACGCGGTGCTGACCCGCGGCCCGCTGGGCTTGTCTGCTGACGAAATCGCCGCCTTGCCGGCCTTGCAAATCATCTGCGTGATCGGTGCTGGCTACGAGCAGGTCGACCTGGCCGCTGCTGCCGCGCGGGGCATCACTGTCACCAATGGCGCCGGCGCCAATGCCGCGGCGGTGGCCGATCACGCCATGGCCTTGCTGTTCGCCGCGGTGCGCAATATTCCCCAGGCCGATGCCAGCACCCGTCAGGGGCACTGGAACCGGGTGATCAGCCCGTCGATCTCGGGCAAGCGCCTGGGCATTCTCGGGCTGGGCGCGGTGGGGCTGGCAATCGCCCGGCGCGGCGCACTCGGGTTCGATATGCAGGTGAGCTATCACAACCGTTCCCGGCGGGACGACGTGGCCTATTCGTACTGCGACAGCCCGCTGGCGCTGGCGCGGGAGTCGGACTTTCTGATCGTCGCCACGCCTGGTGGTGCCAATACCCGGCAACTGGTGGACAGCGCGGTGCTGGATGCGCTGGGGCCGGAGGGGTTCCTGGTGAACATTGCCCGGGCCAGTGTGGTGTCCACGGCGGATATGGTTGCGGCGTTGCGTGAGCGGCGGATTGCCGGCGCGGCGCTGGATGTGTTCGATGACGAGCCGAATGTGCCGGATGCACTCAAAGCGCTGCCCAACGTGGTGCTGACGCCCCATGTGGCCGGGCAGTCGCCTGAGGCGGCGCGGGATACGGTGGCGCTGGTGCTGAAGAATCTGCAGGCGTTTTTTGCCGGGGAGCCGGTGTTGACGCCGGTGACTGCTTAGGGAGTTCAGATCAAGCACAGCGCCGCCATCCCCGCTGCTAGACTCACCCGCCACCTCATAAACGCAAGGAGCCCCGTTATGCCAACCCACCACGGCACCTGCCTCTGCGGCGCCATCCAGCTCTCCGTCACCCTCGATGAAACCCGCGTCAGCGCCTGCCATTGCAGCATGTGCCGCAAGTGGAGCGGCGGTCCGCTGCTGGTGGCGCACAGCACGCAGCCCCTGCAGTTCAGCGGCGCCCAACCCGCGGTCTACGATTCTTCCGACTGGGCCCAGCGCGGTTTCTGCCCAAGCTGCGGCACCCATCTGTTCTACCGCCTCAAGGCCGGTGGCTTCGACGCGGTCCCGGTCGGCGTCCTCGATGGCGACACGGCCTGGACCTTCGACCTGCAGGTCTACGTCGATGAAAAACCGGCCTTCTACTGCTTCTCCAACCCGACCCACAACATGACCGGCGCCGAGGTCATCGCGCAGTTCAGTTGATCGCCAGCAAGGTCGTGCCGTAGCACCAGTGCCACGGCTCGAACTGATAGCCCAGCGGGTTGTTTCGCGGGTAGGACAAATGGAAGTCGAACCTGTGCCCATGGTGGGTCAGCCACTGGTAGGCGCGGCTGTGTTCGAAGTCGATGTCCAGCGAATTGATGTCGATCGCCCGGCCGGTATGGTGTTCGCTGTAGCCGGGCGGGGCGTTGACAGCGAGGATCTGCTCGAGTGATTGGCCGCGCTTGAGTTTGGCGCGGATGAGATTGGCCTGGTAGGTGACGCTGCGGTAGGCCGACATCAGCCACAACTCGACCCCGGCGGCCGCGGCGTCAGCCTTCATCCGCTTCCAGGCCGCGGCCGCGTCTGGCTCCAGTTCGAAACGGCGCTCGTCGGCGTTGATTTCGGCAATCGCCAGCACCCGCGCTTCGGGATAGGCGACAAACCCCCGCGCCAGCAACAGGTCTTCACTGATCCCCAGCTCCTTGCATAGCTCCTTGCTCATGTCGTGCCCTGCCGCCTGTAGGTGGATGTCTGACTCAGGCTAGCCTGTGTAAGACCGATAGCCAATGGCCGCCTGCTCCTTGCAAATCCGCGGCAATCCTGCGAAAAGGCTGCGGCTACGATTACCGCGCTTGAACGAGGTCACTATGAGCGGCGAACTGCAAATCACCGACGTCCAGTTGGGCGACGGCAAGGAAGTGGTCAAGGGCGCCCTGATCACCACCCATTACACCGGCACGCTGGCCGACGGCAGCGTGTTCGATTCGTCCCACCAGCGCGGCAAGCCGTTCCAGTGCGTGATCGGCACCGGCCGTGTGATCAAGGGCTGGGACCAGGGCCTGATGGGGATGAAAGTCGGCGGCAAGCGCACGCTGTTCGTGCCGGCGCACCTGGGTTATGGCGAACGCAGCATGGGGTCGATCCCGCCGGGTTCCGACCTGCGGTTCGAGATCGAACTGCTGGAAGTGCTGACCCGCGACGACTGAAGAAGTCAGATACTTCAAAAAGCCCTCAAAACCAACCATCGGGTAGATTTCGGACGCGTGAAGCCGAAATGGTTTATCGCGGTTGAGGCATCGTCTTAATTCCGTAACAGCCAGGACCTACATTCAATCCTGCTTACGGATAAGCACCCAGGGACAGAACCAATCGGGCTTATTGCACTCTCAAAGGACGCCCGTTTCCACGGAAGGAACGACAGACAGGGATGCCCCGCGGCTTCGGCCGCGGGGCAGCACTGACGGGTCAATCCCGATTCTTTCCGCCAAGGGTTCATCATGAAGTTGCCCGTGACGCTTCCTTTCCGCCGCCAGGTCCTGTTCTGCACCGTGCTCGCCGCTGGCGCGGCCCTTCTCGGTTTCACCACCTTCGACAGCTTCGCCAAACCGGTGGACGGCACCCAGACGCTGGTCTTCCTGCGCCACGCCGAAAAGCCCGGTGAAGGTCTCGGCCAACTCAACTGCCAGGGCCTGAATCGCGCCCTCGACCTCGCCACGCTGTTACCGGAAAAATTCGGCAAGGCCGATTACGTCTTCGCCGCCAACCCCACCCGCGAAGTGGAAGAAGGCGCCAATGACGACAGCTACAGTTACCTGCGCCCGCTGATGACCATCAGCCCCAGCGCCATCAAGCTCGGCCTGCCGGTGAACATCGAGTATGGCGCCAATGACACCAGCGCCCTGGCCAGCGAACTGCTGAGCAACAAGTACCGCAATGCCACGGTGTACACCGCCTGGTCCCACGGCTACCTGCCCGAACTGATCAACACCGTGGCCGGCAAGGCCCTGGGTGAGAAGCGGGTGATTACCGAGGACTGGGAAAACAGCGACTTCGATTCGCTGTACGTGCTGACCCTGACCTGGCGCGATGGCAAGGCGACGATGCTCAGTCGCAATGTGAAGCAGGGGCTGGATGGTGGGGATGTGCAGTGTCCGGGGCAGGCGGTTGAGTCTTCCGGGTTGGCGGTGCGGTAGATTTTTGGTGAGCGCGCGGTCATTCGCGAGCAAGCTCGCTCCTACGGGTTTTGGCTTTTCTTGTTCCTGCTTGTTGCTCGTCTTACTCTGAGCCCCGTTTCGGCAAATGGATTGCGGGCATGACGAGTCGGGTAACAGTCATCGGCGGCGGTGTGATCGGCCTGGCCACGGCCTACGCGTTGGTGCGCGAAGGTTTCGCGGTGGAGCTGATCGAGGCCGGTGAAGCGCTGGCCAGCGGCGCCAGCTTCGCCAACGGCGGACAACTTTCTTATCGCTATGTCGCGCCACTGGCGGATGCCGGTGTGCCGTGGCACGCGCTCGGCTGGATGTTGCGCGGCGATTCGCCGTTGCGCCTGCGCCCGCGCATGGACCCGGCGCAGTGGCGCTGGCTGCTGGCGTTCATGGCCGCGTGCCGGGGCTCGGTCAACCGCGTCAATGCCGCGCGGCTGCTGCGGCTGGCGCTGCACAGTCAGGACACCCTGGCGAGCTGGCGCGAAGAAGATGGCCTGGACGGTTTTGCCTGGCGGCGCAATGGCAAGCTGGTGGTGTTCCGCGATCCCGCCAGCTTCGCCCAGGCCCGCCAGCGGTTCGATGCGGACCACCAGCAAGCACTCGGTGCCGATGAGATTGTCACCGCTTCTGCCTCGCCTTGGCGGCGCGCTTGCGGGCCTCGGGGCGTTGCCATTTCCGCTTGGGCCAGCGCGTCAGCAAGATCCGTCACAGCAAGGGTGTGGTCCAGGCGCTGGAGTTGGGTGACGAAGTGCTGGCGGTGGAGAACCTAGTGCTCTGCGCCGGCTATCGTGCCGCGCAGTTGGGTCTGCCCGGGCTGCGCCTGCCGGTGTATCCGCTCAAGGGCTACAGCCTGACCGTGCCGGTCGGCGCGCGTGCGCCCCAGGTGAGTGTCACCGACTACGACCGCAAGATCGTCTACGCCCGCATCGACCAGCAACTGCGGGTGGCGGCCATGGTGGACATCGTCGGTTTCGATGAAACACCGGACCCGCTGCGCATCGCCAGCCTGCGGCGCCAGGCCGCCGCGAGTTTTCCCGACGCCGGTTACTACGCCCACGGGCAGGAATGGGCCGGCATGCGCCCGGCCACGCCGACCGGGGTGCCGCTGCTGGGGGCGAGCCCGTACCGCAATCTGTGGTTGAACCTTGGCCATGGCGCTCTGGGGTTCACCCTCGCCTGCGGCAGTGGACAACTGCTGGCGCGGATCCTTGCCGGAGGACCGCCCGCGCTGGAACTGCCTGGCCTTGTCTGATCGCCGCCGTACGCGGAGCCCTCAATCCATCGGCGGCAGGCGCCGTTTTACCGGGGTCTTCTTGACGATCGCGGTGCTGGTTTCGGCGTGGCTGTTGAGCTTGTCCAGCAGGGTGTCGAGCTGCTCCATCGAGCGCACGTGCAGGCGGGCGATAAAGCAGTCGTCACCGGTGACCTTGTCGCATTCGGTGAACTCCGGGATGGCGACGATCTGCCGTTCCACTTCATGCAATTGCCCCGGCAGCGGACGAATGCGCACGATGGCCTGCAACTGGTAGCCGAAGCTGCGTGGGTCGACTTCGACGGTGTAGCCCTTGAGCACGCCGCGTTCTTCCAGGCGGCGCAGGCGTTCGCTGACGCTGGGCGCGGACAGCCCGGTCAGGCTCGCCAGCGCCTTGAGCGAGCGCCGCGAATCTTCCATCAGGGCGTTGAGCAGCAGTTGGTCGATGGCATCGGTCATGAAAATTCCCTCGTTAGGCGATTACGGGAAATCACCTTGATAAAAAAGGTCGGTGCCGGTTTCAGCCTGATTAATCCCATGGAATGGCCTCGCGCACCCTCGGCATACTTTGTCACATATTCCCGGAGGTGAGTGATGGACAGTTCGATACGTCGCGGTTCGCTGGAAATGATTGGGGCCATGTTGATTTCCGGGACCATTGGCTGGTTTGTGCTGGTGTCCGGGCAACCGGTGCTGGATGTGGTGTTCTGGCGCTGCGTGTTCGGCGCCGGCACCTTGTTGCTGATCTGCGCGGCCATGGGCTTTCTCCGCCCGGGCATTCTCACCCGCGCCACGTTCGCCCTGGCGGTGCTGAGCGGGGTGGCCATCGTCGGTAACTGGGTGCTGTTGTTCGCCTCCTATTCGCGGGCGTCCATCGCCATCGGCACGGCGGTGTACAACGTCCAGCCGTTCATGCTGGTGGGGCTGGCGGCGGTGTTCCTCGGCGAGAAAATCACCGTGCCCAAGCTGTTCTGGCTAGGGGTGTCGTTTGCCGGGATGCTGGCGATCGTCAGCGCCCACGGCAGCCAGGGTGAGAGCGGCGGCGAGTACCTGCTGGGCATCGCCCTGGCTCTGGGCGCGGCCTTTCTCTATGCGGTGGCGGCGCTGGTCATCAAGCGCCTGAGCGGCACGCCGCCGCACCTGATCGCGTTGATTCAAGTAACCACCGGCATCCTGTTGCTGGCGCCGTTCGCCAACCTGGGCGGGCTGCCCGATGGGCGCGCGGAGCTGGGTAGCCTGGTGACCCTGGGGATCGTCCACACCGGCCTGATGTATGTGTTGCTGTACGGCGCGATCCAGAAATTGCCCACCGCGCTGACCGGCGCCTTGTCGTTCATCTACCCGATCGCCGCGATCCTGGTGGACTGGGTCGCCTTCGGTCATCGCCTGCAACCGCTGCAATGGCTGGGCGTGGCGGCGATCCTGCTGGCGGCCGCGGGGATGCAGCGGGGCTGGTGGTTCAAATCCGCCACCCGCGGGCGCGGCGCGAGGGCGTAGAATACGCCGCTTTAGCTCAACGACTGCCCGCCATGACCGCTGCCATCGACACCCTGCATCAACACCTGCTCACCGCCCTGAACCCGCCGCCGACCGAAACCCGGCGGCTGTTCCACGGGCGCGGGCGCTGCTGGCCGGGGTTGGAGCAGATCACGGTGGACTGGCTGCAGGGCGTGCTGCTGGTATCGCTGTTCCGCGAGCCGCCTGAAGGTCAGTTGGCCGAACTGGAAAACCTGTTGCGAACACTCGCCGCCAGCACGGATTGGCCGGGCGGGGCGGTGTTGATCCAGCACCGCTATCTGCCGGAAAGCCCTGGTCAGTGGCTGTTGGGCGAAGCCTGCGAAACCCGGGTGATCGACGAAGACGGCCTGCGTTATCAACTGGACCTGGGCCTGAAGCAGAACAGCGGCCTGTTCCTCGATATGCGTTACGGCCGGCGCTGGGTGCGCGAGCAGGCGGCGGGCAAGCGGGTGCTGAACCTGTTCGCCTACACCTGCGGTTTCTCGGTGGCGGCGATCGCTGGCGGCGCTGAGCAGGTGGTCAACCTGGACATGTCCCGGGCGGCGTTGTCGCGGGGGCGGGACAATCACCGGCTCAATGGCCATGACCTGGCGCGGGTCGGTTTTCTCGGCCACGAGCTGTTCAAGTCCTGGGGCAAGGTGCGCAAAGGCGGCCCGTACGACCTGATCATCATCGACCCGCCGACCTTCCAGAAGGGCAGCTTCGCCCTGACCCAGGACTACGCGAAGATCCTGCGGCGCCTGCCGGAGCTGTTGACCGAGGGCGGCACGGTGCTGGCGTGTGTCAATGATCCGGCAATCGGGCCGGAGTTCTTGATCCAGGGGATGGCCGAGCAGGCGCCGCAGTTGACGTTTGTCGAGCGGTTGGAGAATCCGCCGGAGTTTCCGGATGCGGATGTGGCGGGTGGGTTGAAGGCTTTGGTTTTTCGGTGACTGTCGGGGCCTCATCGCTGGCTTGTCGGAGTGCCGAACCGCAGCGATGAGGCTTCCAAAAACCTACTGAGCCGGATCCCCAACCCTGGCCGGCACCGGGTTGTACTGGGCGAAACTCACATCGTCCGTCTGGTCCACCAATTTCTTCAGCCGCTCATTGAACGCCCGGTTCACCGCGTACTGCCCGCCCGAGGTGGTGCGGAATTGCGCGGTCAGGGTCATGCCGTTGAGGTTCATGCTGTCGACCCCGAACACCTGCAATGGCCCTTGCAGGCTGTGCCGCAGGATCGGGTCTTCGCTGATCGACTGGCCCACTTCGCGGATCAGCTTCAGCGCCGTGTCCACATCCGTCTCATAGCTGAACTGCACCGAGAAGAACGCGTAGGCGAACTGCCGTGACTGGTTGGTGACCGCCTTGATCTGGCCGAACGGCACCGAATGCACGAACCCTTTGCCGTCGCGCAGGCGCAGGGTGCGGATGGTCAGGCTTTCCACCGTGCCGGCGTGGCCCGAGTCGAGCACCACCCAGTCGCCGATGGCGATGGTGTCTTCAATCAGGATGAACAGCCCGGTGATCACGTCCTGCACCAGTTGCTGCGAACCGAAACCGATGGCCAGGCCGACCACCCCGGCACCGGCGAGAAACGGCGCGACGTTGATCCCCAGGTTAGCCATGGTGGTGATGGTGCAGATCACCACCAGCACCACTTTGATGGCGTTGCGCAGCATCGGCAGGATGGTCCGCGTGCGGGTGCTGGGCTGGCGTGTGGCGCGGCGGCCGGGTGCAGGTTTCAGCGCTTCCTGGATCGCGGTGTCGATCACCACCCAGAGCAGCCAGGTCACCAGCAGGATCAGGCCGATGCTGCTCAGCGAGTCGCTGATGGCCCGGCCGAAGCTGTTGCGCAGGGCGAAGTCCAGCACCGAGAAGCCCCAGATCCGTCCCAGCAGTTCGATGAAGATCACCGCCATGGCGATGCGCAACAAGGCGTGGGCGAGGCTGAAGAGCAATTCCTTGTAGGGCCGCAGGCGTTGTTCCGGGTTGCGCGGCGGGTTGAGGAAGTGCTGCAGGGTGATGCTCAGGAACACACTGCCGATCAACAGCACGGTGGTCAGCAGGGCTTTCTGCAAGGCGCGCTGGCTTTCTTCGCCCGCGCCGATCAGGTTGATGGCCGAGACCATGATCATCATCAGGATCGGCAAGTACCAGATGGCCGAGAAAATCCGCAGGGTTTCCTGCACGGCGCGGTGTTGCAGGCGGTCCTTGAGGCTGCGGTTGCGGATCAGGTGCGCCACCGGGCGGCGTGAGCGCAGTACCACTACCGCAAAGGCCAGGGTGGCCAGCAGGCCCGTTACCACGGCGATACTGCTGGTCAGGTTGCCGCCCAGTTGGCGGGCGATTTGCGGGCTCGTCAGGGCGTCGCTCCAGGCGGCGAGGAAACCGATCAGAAACAGCGGACGCGGCGCCGCCTCACGAATGATCCGCACCGCCGTGCGTTTGTGGCCGACATCGAAGAGGGTGATCAGGCACAGGATGATGGTGGTCGAGAAAATACCGCTGCTGGTGGCGTAGGCCAGGCTCATGCCCAGGGCGCGGCCCACCGAGGGGTCCAACTGGCGGGCGACGAACAGCGCGGCGGGCAGGCTGATGATGGCGGGCAGCGTGTAGGGCAACAGGTAGCCCAGCAGCTTTTGTGGTCGGGGGCGATTGCGCAGCAGTCGGGAGCCCTGGCTGGCCCGCGCGGCGAGCCGCCCGAGGTAGCCGAGCAGGGCAAATACGGCGGCCCAGGTGGCGGTGAGCATCAGGAAATCCCAGGTCATTTCCATCAGGTCGCCGGCGTCATGGCGGGTGACCAGTTGATCCACCTCCTTGGCCGCCCGGTCGGTGCGCAGGCGCCAGGCATCGAGCAGGTGGTGGTCGATGTTCAGTTCCTGGGAGACATCGTCCAGCCCACTGGCAAGGGTGCCGAGCAACCCACCCTGAACCACGGGTTCGGATTCGGCGGGTTTTTCTTCGGTGAGGGTGGACAGCGGTCCGGCGGCCAGCGCGGAGGAACCGAGCAGGGCGCAGAACAGCAGCATGAGTACGGATCGGAACACGGGCTACTCCTTCGGCCGGGGGGTGACGGAAAGGGTAGACAATGATCGGCGGGGGATTACTGCGAGGAATTAGGGAGGGGGCCTGAAGACAGGCCCCTGACTACCGATTACTTGCCGGTATAGATCTGGTCGAAGATGCCACCGTCATTGAAGTGGGTCTTCTGCACGGTGCGCCAGTCACCAAAGGTTTTCTCGACGGAGAGGAAGTCGACTTTCGGGAAGCGGTCGGTGTACTTGGCGAGGATCGCCGGGTCACGCGGGCGCAGGTAGTTGTTGGCGGCGATTTCCTGGGCTTCCGGCGACCACAGGTATTTCAGGTAGGCCTCGGCGGTAGCGCGGCTGCCTTTCTTGTCGACCACCTTGTCCACCACGCTCACTGGCGGCTCGGCTTCGGCGGAGACGCTCGGGTAGATCACTTCGAACTGATCACGACCGAATTCGCGGGCGATCATCTCGGCTTCGTTCTCGAAGGTCACCAGCACGTCGCCGATCTGGTTGGTCATGAAGGTGGTGGTGGCGGCACGGCCACCGGTGTCCAGCACCGGCGCCTGCTTGAACAGCTTGCCGACGAAGTCCTTGGCCTTGTTCTCGTCGCCGCCGTTTTTCAGCACATAACCCCAGGCCGACAGGTAGGTGTAGCGGCCGTTACCCGAAGTCTTCGGGTTGGGCACGATCACCTGAACGCCGTCCTTGAGCAGGTCGGGCCAGTCTTTCAGGGTCTTCGGGTTGCCCTTGCGGACGATGAACACAGTGGCCGAGGTGAACGGCGCGCTGTGGTTCGGCAGGCGGGTGACCCAGTCGTTCGGCACCAGTTGGCCGTTGTCGGCGAGGGCGTTGATGTCGGTGGCCATGTTCATGGTGATGACATCGGCAGGCAGGCCGTCGATGACCGAGCGCGCTTGCTTGCTCGAACCGCCGAAGGACATCTGCACGGTGATCTTCTCTTTGTGCTCGGCTTCCCAGTGCTTCTGGAACGCGGCGTTGTAGTCCTTGTAGAAATCACGCATCACGTCGTAGGAGACGTTCAGCAGTGGGGCCGGGGCGGCCTGGGCGAAGCTGCCCACGGCCAGGCTCGCGGCCAGCAGCGAGGCACTGAAGAGTTTTTTCACTGTGCATTCCTTGTTGGAGTTAATTGACGGCATTGTGCCAGCGACTATAGCCAAAGCGCCTTAGGCACAAAAAGATTAAAAGCTGCTTTGCTTATTCCTCTTTCCTGAACAACGCGTTGCCACAGCGCGAGCAGAAGGCCGCGCCATGTTCGTGGCTGTTCTTGCGGCACACCGGGCAGTCGTGACGCAACTGTTCGCCGCGCATCGCGTTGGCCAGTTCGGCGGTAAAGATACCTGTGGGCACGGCGATGATCGAGTAACCGGTGATCATCACCAGCGAAGAAATGACCTGGCCCAGCGGCGTCTTCGGCACGATATCGCCGAAACCCACCGTGGTGAGGGTGACGATGGCCCAGTAGATGCCCTTGGGAATGCTGGTGAAGCCGTGCTCGGGACCTTCGACGACGTACATCAGGGTGCCGAACACCGTGACCAGGGTCGAGACGCTGACCAGGAACACGATGATCTTCTGCTTGCTGCCGCGCAGGGCGTCGAGCAGGTAATGGGCCTGCTTGAGGTACGGGCTGAGCTTGAGCACGCGGAAGATCCGCAGCATGCGGATGACCCGGATGATCAGCAGGTACTGGGCGTCGCTGTAATACAGGGCGATGATCCCCGGCACGATCGCCAGCAGGTCCACCAGCCCGTAGAAACTGAAGGCGTAGCGCAGCGGCTTGGGCGAGCAGTACAGGCGCATCAGGTATTCGACCAGGAACACGGCGGTGAAGCCCCACTCGATCCCGGCCAGCAGCCCGGCGTAGCTCTGGTGAACTTCGTCGATGCTGTCCAGGATCACGATGACCAGGCTGGCGAGGATGATCAGCAGCAGGGCGGTATCGAAGCGGCGGCCGGCGACGGTGTCGGTTTGGAAGATGATGACGTAGAGCTGCTGGCGCAGGCTCTGAGGGGTGTTCATGAGGGGATGTGTTCCAGGCGGGTGGTGCCGGGAAGCCTAGGGGGCTGGCCGGGAGTTGTGCAAGTTTTCATGGCCTCATCTCGGCTTTGCCGACGATGAGGCCATGAAGCTCAGCCCAAAGCTACTGTCTTCACCTTGCGAAACCCACCCAGCCGCACCATCCAGCACGCCACGATGAACGGCGCGGTCAGCCCCGAAATCGGCAGCAGGTTGAACAGCGGCTGCACAGCGATCGCCAGGATGATCGCCAGCAACGGCTTCCACGGCTGGGCGCGGGTGCCGCTGAAGGCGAGGGCGGCCAGCGCGGCATTGAAGCCATAAAGCCCCATGTAGGCCGCAGTCGCTTCACCGCCCACCAGCGCGACGCTGCCGCCAATGGCGGCGCCGACAAAGGCCCAGGCCGCCGCATAGCGATCCGACAGCAGCAAGCCCAGGGCAATCAGCAGGCCCGCCAACGGCTGGTCCAGCAGGAAGATCTGTCCCAGCCCCCGCGCCAGCGCATCCAGCGGGTTGGCCGGGACCGGCGCATTGGCGACCGCCGCCGGATCGGCGATGACCAGCAAGGCCCAGCCGATCAGTACGAATGGCAAGGTGTAGGCCGGCAACAGCACGGAGCCACCGCGCTTGAGCCACTGGTGCACCAGCATGCTGCTGAGCCCGGCCGCGGCGATGATGAGCGGCGCGAGCAGCGATGACCACGGCAGCAGGTAGCTGAACAGCAGGCCGATCAGCACGCCGTTGTAGCTGTAGAGCCCGGCTTGGCGGTCGGCGCGGTCGTAGCCGCGGCGCTGGGCCACCAGCAACCCGGAAAGGGCGCCCAGCAGCGCGCCGCCGAGCAGGTGCGGGGCGGTGAGAAGGATGGCCAGCAGGCAGCACAGGCCGCACAGCGGGTTACGCTGCAGCAGCACCTGACTGAACCCGTTGAGCAAGGCGGTTGCCCAGTCGGGGCAGGGGTTAACTAGATTTTTGGTGTACATGGCAGTAGGTCTGAGTGAAGTGGGTCGCCTCTTTGGGCGGGTCTTGTCCCACGGTTTAGGGGTGTTTCTTTTTTAGGGCCCTGGATCGCGAGGCAAGCCCGCGGCCACAGATTCACGCGGATGAATCGGCGGCCGCGGGCTTGTCCCGCGAAGACGTCAAAGCAGGGTTTCGATACGCAGCGAGTTAGTCGATCCCGGCTGGCCAAAAGGCACACCGGCGGTGATCAGCAAGGTGTCGCCACGGTTGGCCATGCCTTGGGCCTGGGCGATTTCCAGCGCGGTGGAACACACCTCGTCGACCTGGCGCAGGCGATCGTTGACCACCGAGTGCACGCCCCAGACCACGCTCAGGCGCCGCGCGGTAATCAGGTTCGGCGTCAGGTTGAGGATCGGCGCCCGTGGCCGCTCGCGGGAGGTGCGCAGGGTCGAGTTGCCCGACTCGCTGTAGTTCACCAGCACCGCCACCGGCAGGATGCCGCTGATACGGCGGATGGCGCAGCTGATGGCGTCCGACACCGTGGCTTCGGCTTTTGGCCGGCCAACGTCGAGCTGGGTCTGGTAGTCCGGGCCGCTTTCCACCTGGCGGATGATCTTGCTCATCATCTGCACCGCTTCGAGCGGGTATTCGCCGGACGCGGTTTCCGCCGACAGCATCACCGCATCGGCACCTTCGCCGATGGCGTTGGCGACGTCGGTGACTTCGGCGCGGGTTGGCGCCGGGGAGAAGCGCATCGATTCGAGCATCTGCGTTGCCACCACCACCGGACGGCCGAGCTGGCGGCAGGTGGCGATGATGTTTTTCTGGATCTGCGGCACGCTCTCGGCCGGCACTTCCACGCCCAGGTCACCACGGGCGACCATGATCGCGTCGCTCAGCTCGGCGATCTCGCGCAGTTTGGTCACCGCGGAAGGCTTCTCGATCTTGGCCATGAGGAAGGCACGGTCGCCGATCAACTGGCGGGCTTCGATGATGTCTTCGGGACGCTGCACGAATGACAGCGCCACCCAGTCCACGCCCAGTTCCAGGCCGAAGGTCAGGTCGCGACGGTCTTTTGGGGTGAGCGGGCTGAGGTCCAGCACCGCCTGCGGGACGTTGACGCCCTTGCGGTCGGACAGCTCGCCGCCATTGAGCACCGTGGTGTCGATGGCGTCGGCATGCTTGGCGGTCACGCGCAGGCGCAGACGCCCGTCGTCCACCAGCAGGTCCATGCCCGGTTCCAGCGCGGCGATGATTTCCGGGTGGGGCAGGTTGACGCGCTGGCCGTCACCCGGCGTCGGGTCGAGGTCCAGGCGCAGGGCCTGGCCGCGTTGCAGTTGCACCTTGCCCTCGGCCAGACGGCCGACGCGCAGTTTCGGACCTTGCAGGTCCATGAGGATGCCCAGCGGGTAGTTGAGCTGGCTCTCCACCTCGCGGATCCACTGGTAGCGCATGGCGTGGTCGGCATGCTCGCCGTGGCTGAAGTTGAGGCGGAAGATGTTGACCCCGGCCTCGACCAGTTGGCGGATGTCGTCGATGCCTTGGGTCGCGGGGCCGAGGGTGGCGAGAATCTTGGCTTTTTTGTCAGGCGTCATGTTGAGCGGTCTCAAGGATGAGGATGGCGCGAAAATCGTTGACGTTGGTGCGGGTCGGTTCGGTGACGATCAACCCGTCGAGCGCGGCGAAGTAGCCGTAGCCGTTGTTGTTGTCCAGCTCGTCCGAGGCCGACAGGCCCAGCGCCTGGGCGCGGGCGTAGCTGTCCGGGGTCATGATGGCGCCGGCGTTGTCTTCCGAGCCGTCGATGCCGTCGGTGTCGCCGGCCAGCGCGTAGACGCCGGGCAGGCCCTTGAGGCTTTCGGTGAGGCTCAGCAGGAACTCGGCGTTGCGTCCACCACGGCCATTGCCGCGCACGGTCACGGTAGTTTCACCGCCGGACAGAATCACGCAAGGCGCCGGCAGCGGCTGGCCGTGCAGCACCACCTGGCGGGCGATACCGGCGTGGACCTTGGCCACTTCCCGCGACTCGCCTTCCAGGTCGCCGAGGATCAGCGGGCTGAAGCCGGCCTGGCGGGCTTTCACCGCGGCGGCTTCGAGCGACTGCTGGGGCCGGGCGATCAGTTGGAAATGGCTGCGGGCCAGGGCCGGGTCATCGGCCTTGACGGTTTCCGAGGCGGGGTTGTTCAGCCAGTCGATCACCGCTTTTGGCGCCTCGATGTTGTAGCGCTTGAGGATCGCCAGCGCTTCGGCCGAGGTGCTCGGGTCGGCCACGGTGGGGCCGGAGGCGATGACCGTGGCGAGGTCGCCCGGCACATCGGAAATCGCGTAGGTGTAGACGGTGGCCGGCCAGCAGGCCTTGGCCAGGCGGCCGCCCTTGATCGCCGAGAGGTGCTTGCGCACGCAGTTCATCTCGCCGATGGTGGCGCCGGACTTGAGCAAGGCTTTGTTGATCTGTTGCTTGTCCGCCAGGGTCAGGCCCTCGGCGGGCAGGGCGAGCAGCGCGGAGCCGCCGCCGGACAGCAGGAAGATCACCCGGTCGTCGGCGCCGAGGTCACTGACCATTTCCAGCACGCGCTTGGCGACGGCGAGGCCGGCGGCGTCGGGGACCGGGTGGGCGGCTTCGACCACTTCGATCTTCGAGCAGCTGGCGCCGTGGCCATAACGGGTCACGACCAGGCCGCGGACTTCGCCTTGCCAGGTACGTTCGACCACTTCGGCCATGGCTGCGGCGGCCTTACCGGCGCCAATGACGATGACGCGACCGGTGCGGTCGCTGGGCAGGTGTGCTTCAAGGACCTGACGCGGATGGGCGGCATCGATGGCCGTGGCGAACAGGTCGCGGAGAAATTGTTGCGGATCGACCGACATCTCAGGCTCCCAAATCTTATTGTTCTTCAAAATCGAAAACGCCCCTGGAACGGCCTCCGTGCAGGCTGAACCAGGGGCGGTGTTGCGCGGTTGCAACT
Source organism: Pseudomonas sp. 20P_3.2_Bac5 (assembly GCF_025466035.1). Taxonomy (NCBI): domain Bacteria; kingdom Pseudomonadati; phylum Pseudomonadota; class Gammaproteobacteria; order Pseudomonadales; family Pseudomonadaceae; genus Pseudomonas; species Pseudomonas sp. 20P_3.2_Bac5. The sequence continues at coordinate 107,318 of NZ_JANLOA010000066.1, read as the reverse complement.
GCCAGCCACGAGGGTGGAAGGGAACGATGCGCGGACCCTTCGCCGCGCGGCGTGCAGCGCGTGTTTACTTGTCGTCGCGGATCGAGAAGTTGGCCATGTGTTCCAGGCCTTTGATCAGCGCCGAGTGGTCCCAGTTGGCACCGCCGATGGCCGCGCAGGTGCTGAACACTTGCTGGGCGTTGGAGGTGTTGGGCAGGTTGATGTTCAATTCCTTGGCGCCTTGCAGGGCCAGGTTCAGGTCTTTCTGGTGCAGGCTGATGCGGAAGCCCGGATCGAAGGTGCCTTTGATCATGCGCTCGCCGTGCACTTCGAGGATCTTCGAGGAGGCGAAGCCGCCCATCAGTGCTTCACGCACCTTGGCTGGATCGGCGCCGTTCTTGGCGGCGAACAGCAGGGCTTCGGCAACGGCCTGGATGTTCAGCGCAACGATGATCTGGTTGGCGACCTTGGCGGTCTGGCCATCACCATTGCCACCGACGCGGGTGATGTTCTTGCCCACGGCCTGGAACAGCGGCAGGGTGCGTTCGAAGGCATTCGGGCAACCGCCGACCATGATGCTCAGGGTCGCCGCCTTGGCACCGACTTCGCCGCCGGAAACCGGTGCGTCGAGGTAGGCAGCGCCAGTGGCCTTGATCTTCTCGGCGAAGGCTTTGGTGGCGGTCGGCGAGATCGAGCTCATGTCGATCACCACCTTGTTCGGGCCAACGCCTTCGGCGACGCCGTTTTCACCGAACAGGACGGCTTCGACCTGTGGGGTATCGGGCACCATGACGATGATGAATTCGGCTTCCTGGGCCACTTCCTTCGGATTGGCCAGGGCCACGGCACCGGCGGCGATCAGCTCGGCTGGCGCGACGTCGTGGTGGGTGGACAGGAACAGGCTGTGACCCGCTTTCTGCAGGTTCTGCGCCATTGGGCGGCCCATGATGCCGGTGCCGATGAAACCGATTTTAGCCATGAGAATTTGCCTCTTTTATTTGTTGAGTTCTGATCGGGGGCGCCGCGCATCCCGTAGGAACGAGCGTGCTCGCGAATGCGATGAAGCCGGCGACGGTGTCGGCGCGGCTGAGGTCATCGCGAGCAAGCTCGCTCCTACGGTGATGGGGTATTGCCGTTTTCAGATAGCGTTATGCGTCTTCAGCCAGCCCAGACCTTCTTCGGTGGTGGTCTTCGGCTTGTATTCCGCGCCGACCCAGCCCTGGTAGCCGATACGGTCCAGGTGCTCGAACAGGAAGCGGTAGTTGATCTCGCCAGTGCCCGGTTCGTGACGGCCTGGGTTGTCGGCCAACTGGATGTGGTTGATCTTGGCCAGGTTGGTTTCAACGGTACGGGCCAGGTCACCTTCCATGATTTGCATGTGGTAGATGTCGTACTGCAGGAACAGGTTGTCGCTGCCCACTTCAGCCTGGATTTCCAGGGCCTGTTTGGTGGTGTTCAGGTAGAAGCCGGGGATGTCGCGGGTGTTGATCATTTCCATGACCAGCTTGATACCGGCGGCCTTCAGCTTGTCGGCGGCGAAGCGCAGGTTTTCGACGAAGGTCTTGCGTACGGTGGCGCAGTCCGGGCCTTGTGGGCGGATGCCGGCCAGGGCGTTGACCTGGGTGTTGCCCAGGACCTTGGCGTAGGCGATGGCGAGATCGACACCGGCGCGGAATTCCTCGACCCGGGCCGGATCGCAGGCGATACCGCGATCACCCTTGGCCCAGTCGCCGGCCGGCAGGTTGAACAGCACCTGGGTCAGGCCGTGAGCGTCGAGCAGTTGCTTGATCTCGGTCGAGCTGTAGTCGTAAGGGAAGAGGTATTCGACCCCGCTGAAACCCGCGTCGGCGGCGGCCTTGAAACGGGCCAGGAAGTCCTGTTCGGTGAACAGCATGGACAGGTTGGCGGCAAAGCGTGGCATGGTGGTCTCCTTGCTGGGATGGGCCCCGCGCCGTGAAGGGCGGGGCCGCACAGTCGATCAGTCGAGCAGCGAAATCGCGGTTGGCGCGTCGTTGCCGACCAGTGCCAGGTCTTCGAATTCGTTGACCGCGTTGATTTCGGTACCCATGGAAATGTTGGTGACGCGCTCGAGAATCACCTCGACCACCACCGGCACGCGGTGCTCTTCGGCCAGCTTCTGCGCCTTGAGCAGGGCAGGGGCGATTTCTTCCGGCTTGAACACGCGCAGGGCCTTGCAACCCAGGCCTTCGACCACGGCAACGTGATCGACGCCGTAGCCGTTCAGGTCAGGCGAGTTGATGTTCTCGAACGCCAGTTGAACACAGTAATCCATCTCGAAGCCACGCTGCGCCTGGCGGATCAGGCCGAGGTAGGCGTTGTTCACCAGCACGTGGACGTACGGCAGGTTGAACTGCGCGCCCACTGCCAGCTCTTCGATCATGAACTGGAAGTCATAGTCGCCGGACAGTGCCACGACCTTGCGGGTCGGATCGGCCTTGACCACGCCCAGCGCAGCCGGAATGGTCCAGCCCAGCGGGCCGGCCTGGCCGCAGTTGATCCAGTGGCGCGGCTTGTACACGTGCAGGAATTGCGCGCCGGCGATCTGCGACAGACCGATGGTGCTGACGTAGGTGGTGTCCTTGCCGAACACCTCGTTCATTTCCTGGTAAACGCGCTGAGGCTTGACCGGTACGTTGTCGAAGTTGGTCTTGCGCTGCAGGCTCGATTTACGCGCCTGGCAGTCTTTCAGCCATTCGCCGCGGCACTTCAGCTTGCCGGCGGCTTTCCACTCGCGGGCCACTTCCAGGAACACGTCCAGCGCGGCGCCGGCGTCGGAAACGATGCCTAGGTCCGGGGTGAACACGCGGCCGATCTGGGTCGGTTCGATGTCGACGTGAATGAAGGTGCGGCCTTCGGTGTAGACGTCCACGGAACCGGTGTGACGGTTGGCCCAGCGGTTGCCGATACCGAACACCAGGTCGGATTTCAGCATCGTGGCGTTGCCGTAGCGGTGCGAGGTTTGCAGACCAACCATGCCGACCATCAGTTCGTGATCGTCAGGGATGGTGCCCCAGCCCATCAGGGTCGGAACTACAGGGACGCCGGTCAGTTCGGCGAACTCGACCAGTTTTTCGCTGGCGTCGGCGTTGATGATGCCGCCACCGGCAACCAGCAGTGGGCGCTCGGCGTCATTCAGCAGTGCCAGGGCTTTCTCAGCCTGGACGCGGGTTGCGGCAGGCTTGTGGATTGCCAGCGGCTCGTAGGCATCGATGTCGAATTCGATTTCAGCCATCTGCACGTCGAACGGCAGGTCGATCAGCACAGGGCCTGGGCGGCCGGTGCGCATTTCATAGAAGGCTTTCTGGAAGGCGTAAGGCACTTGGCCCGGTTCCAGAACGGTGGTCGCCCACTTGGTCACCGGCTTGACGATGCTGGTGATGTCGACGGCCTGGAAATCTTCTTTATGCAGGCGAGCGCGCGGCGCTTGGCCAGTGATGCAGAGAATCGGGATGGAGTCGGCGGAGGCACTGTACAGACCGGTGACCATGTCGGTGCCGGCTGGGCCCGAGGTGCCGATGCACACGCCGATGTTGCCGGCCTTGGTGCGGGTGTAGCCCTCGGCCATGTGCGAGGCGCCTTCAACGTGGCGAGCGAGGACGTGATCGATACCACCGACTTTCTTCAGCGCCGAGTACAGCGGGTTGATCGCTGCACCAGGAATGCCAAACGCGGTGTCCACACCTTCACGGCGCATCACCAGAACGGCTGCATCGATTGCTCTCATTTTGCTCATGGTTTTGTGCCTCATTGATTTTGTAATTGTATACAAACTGCTTTTTGCCAGAGTTTATTCATGGGACGCAGTGCTGGTCAATCCATTTTCATCGGCGGTCTGTGCTTTCGTCGAAATGCCGTAAAAAAGGCTTTGGCGACGATCAGGGGCGTGATGTGGAAAATATTGTATACAAAAATATTCTCCATTGTGTTCTATTTGTTCTATCAGTTTTCACTTGCCCGCCTGGGCTTCTAACAAAAAGAGGACCGTTTCATGAATGCATTGAGCTTGAAAGTCGCTGTCAGCCTGGTGAATGGCGCGCTGGCTGCGGGTCGCAAGATTTCCGCTGCGCCGCTGACCGTGGTGGTGCTGGATGCCGGTGGCCACGTGCTGGCCTTGCAGCGCGAGGACGGCGCCAGCCTGTTGCGCCCGCAAGTGGCGATGGGCAAGGCGTGGGGCGCGATCGCCCTGGGCAAGGGCTCGCGTTTGCTGGCGCTGGACGCGCAGCAGCGCCCGGCGTTCTTTGCCGCGCTCAATGGCCTGGGTCAGAGCGCGGTGGTGCCGGCGCCGGGTGGCGTGCTGATTCGCAATGAAGCGGGCGTGGTGCTGGGGGCGATCGGGATCAGCGGCGATACGTCGGATATCGACGAGCAGTGCGCGATCAGTGCGATCGAAGAGGCGGGGTTGCGGGCTGATGCCGGGGTTGCGGCCTGATTTGATAGCTGGGTAGTGGTTGATGGCCTCATCGCCGGCTTGTCGGGGTGCCGAACCGCGGCGATGAGGCCCTTGAACCGGACATCAGTTGTCCGGCGCACACCCTTTCAACACCAGCCGAATGATGGTCTGCGCCGCGGCCTCGTAGTCACTGTCATCGAGCTTGGCCTTGCCGGTCACCACCGAAATCTGCCAGTCGAAATCAGCGTAGGTCTGGGTCGCCGCCCAGATGCTGAACATCAGGTGATGCGGGTCTACCGGGGCGATCTGGCCGTGGTCGATCCAGCGCTGGATGCAGGCGATGTTGTGCCGGGCCTGGACGTTCAGTTGCTCCACTTGCCGCGCACTGAGGTGCGGCGCGCCGTGCATGATCTCGCTGGCAAATACCTTCGACGCAAACGGTAGATCCCGGGAGATCCGCACTTTGGAGCGGATATAGGCACTGAGCACTTCATCAGGATCACCCTCGGCGTTGAACGGGGTCGACGCCTGCATGATCGGCTCGATGATGCTCTCGAGCACCTCGCGGTAGAGGTTTTCCTTGGACTTGAAGTAGTAGTAGACGTTGGGCTTGGGCAAGCCGGCCTTGGCCGCGATGTCGCTGGTCTTGGTGGCGGCGAAACCCTTGTCGGCGAATTCTTCACTGGCCGCACGCAGGATCAGTTCTTTGTTGCGCTCGCGAATGCTGCTCATGGTTTGGCGCTGTTCCTTGGTCTCGGCCCGCACCGCGGCAGGCCCGGGCAGGCGGTGGCGCATGGTAGCACCGGGCTCGCGCGGGGCTCAAGGCGGCGTCCCAAGCGGTTCGCAGGTGTATCGCAAGCGGCAACCGGCTATCCTTCTGTAACTATTCTTTACGCGAGATACATGCAAATGGCAGGAAGCAGCCTTCTTCTACTGATCGACGATATCGCGGCAGTACTCGATGACGTTTCCTTGATGACCAAAGTGGCGGCCAAGAAAACCGCCGGTGTCCTGGGCGACGACCTGGCGCTCAATGCCCAGCAGGTCACGGGCGTAAAGGCGGACCGGGAAATTCCGGTGGTGTGGGCGGTCGCCAAGGGCTCCTTCCTCAACAAGCTGATCCTGGTGCCGGCGGCGCTGCTGATCAGCGCATTTATTCCGTGGGCGGTCACGCCGCTGCTGATGATCGGCGGCGCCTACCTCTGTTTCGAAGGCTTCGAGAAGCTCGCCCATAAGTTCCTCCATGGCGCCGACGAAAAGCACGCCGAGCACGCGGCCCTGAGCGACGCCGCGGCCAATCCGGCGGTGGACCTGGTGGCCTACGAGAAAGACAAGATCAAGGGCGCGGTCCGCACCGATTTCATCCTGTCCGCGGAGATCATCGCCATTACCCTCGGCACGGTTGCCGGCGCGCCGTTGACCCAGCAGATCATCGTGCTCTCGGGTATCGCCGTGGTGATGACTGCGGGCGTCTACGGGCTGGTGGCGGGGATCGTCAAGCTCGATGACCTGGGCTTGTGGCTGACCAAGACCTCCAAGGGCATCGGCAAAACAATCGGCCGCGGCATCCTGCATTCGGCGCCGTGGCTGATGAAGATGCTGTCGGTGGTGGGTACGGCGGCGATGTTCCTGGTGGGGGGCGGGATTCTGGTGCACGGCATCGAGCCTCTGCATCACGCGATCCAGGGCTTCAGCGAAGGCCGTGGCGGTGGTTTGACGTCGGCGCTGCTCAGCGGTGTGGTGGGTATCGTCGCCGGTGCGGTGGTGCTGGCGGTGGTCGGTGGGGTGGGCAAGGTCTGGCGGGCGGTGAAGGCCTGAGGTAAAACGGCCCCGAGGGGCCGTTTTCATTTCTTCAAGGCGTCGAGGCCGTCTGCGGTGTGTGGTTCTCCGGCACCCAGTCCAGCAGGCGCTGCTTGAAGCCGTAGCTGGCGCTTTCGTAATAGGCGATGGCCCGCTTGATCAGCGGATTGTCCGCATCGCTCGCGATTTCATGGCTTTCTCCCAGTGCCTGCTGGTGCAGGCGCAGACCGCCACGCGGGCTGAGAATCGCCAGGTCCTGGCCGTCGAACAGGCCCAGGTGCTGGTAGTTGCCGATCAGCACCCGCGGCGGCAGGTTGTCTTCAAGCAGCAGGTTGCGGCCGAAGAACGTCGAGGTGTAGCTCATGTTCAGCAACCCGAGCAAGGTCGGCGCCAGGTCGATCTGGCTGGCCAGCTTGCCTTCCTCGCGGGCCTCGATCAGCTTCGGTCCATAAATGAACAGCGGGATCTGGTAGTTCTGCACCGGCAGGTCTTCCTTGCCCGCGCTGCCGGCCGTGTGATCGGCGACGAAGATGAACAGGGTGTTGTCGAACCACGGCTTTTTCCGCGCTTCGGCGAGGAACTGGCCGATGGCGTAGTCGGTGTATTTCACCGCGCCGTCGCGACCATTGCCTGACTTGATGTCGATCTTGCCGTCGGGATAGGTGTAGGGGCGGTGGTTGGAGGTGGTCATCAATTGCAGGAAGAACGGCACCTGGTTGGCGTGATCGGCATCGGCTAGTTTGACCGCCTGCCGGTAGAGGTCCTCGTCGGACATGCCCCAGGCGTTCTTGAAGCTGATATCGCTTTCATCGACGCTGGTCTGGTCGACGACCCGATAGCCGTTGCCGCTGAAGAAGGCGTTCATGTTGTCGAAGTAACCGCGACCGCCATACACGAACACGCTGTCGTAACCGACCTCGCTCAGGTGCTGGCCGAGGCTGGCGAAGCCGCTTTCACGACCGATGCGTTTGACGATCGAACGCCCCGGTGTTGGTGGCATCGACAGGGTGATGGCTTCGAGGCCGCGGTCTGTACGGGTGCCGGTGGCGTAGAAATTGTTGAAGTACAGGCTTTGCTTACGCAGTGCATCGAGGTTGGGCGTGAGGTTGCGTGGATCACCGTTGCTGCCGAGGTACTTGCCGCTCAGGCTTTCGATGGTGACCAGGACGATGTTGGGCGTGCGCGGCGTGCCGGGGTTGCTCACGGTGCGGCGGATGTCCATGGGTTCCTTGCCGATGAAGGTCACGCCGGGCTGGTTGAGTTCGGCATGGATCTGCTCGGCGGTCGCCGCTTCGGGCAGGGTGCCGTAGAACTGCTGGTAATCCAGTTCGTTGTTACGGAAGGCGGCGAAAAACTGGTACGGACCATTGCTGGCCAACTCGCGCTGGTAGGTGTTGCCACCCTGGCTACGCAGGCTGTTCTGGTCGAGGAACTGCATGCTCAAGAGCACCAGTACCGCCACGCCGGCGGCCTGTGCGGCGCGTTGCCGGAACGTCGGAAACGGTGCATGCAGGGCGCGCAGCAGCGGCTTGCGCAGAAGTACGCAGATCACCAGGGTCAGTACACCGAGACCGCCCAGAAGGGCGCCGATGGGGTAGGACTCAAGAATGTTGTTCAGCACTTCGTCGGAATAGACCAGGTAGTCCACCGCGATGAAGTTGAAGCGCACACCGAATTCGTCCCAGAACAGCCACTCGGCGACTGCGGTGAAGAGCATCGCGTAGATGCTCACCGCCAGCACGCCTTGCAGCAGCCAGCGATTGAACCGCGATACCCAGAGCCGTCGAGGGCAGAGCAGCACGAACAGGGTCAGTGGAAGTGCGGCGTAGACCAGGTAGGCCAGGTCGTTGAGCACGCCGATGGTGAAAATCGAGAGGTACGCATGCCCGGCTTCGTCCAGGTGAGTGAACAGCAGGGCGGCGCGGGTCAGCGTGAAAATCCCCAGCCAAGTGGCGGTCAGCAACAGCAAATAGCGCATGGGCGCTGTTTTGGGTGTGTACATCATTAATTCCCTTTTTAATTGTGTCCATTGCCTGGAACGGATGCGGCGTTCATTCAGGCACTGGCGAGTGTAGGCGGTGAACGCTAACAAGTGAAAAGAGAAAGAAATGTAAATGTCATGTCTGGAAAGTATGAAAGGTTCGTCTAAAATTCGTTGCGCACAGGCTGGGCAAGGAAGTTCGGCTAGAAGTGATAATGGTTTTTGCCATCGTTTGCGCAGGGAAGTCGCTCTATGTCCGTTTTGAAGTTGTCCTACGATGTTTATCATCTGGGCGTTTATCTTGCTGCCGCGTTGATGTGGCTGTTCTTGTGTCTGTTACTTGCCTTCAATTCACGCTTGATCTTTCGCCGGCCACGCACGTTGGGGCAGTGGGGTGTGCCGGCCTTGGCCGTACTCGTCAGCCTCGGTTTGCTGCTGCTGGATGTGCTGATCTTCCTCGACAGCTCGGGCATGCTGCTGGCCCTTCTTTTCGCGGGCTTCGGCGCTCCGGCGCTGGCCATCTGGTGCGTTCGCCAGCGTCTTCGCACCGCTCGCTGAGCGTGCGATCCGGTGTTTCAGGGATAGTTGAACCAGTGTCAGGAGACACGCATGAATGTTGAGCCGCTTGAGCGGGCGACCTGGAAGATTCCGGCGCCATTGTTGGTATTTCTGGTTTCGGTGTGGCTGAGTCTGGTCATGAACGCTTCTTTCTGGCGGCACCTGTGGAATGCGGTGGATGGCTGGAATAATGAACATGTTTTCTTTCTCGCCAGTCTTCCACTGTTAGTTTGCCTGTTTAACTTTGTAGTCCTGGGTTTATTGGCGTGGGGGAAACTGACGCGGGCTGTTTTGATCCTGATGCTTTTAGTGTCTGCGGTCGTCAGTTATTTCATGAGCAGCTTCGGAATAATGATCGACTACTCCATGTTGATTAACGCGATGCAGACCGATCGCCGTGAAGTATTTGATCTGCTGGGGCCGGGCCTGTTGATCTGGGTGCTGCTGGTCGGGGTCGTGCCGGCGATAGTGGTCAGCCGCATTCCACTGGCAAGGCATGGCTGGACCCGCGCCGCGCTATTGAAGCTGGGCAGCCTGCTGGGGGCATTGCTGCTGATAGGGATCATTCTGGCGCTGGCCTACCAGTCCTACGCGTCGTTGCTGCGCAATAACCGGGAACTGCGCCTGATGCTGGTGCCGTCGAACCTCGTCGGCGCCGTGCACAGCTATGCCAAGCGGCAATGGCGTACGCCCGCCGCCTTCGAGCCGGTGGGGCTGGATGCGGTGCGAGTGGCCGAAGCCGGGCAGCGGGGGCGGCACAAGGTGCTGGTGCTGGTGGTCGGGGAAACCGCGCGGTCGGCCAGTTTCTCGCTCAATGGTTACCCTCGGCAGACCAACCCGGCGCTGGCGTCGCGTGAGGTGGTCAGTTTCACCGATGTGAGTTCCTGCGGCACGGCAACGGCGATTTCGGTGCCGTGCATGTTCCAGGACCTGGGGCGTCGCGAGTACAAGAGTTTCCATGCCCGTGGTCGCGAAGGATTGCTCGACGTATTGCAGCGTGCCGGCGTGGCGGTGCTCTGGCGCGACAACAATTCAGGCTGCAAGGGCGTCTGCGACCGGGTGCCGAGCGAAGACATCGGCAAGCTGGGGATCAGCGAGCTGTGCAATGCCGATGGTTGCTTCGACGAAGCGCTGTTGCACGGGCTGGCCGAGCGGATCGATCGCAGTGCCGACGATACGGTGATTGTCCTGCACATGCTGGGCAGCCATGGCCCGGCGTACTTCAAGCGCTATCCCGAGGCGTTTCGCCGGTTCACGCCCACCTGCGACACCAGCCAGTTGGACAAATGCAGCAACGGGACCATCGTCAATGCCTACGACAATTCGATCGCTTACACCGACCATGTGCTGGCAAGCGTTATCGATCTGCTGAAAAGCCGGGAGGCGCAGTTCGACACGGCCATGCTGTACGTGTCCGATCACGGTGAGTCACTGGGGGAGAAGGGCGTTTACCTGCATGGCCTGCCTTACGCGATGGCACCCAGTGAACAGACCAGGGTGCCGATGGTGGCCTGGCTGTCCGACGCCTTTTCGACTCGGACCGGCATTACCCAGGGCTGCCTGCGGGCGCAGCGGGAATTGCCGTTGTCCCACGACAACCTGTTCCATTCGACACTGGGTCTGATGAGCGTGCGAACGGCGGTCTATCGAGAACAACTGGACCTCTTCAGGCCCTGCATGCAGGGGCCTGGAGAGGTTGCCGCCGCCGAAGCGGCGGGAGACGCGCTTAGAAGTGCACCTTGACCAGCAGGCTGGCGGTGTTCTGGTTGGTGTCGAAGCCAGAGCTGTTCTCGATGCCGTACTTGTCTTTCCAGTAGTCGTATTCGATACCGACGTAGAGCTGTTTCTCACCCAGGTCCAGCGCCTTGCCGAGGTCGTACTTGATCTGCGGGTTGAAGTGCAGGTTGGCGTGGTAGGTGCCGCGCTTCTTGGTTTCGTCGTTGTCGACGACCCAGTCCATGAAGCCGTCGATGAGGATGTCGGACTTGCCCACGGGGATGGTGTAGGCCCACACCGGGGTGATCTGCCAGACGTTGTCGCCGGCACGGCTGCCTTCGGTGTTGCGCTGGTAGAAGTTCAACTGGAAGTAGTCGAAGCCGGGGATGTCCAGGTCGAAACCAGGGCCGATCAGGTAGGACTCGGTGTCGCCTTCGCCGAACTCGTAGGTCATGGCCAGCAGCACATCCTTGACCGGGCCGAACGACAGGTCCTGGCCGAAGATCTTGCCGAACGACAGGCGCGGGCTGAACTCGCCGTAGTAGGTGTTCGGGCCGTTGCTGCTGTCTTTTTTGCCGTTGTAGAAGATCTTGTCGATGAACAGGAAGTTGTCACCGTACTTCCAGGCATCGGCGTGCTCGAAGGTGAAGGTCTGCTGGATTTCCGGGTTGACCGCGAAATCCTTGCCGTACAGGTAGGTCAGGCTGTTGTTCTGCCATTGCAACAGGTCGCCGGCCATGGCGGAGCTGGCGGCCAGCAGGCCACCTGCGAGGATCAGGCTGTTGGTAAAGCGCATCGGGTTGCTCCCTTGATTGATTCTGTTAGCGACGCTCTTGAGTCGGCGTCGTCGGGTTGATCGAGTTGCCTTGCGGGTCAGGTTTTTGCGATCGCCCACGAAAAAAAGGCAAGCGCTGGCCCCGTCTTTCCGGAAGGGTGCAGCAATCCTGCTCGACGTCTTTCTGAACAGTTCAAAGCGGTTACGACTGTTGGCGCTTACATCTACCAACCGCCCGTATTCATTGACTGAGCGGTCAGTAAACGGGGGCGGAATCCTTCCGCCCCGGTCGAGGGGGCGCGCAGGTTACTGGCTTGCGCGCTGGCCCTCAAGTGCTCCGTCCTGGAGCCGGTGGAACAAAATCCTTTCACCTGGTCAGGTTTTAGAAGTGCACCTTCACCAAAGCACTGGTCACGCTCTGGTTGGTATCGAGACGACCGCTGTTCTCGATGCCGTATTTGTCTTTCCAGTAGCTGTACTCGAAACCGACATAAAGCTGCTTGGCGCCGAGGTTCAGGGCCTTGCCGAGGTCGTATTTGACCTGCGGGTTGAACTGCAGGTTGGCGTGGTAGGTGCCGCGCTTCTTGGTTTCGTCGTTGTCCACCACCCAGTCAATGTAGCCGTCGATGAGGATGTCGGACTTGCCCACGGGAATGGTGTAGGAGAAGGTCGGGGTGATCTGCCAGACGTTGTCACCCGCACGGCTGCCTTCGGTGTGGCGGTTGTAGAAGTTCAGGGTGAAGTAGTTGAAGCCGGGAATCGCCAGGTCGAAGCCGGGGCCGATCAGGTAGGCCTCGTTGTCGCCTTCGCCGGACTCGTAGCTCACGGCCAGCAGCACGTCCTTGATCGGGCCGAGTTCGACCTTGGTGTCGAAGATCTTGCCGAACGAGAAGCGCTCGGTGAACTCGCCGTAGTAGGTGCGGTAGCCTTTGCCGCGGTCGGCCTGGCCGTTGTAGAAAATCTTGTCGACAAACAGGAAGGTGTCGCCGTACTTCCACTTGTTGGCGTGTTCGAAGGTAATGGTCTGCTGAATCGCAGGGTTGACCTGGAAGTCCTTGCCGTACAAATAGCTGAGGCTGTTGGATTGCCACAGCAGAAGATCCCCCGCTACTGCTGGAAGTGTTGCCAGCAAGCTGCTGCCCAGGAGGAGGGAAGTGGTGATGCGTTTCATGTTGTGATTCCCGGCTAATTGTTATTGTTCGTTGCGGTTTTTTCGGCGCGAAGCGCCCCGGCCGACCCGCTCCCACGGGTCGACGGTCCTGCGTATTGCTCGGGTTTGCCGGGGCGGCGAAAGCGCCGCCCAAAAGGCTCAATGGTGGGCGGAGGCTTCGTTGTGCGCAGCGCGCTCGGCGCCGCCGAGGATGTTGAACAGCAGGTTCAGCACCAGGGCGCTGACCGTGGCCATGGCGATACCGCTATGGGTGATCGGTTCCATCCACTGCGGCATTTGCGCGAAGAACTCTGGACGCACGACGGGAATCAGGCCCATGCCGACGCTGACCGCGACCAGCAACTGGTTGCGCCGGTCGGCGATGTCCGCTTCCTGGAGGATCTTGATGCCGGTGGCGGCGACCATGCCGAACATGGCGATCGACGCACCGCCCAGTACCGCCGGCGGAATCGAGGCGATCAGGAACGCGGCCTTCGGCAGCAGGCTGAGCAGGATCAGCAAGCCACCCGCCACCACGGTCACGTAGCGGCAACGCACGCCGGTCATTTGCACCAGGCCGATGTTCTGGGCAAACGAGGAGTGGGTGAAGGTGTTGAAAAAACCGGCGACAAAGGAAGCGCCGGCGTCGCACATCAAGCCGCGACGAAGCATGCCGGGGGTGACTTCGCGATCGGTCACCTTGCCCAGGGCGATGAACATGCCGGTGGATTCGACGAAGATGATCACCACCACCAGGCACATGGAAAGGACCGGTGCGAGGCTGAAGGTCGGCATGCCGAAGTGCAGTGGCGTCACGACCTGGAGCCAGGGTGCTTCGTCGAGACCGGAGAGGTCGACCATGCCGATCGAGCCGGCCAGGATGTAGCCCAGGCCCATGCCGATCAGTACCGAAACGTTGACCCAGAAACCGCGCATGAAGCGGTTGACCAGGAGAATGGTGGCCAGGACCAGGCCGGCGACGATCAGGTAGATCGGCGAGCCGAAGGTGCTGGCGGAGGCACCGCCACCGGCCCAGTTGACGGCAACCGGGAACAGCGACAGGCCGATCGAGGTGATGACCGTGCCGGTCACCAATGGCGGGAAGAAACGCACCACCTTGGACATGAAGGGCGCGATCAGCATGCCGAAGAACCCGGCGGCGATGGTCGCGCCGAAGATCCCTTGCAGGCCGACGCCAGGCATCCCGGCCATGGCCACCATGCTGCCGACGGCGGCGAAGCTGGCACCCATCATCACCGGCATGCGGATCCCTACAGCACCAATGCCGAACGACTGAACGATGGTGGCGACACCGGCGACCAGCAGATCGGCATTGATCAGGAAAGCAACTTCTTCACGGGAGAGTCCGGCAGCCTGTCCGATGATCAGCGGCACCGCAATGGCACCTCCGTACATCAGCAACACATGCTGCAGACCGACGAGGATCAATTGCAGCAAGGGCAGGGGCTGTCGTGGCGGCGCAACGGGAATGTACGCCTTGCGAGACTCGGACATGCAGCACCTCAACGGTTTTGTTCTTGTTTTTAGCTGCACGCCTCAGGCGGCAAGCTTCAAGAAGAAGCCGCCGCCATCAGGCGTGCAGTTGTTGCTGGTATCTCGACCGCAAGCCGAAGCGGATACCTCCTGACAAAGGAGGACCGCTCTGACTTGCAGCTTGTAACTTGCGACTGCTGTTAGTTGACGGGAGCGCCTTTGGCGATCCAGTCACCGACCAGCTTGCGTTCCTCGGCAGTCATCTGGGTGATGTTGCCCAGGGGCATGATCTGGCTGGCGACGGCCTGGGCCTGGATACGCGGTGCCAGTTGCTGGATCTGTTGCGGGGTGTCGAACATCACGCCGGCTGGCGCGGTGCTGAACAGCGGGCTGGTCGGCTTGGCCGAATGGCACACGGTGCAACGTTCCTGGATGACGCTGTGGATCTTGTCGAAACCACCACCGGCAGCCTGGGCCGCGGCGGTTGCCTGGGCAGGTGCATCGACGGGCGCGGCAGGGGCGGCTGGCGCCTGGGCGGCCTGTTCGGCTGCGGCTTTGTCTTCGGCGGCTTTCTCGGCGGCAGTCTTGCCACCCAGTGCGGTTTCCGGCAGCGGCTGATATTGGACTTTCGCGGCGGCTTGCTCAGGCGCGGTCGAGACCGGCTTGGGGCCGGTGACGTAGGCCAGGCAGATCATCGCCAGTGCGCCGGCGGGCAGGGCCCAGGCGTACTTGTTGCTGTCGTGACGGGTGTTGAAGTAGTGACGGATCAGGACCGCGGCCACTGCGATACCTGCCAGGATCAACCAGTTGTACTGGCTGCCGTAGGTGCTCGGGAAGTGGTTGCTGATCATGATGAACAGCACCGGCAAGGTGAAGTAGTTGTTGTGGCGCGAGCGCAACAGGCCCTTGGCCGGCAGGACCGGATCCGGGGTCTTGTTGGCTTCGATGGCGGCGACCAGCTGACGCTGGGCCGGCATGATGGTGCGGAACACGTTACCCACCATGATGGTGCCGATGATGGCGCCGGTGTGCAGGTACGCGCCACGACCGCTGAACACCTGGCTGAAGCCGTAGCACGCCGCGATGATCAGGACGAACAGCACCAGACCGAGCAGGGCAGGGTGTTTGCCCAGTTGCGAGTCGCAGAGGAAGTCGTAGATGAACCAGCCAGCGATCAGCGAACCGACGCCGATGGCGATCCCTTCAGCGCCCGACAGGCTGCTGCCAGGGGCCAGCAGGTACAGGGTCGGGTTGAAGTAGAACACCACGCACAGCAGCGCGATACCGGACATCCAGGTGAAGTAGGCTTCCCATTTGAACCAGTGCAGGTTCTCCGGCATTTTCGGCGGGGCCAGCTTGTACTTCTCCAGGTGGTAGATACCGCCACCGTGGATCGCCCAGAGATCACCGGACAGCCCGTCGCGCGGGTTGGAGCGATTCAGGTTGTTTTCCAGCCAGACGAAGTAGAACGACGCGCCGATCCAGGCCACGCCGGTAATCATGTGAACCCAGCGCACGCTAAGGTTCAGCCATTCCAACAGATGTGCTTCCACAGTCTTTACCTCTTGCCGGTCACCGGAAAACCGATGGCCAGCCTTTTCTTATTGGTGGGGATTGAGGACCAGTTGCTCGTCCTCGGTGAAGAAATGCTCGTCGCAGTTGTTGCCGGAACCACTGCGATCAACCACCAGGAAATCATCCCGCTTTTCGATCGTAAGCACCGGGTGGTGCCAAACGCCGCGATGGTAATTGACGCCCTGCTTTCCATTGCTCAGGAAGGCGCGGACGAGACCCGATACAGGTGCGTCGCCAACAGGCGCGACCACGATCAGAAAGGGGTTGCCGAGCAGCGGAATGAAGGCCTGGCTGCCCAGCGGATGGCGTTCCAGCATGCGCACGGTCAGCGGCATGTCCAGCGCGTCGGCGCGGAAGATGCTGATGATCGCCTTGTCTTCCGGCTGCGCGGTCTCGACCGTCGCCAGCTTGTGGAAGCGCATGGTCGAGCCGTTGTTGATCATGAAGTGGTCGCTGCCGTCGGTTTCGATCACGTCACCGAAAGGGGCGAAGGCTTCTTTGCTCAGGGGCTCAATCACTAAAGTGCGCATGCGTAGGTCTCTTGATTCTGTGTGTTGTTATCAGGCTGTAGCCGCCGGCCGGGCCGGCGCGCAAGGTCTTACAGTTGCAGCAGGCGGAACAGGGCGATCAGGTTGATCTGCGCCAGGGCTTCCTTGAACTCGGTCTCGGCATCGTTGTGGATGCGGGTTTCGAAGGCCGCCAGGATCTGGTGCCGGTTGCTGCCCTTGACCGCCATGATGAACGGGAAGCCGAACTTGTCTTTGTAGGCATCGTTGAGCGTGGTGAAGCGCGCGAACTCTTCGGCGGTGCACTGGTGGATACCGGCGCCGGCCTGTTCATTGGTGCTCGACTCGGTCAGTTCACCCTTGATGGCGGCTTTGCCGGCGAGGTCCGGGTGAGCATTGATCAGCGCCAGTTGGGCGGCGTGGTCGGCGCTCAGGAGGATGTCGCTCATGCGCTGGTGCAGGTTTTCGATCTGATCCACTTCTTCGAGCTGGCCCAGGTCAAAGGCTTTCTCGGCGACCCATGGCGAGTGTTCGTAGATGTCGGCGAAAGCCTCGACGAACGCGGCGCGGTCCAGGGACGAAGGGGTCAGGGTCTTGAAAGCGGTCATTGGGCGTTCTCTGCGGTGTAAGGGTGGTTGGTGTGCCAGTGGCGCGCGATGTCCTCGCGGCGGGCAAACCAGACCTGGTCGTGGCTTTTTGCGTAGTCGATGAAGCGCTTGAGCGAAGCCAGGCGCGCCGGACGACCGATCAGGCGGCAGTGCAGGCCGATGGAAAGCATCTTCGGCGCTTCGGCACCTTCTTCGTACAGCACGTCGAAGGCGTCCTTGAGGTACTGGAAGAACTGCTCGCCGCAGTTGAAGCCCTGGACCTGGGTGAAGCGCATGTCGTTGGTGTCCAGGGTGTAGGGGATCACCAGATGCGGTTTGTCGGTCGGGTTGTTCGATTCCCAGTAAGGCAGGTCGTCGTCGTAGGTATCGCTGTCGTAGAGGAAGCCGCCTTCCTCCATCACCAGGCGACGGGTGTTCGGGCCGGTACGGCCGGTGTACCAGCCCACCGGGCGTTTACCGGTCAGGTCGGTGAGAATGCGGATGGCTTCGAGCATGTGCTCGCGCTCCTGGGCCTCGTCCATGTTCTGGTAGTCGATCCAGCGGTAGCCGTGGCTGCAGATCTCATGGCCGGCTTCGACCATGGCGCGGATCACGTCAGGGTGGCGCTGCGCGGCCATGGCCACGGCGAAGACGGTCAGCGGTACACCGCTGTCCTTGAACAATTTCAGCAGGCGCCATACGCCGGCGCGGCTACCGTATTCGTAGAGCGATTCCATGCTCATGTTGCGCGCGCCTTGCAGCGGCTGGGCGGAGACCATCTCGGAGAGGAAGGCTTCGGATTCCTTGTCGCCGTGAAGGATGTTGCGTTCACCGCCTTCTTCATAATTGAGCACGAAAGACAACGCGATACGGGCATTTCCCGGCCAGCGCGGATGGGGAGGGGTATTGCCGTAACCGATCAGGTCGCGAGGATAATCAGCGCTCACTGCAGTCTTCCTTCTTGTACGTAAACACGGGGAGGGTGGCGGTCGCAGATTGCGTGGGGCCACGTCGATGGTGTGATTGTATACAACTTTATTGACGATTTGTAAGCCTGTTTTTCCGCATTTCTTTCAGCATACCTATAAAGAAAGGACTGCAAGAAACCTGCCTGTTTGGTCAGCAAATGACGCTGGTGTCTGCCAAAGCCCTGGCTTTGCGACTGATGGCTTATTTACAGAAGGGGGGATTGGCTGAAGCCCAATCTGGTTAGAAAAATTGTGTACAATTTTTCAATAAAATGTCTTAATGATCCAGCTTCCGCACACCACCGTGGTCGATCCTGGTGCCGTGCGGGTATTTTTTGCCCACAGATTGAACAATGAGGCGAGCAAGCAATGGGACGTTTGACCACGCATGTACTGGATGCCGCACATGGCTGCCCTGGAAGCTCGATCAAGGTCGAGCTCTATCGTGTCGAAGGCCAGCAACTGGAGCTGGTGAACACTGCCCTGACCAACAGCGATGGCCGCGTCGACGCGCCGCTGCTGCAGGGTGATGACTACCGCAGCGGTGTTTACCAGTTGCAATTCAGTGCAGGCGACTACTACCGCGCGCGTGGCGTGCAGTTGCCGCAGCCGGCCTTCCTTGATGTGGTTGTGCTGCGTTTCGGCATCAATGCCGAGCAGGAGCACTACCACGTTCCGCTGCTGATCTCGCCTTACAGTTACTCGACCTATCGCGGAAGCTAGTTGGTCGCTAGAAGAATCTTCGTAGGTCCTTGCCCGCTCACACTGGCGGGCTTTTTTTCGTCTGCTGTTTTTGTGCCGGGCTGCCCAGCTTGTCTGATCGCTTGCCGCTTGCAACGTGCAGCTCAAAAAAAACCCCACCCGAAGGTGAGGCTCCTGTCCCGCCATCTATCCCTTAAAGGAAGATGAACTTGGCAATGAAGATCGCGCACAGCACCCACAGGCTGGCCGAGACTTCCTTATGCCGGCCAGTACATGCCTTGAGCACCACATAAGTAATGAAGCCCAGGGCAATGCCGTCCGCGACCGAGAACGTCAGCGGCATCATGATCACCGTGACGATCGCGGGAATGGTGTCGGTCGCTTCGTCCCATTCGATATGGGCCATGCTGCCCATCATCAACATGGCGACGTAGATCAGCGCTCCTGCGGTGGCATACGCGGGGATCATGCCCGCCAGCGGCGCGAAGAACATCGCTGCGACGAACAGCAAGCCCACCACCACCGCCGTCAGACCGGTGCGACCACCGGCGGCAACGCCCGCGGCACTCTCCACATAGCTGGTCACCGGCGGCACGCCGACCACCGCGCCGAACACGCTCGACGCACTGTCTGCCTTGAGCGCACGGGACAGGTTTTCGATGCGGCCGTCAGCATTCACCAGGTTGGCGCGCTGGGCGACGCCCATCAGGGTGCCGGCGGTGTCGAACATGTGCACGAAGAGGAACGCCAGAACCACGGCGATCATGCTGACGTTGAACACCCCGGCGACATCCATGGCCATCCAGGTTGGCGCCAGGCTCGGCGGCAGCGAGAACACGCCGCCGTACTCCACCAGGCCCAGACCCCAGCCGGCGAGAGTGACGGTGATGATGCTGATGAGGATGGCGCCGAACACCCGGTGGTAGCTGAGCACGGCAATCATCAGGAAGCAGATGGCTGCCAGCAGCGGGCCGGGTTCGTTCAGGTGGCCGAGCTTGATCAGGGTGGCCGGGCTGTCGACGACGATACCCGCGGTCTTGAGGCCGATCAGTCCGAGAAACAATCCGACGCCGGCGCCCATTGCATGACGAAGGCTGACCGGGATGCTGTTCAGCAGCCATTCGCGCACGCGTGAAAGGGTCAGGAACATGAACAGCACCCCGGAGACGAACACCGCGCCCAGCGCGGCTTCCCAGGTGTAACCCATGGTTCCGACCACGGTGTAGGTGAAGAAGGCGTTCAGGCCCATGCCGGGTGCCAGCCCGACCGGCCAGTTGGCGTAGAGCCCCATCAGCAGGCAGCCCAGGGCGGCGGCTATGCAGGTGGCGACGAAGGCGGCACCGTGGTCGATTCCGGCGTCGGCCATGATGTTGGGGTTGACGAAGATGATGTAGGCCATGGTGATGAAGGTCGTCAGGCCGGCGATCATTTCAGTCTTTACGGTAGTGCCGTGTAGCTTGAGTTTGAAAATCCGCTCCAGCCAGCTCGTTTCGAGCGGTGGGGCAAGATCCAGCGTAGGTGCGTCGGATTTGCGGCTTTCCACAGCGTGTACTCCTCAAGTCTTTCTTGTTTTTCAGAGCTGGTCCTGCACGATCACTCGGGGCTCTGCGAGGGAAGGGTTGGCAAGGCGACCGACTCGAATGTTGACCTTTGAGTCAGGAAGTTGCCCGGTGGATTATGCGTTTGTATACAAAGAATGCAAATACTGTTTTATTAGGTGTGCGCACATTAGAGGTGGCGGGCGCTATAACGGAGATCGCCGCCTGCAGAAATGCAGTTTGCTGTGTACAATGCGGCAATACCTTTAGCCGTTAATTTTCTACCCAGGACTTGCCATCGCCCCACTGGCTGGTATTACAGTCGAGGTCCGATAGGCGAATCTTCGTGCGCGAGTGCCCATGAACGAACAGCTACAACCCCTCAAGAAAGCCCCGCGGGCCGGCAAGACCGGTGGCCGCAGCGGTACCCAGGATGACATCGTCTACGCGCATATCTTCGAGGCCATTCTCGAACAGCGATTGGCGCCGGGTACCAAGTTGAGTGAGGAAGCCCTGGGCGAGATCTTCGGCGTCAGCCGCACCATCATCCGCCGCGCCTTGTCGCGTCTGGCCCATGAAAGTGTGGTGTTGTTGCGCCCCAACCGCGGCGCCGTGGTTGCCAGCCCAACCGTGGAAGAAGCGCGTCAGGTGTTCTTTTCCCGGCGCATGGTGGAGCGGGCGATCACCGAACTTGCCGTGCAGCACGCCACCGTCGAGCAACTGAACGAACTGCGCGTGATGGTCCGTGAAGAGCGCGACAGCTTCTCCCGCGGTGACCGTGGCGCCGGCATCCGTCTCTCCGGCGAGTTTCATCTCAAGCTGGCCGAAGCCGCCGCCAACGCGCCGCTGGTGAGTTTCCAGCGCAGCCTGGTGTCGCAAACCTCGCTGATCATTGCCCAGTACGAAAGCGGCAACCGCTCGCACTGCTCCTATGACGAGCACATGCAGTTGATCGATGCCATCGAGGCCCGCGACGCGACCCTGGCGGTGAACCTGATGATGCATCACATGGATCACATCGACAGCAAGCTCAACCTCGACGAGGAAAGCGCCTCGGACGACCTGCACGCGGTGTTCTCGCACCTGCTGCAGAGCAAGAAACGCGGCGGTTCGGTCTCGGCCAAGAGCTGATAAGCGCCACCAATGAACATGGGGCCAGTCCCCGCAAGCCTGAGTGAAGGCTTGCGGGAACTGGCCCCGTGTCGTTTCCGTCAGGAAAGATCAGCGCTGGTGCACGCAGTTCCCCGCCGCGAAGGTCTGGCGGATGGTGCGGTCATCGCCCAGGGTGGTCAGCACGAACAGGGTTTCCTCGATGCTGTTGGACTGTTGCAGGCGGTAGTCCAGCAGCGGCGTGGCCTTATAGTCGAGCACCACGAAGTCGGCGTCATTGCCCGCCCGCAGGCTGCCGATCCGATCATCCAGGCTCAGTGCGCGAGCGCCGCCGAGGGTGGCCAGGTACAGCGACTTGAAAGGATGCAGGCGAGTGCCCTGTAGCTGCATGACCTTGTAGGCCTCGTTCAGCGTATTGAGCAGCGAGAAGCTTGTGCCGGCGCCGACATCGGTGCCCAGGCCCACCTTGACCTTGAACTGCTCGGCCTGCGACAGGTTGAACAGACCGCTGCCGAGGAACAGGTTGGAGGTCGGGCAGAAGGCGACCGCCGAGCCGGTTTCGGCCAGGCGCTGGCATTCGGCGTCGCACAGGTGCACGCCGTGGGCGAACACCGAGCGCTGACCCAGCAGCTTGAAGTGGTCGTACACATCCAGGTAGCCGCTGCGCTCTGGGAACAGCGATTTCACCCAGTCGATTTCCTTGAGGTTCTCGCTCAGGTGGGTGTGCATGTACAGGTCCGGGTACTCGCCCAGCAGTTGCCCGGCCAGTTGCAGTTGTTCCGGGGTGCTGGTCGGCGCGAAGCGTGGAGTCACCGCGTAGTGCAGGCGGCCCTTGCCGTGCCAGCGCTCGATCAGCGCCTTGCTTTCGGCGTAGCCGGATTCGGCGGTGTCGGTCAGGTAGTCCGGGGCGTTGCGGTCCATCATCACCTTGCCGGCGATCATCCGCAGGTCCAGGCGCTCGGCCTCTTCGAAGAAGGCGTTGACCGATTCAGGGTGAACGCTGCCGAACACCAGCGCAGTGGTGGTGCCGTTGCGCAGCAGTTCCTCGACGAAAATCTTCGCCACCTTGTCGGCATGTGCCTTGTCGGCGAACTGGCGTTCGCACGGGAAGGTGTAGGTGTTCAGCCAGTCCAGTAGTTGCTCGCCGTAGGAGCCGATCATGCCGGTCTGTGGGAAGTGGATATGAGTGTCGATGAAGCCGGGGGTGATCAGGCTGTCCTGGTAATGCACCACTTCGATGTCGGCCGGCAGCGTCGGCAGCAGGTCGCTGGCGTGGCCGAGGCGGCTGATCCTGCCGTTGTCGACCACCAGTAGACCGTCTTCGAAATACTCGAAGGAGGCCTCGATGCCGACTTCGGCCGGGTCGGCGACGCTGTGCAGGATGGCGGATCGGTAGGCTTTGCGGGTTGCGCTCATAACACTCTCGTCAAATGGCGTGGCTGCGCCGTGAGGGCGGCAGCAGTTGGGCGATGGGTTCAGCGTTCGCGGCCGGGTTGTGCAGGCCGAAGCTGGCGTTATAGGTGGCGATGATTTCGGCGGCGATGGACACGGCGATCTCGATCGGCAGCTTGCCCTTGACCTCGGCCAGCCCCATCGGGCAACGCATGCGTTGCATGCGCTCGGCTTCGAAGCCGCGGTCGCGCAGGCGGTGCTCGAACTTGGCGCGCTTGGTCTTCGAGCCGATCAGGCCGAACCAGGTGAAGTCATTGCGCTTTAGGATGGCGGCGGTGAGTTCCAGGTCGAGCTGATGGTTGTGGGTCATGACGATGCAGTAGCTGCCGGGGGGCAGCTCGTCGACCTCATCCACCGGCTCCTCGCTGACGACTTTCCAGACGCCGGCGGGAATGTGCTCGGGGAATTCCTGCTCGCGCGAGTCGATCCAGCGCACCCGGCAGGGCAGCGCGGCGAGCAAGGGTACCAGAGCGCGGCCGACGTGGCCCGCGCCGAACACGGCGATCTGCGCCTGCACCGCGCCCATGGGCTCGAACAGCAGCACCGTGACACCGCCACAGCACTGGCCGAGGCTGGCGCCGAGGCTGAAGCGCTCGAGGTGCGGCGATTCACGGCCTTCGGCGAGCATCTCGCGGGCGATGTGCATGGCCTTGAATTCCAGGTGCCCGCCGCCGATGGTGTCGAACAGACGGCTGGCGCTGACCACCATCTTCGAGCCGGCATTGCGCGGGGTCGAACCGCGCTCTTCGATGATGGTCACCAGGACGCAGGGCTCGCCCTGTTCCTGTAGCTCGGCGAGGGCATTGATCCATTGGTGCATGATTTCTGATCCTCTTCAGGATTCGATGTCGCCCGTTGTGTAGGAGCGAGCTTGCTCGCGATGGCGCCTGTTCGATCGCTATCGCGAGCAAGCTCGCTTCTACGGGGTAGGCGGCGTCAGTGGGTCACGGTTTCCACTTGCGGTTTTGCAACTGCCCGTGCCGCCACTACCTTGCGCATCTGCTCACAGCCCCACAGCACCCGCTCCGGTGTCGACGGCGCGTCGATCTGCGGATGCTCGCGGTAGTCGGCGATGCTCGCCACGGCGTCCTTGATCGCGCACCAGGCGGCGATGCCGAGCATGAACGGCGGCTCGCCCACGGCCTTGGAATGGAACACGGTGTCTTCCGGGTTCTTGCGGTTTTCCACCAGCTTCACCCGCATATCCAGCGGCATGTCCGCCACCGCGGGGATCTTGTAGCTGGCCGGGCCGTTGGTCATCAGCTTGCCCTTGGCGTTCCACACCAGTTCTTCGGTGGTCAGCCAGCCCATGCCCTGAACGAAGCCGCCTTCCACCTGGCCGATGTCGATGGCCGGGTTCAGCGAGTCGCCAACGTCGTGGAGGATGTCGGCGCGGAGCATCTTGTACTCGCCGGTCAAGGTGTCGACGATCACTTCGACGCAGGCGGCGCCGAAGGCGAAGTAGTAGAACGGCCGGCCACGCGCCTGGTTGCGGTCATAGAAAATCTTCGGCGTCTTGTAGAACCCGGTGCTCGACAGCGATACCTGGGCGAAGTACGCCTGTTGCACCAGCGTCTCGAAGCTGACGATCTCGTCGCGGATGCGCACGTGACCGTTGCGGAATTCCACGTCTTCCTCGGTGACCTTCCACTGCCGCGCGGCAAACTCGACCAGGCGTTTCTTGAGGATCTCGGCAGCGTTCTGCGCGGCCTTGCCGTTCAGGTCGGCGCCGCTGGAGGCCGCGGTCGGCGAAGTGTTCGGCACCTTGTCGGTGTTGGTGGCGGTGATCTGAATACGGTCGAAATCGACCTGGAACACTTCGGCCACCACTTGGGCGACCTTGGTGTTCAAGCCCTGGCCCATCTCGGTGCCACCGTGGTTCAGGTGGATGCTGCCGTCTGTGTAGATGTGGATCAGCGCACCGGCCTGGTTGAGGAAGGTCGCGGTGAACGAGATGCCGAATTTCACCGGGGTCAGCGCCAGGCCTTTTTTCAATACCGGGCTGTGGGCGTTGAAGCGGCGGATCGACTCGCGGCGTTCGGCATAGTCGCTGCTCGCTTCGAGGTCGGCGGTCATTTCCTCGATCAGGTTGTGTTCGACGGTCTGGTAGTAATGGGTGACGTTGCGCTCGGTCTTGCCGTAGTAATTGGCCTTGCGCACGTCCAGCGGGTCGCGGCCCAGATGGCGGGCGATATGGTCCATCACTTCTTCGATGGCGACCATGCCTTGCGGGCCGCCGAAGCCACGGTAGGCGGTGTTGGACGCGGTGTTGGTCTTGCAGCGGTGGCCGTGCACCGTGGCATCGCCCAGGTAGTAGGCGTTGTCGGAGTGGAACATGGCGCGGTCGACGATCGAGCCCGAGAGGTCCGGCGAATAGCCGCAGTTGCCGGCCAGGTCGAAGTTGATGCCGTGCAGGCGACCGTTGTCGTCAAAACCGACGTCGTACTCGACGTAAAACGGGTGGCGCTTGCCGGTCATCATCATGTCTTCGACGCGCGGCAGGCGCATCTTGGTGGGCTGGCCGGTCAGGCGTGCAACCACCGCGCACAGGCAGGCGGGGCTGGCCGCCTGGGTTTCCTTGCCGCCGAAGCCGCCGCCCATGCGGCGCATGTCGAGGACAATCTTGTTCATCGGCACGTCGAGCACTTCGGCGACCAGTTTCTGCACTTCGGTGGGGTTCTGGGTCGAGCAGAACACGATCATGCCGCCGTCTTCGGTGGGCATCACCGAGGAAATCTGGGTTTCCAGGTAGAAGTGTTCCTGGCCGCCGATGTGCAAAGTGCCTTGCAGACGGTGCGGGGCGCTGGCCAGGGCGGTAACGGAGTCGCCGCGCTGGTGGGTGTGGCTGTCGAGCACGAAGTGCTTCTTGCGGTACGCCTCGACCACATCGAGCACCGGCTCCAGGTCTTCGTACTCGATGATCGCCGCCATCGCCGCGCGGCGCGCAGTGTCGAGGTCACGGGCGGCCACGGCGAGCACCGGCTGGCCGAAGAACTCCACCTTGTCGATGGCCAGCAGCGGGTCGCCGGCCACGACCGGGCCGATGTCCTTCAGGCCCGGAATGTCTTCGTGGGTGATGACGATACGCACGCCTTCGAAGGCGTAGCACGGCGTGGTGTCCACCCTGAGGATGCGCGCGTGGGCGCGGTCGGCGGTGCGGGCGTACACGTGCAACTGGTTGGGGAATTCCAGGCGGTCATCGATGTACACGGCCTCGCCGGACACCTGTTTGTCGGCGCTGTCGTGCTTGACGCTGCGACCGACACCGGTGGTCAGGTCCTGGGCGAACAGCTCGGCCATTTCCGCCTGGCTCTTGGGCGTGTGGTGGTTAGACATAATCGGTCACCCGGGTCTCGATGTGCGGTGTTTGCAGTTCGATGAAGTACTTGCGCAGCAGGTTCTGCGCGCTCAGCAGGCGGTATTCCTTGCTGGCGCGGAAATCCGAGAGCGGTGTGAAGTCTTCGCTCAGGGCCTGGCAGGCTTTCTCCAGGGTGGCCTGGTTGAACGGCTTGTCGGTCAGCGCGGCTTCACAGGCGCGGGCGCGTTTCGGGATCGCCGCCATGCCGCCGAAGGCAACCCGGGCGTGCTCGATCACACCGTTGTCGATGCGCAGGTTGAAGGCGGCGCACACCGCGGAAATATCGTCGTCCAGCCGTTTCGACACCTTGTACGCGCGGAAGACCCAGTTGGCCTTGGCTTTCGGCACGATGATGCGCTCGATGAACTCGCTCTCCTGCCGCGCGGTGATGCGGTAGTCGATGAAATAGTCTTCCAGCTTGAGGGTGCGGGTGCTGTCGCCCTTGCGCAGGACGATCTGCGCATCGAGGGCGATCAGCAGCGGCGGCGAGTCGCCGATCGGCGAGGCGTTGCCGATGTTGCCGCCAAGGGTGCCCTGGTTGCGGATCTGCAGGGAGGCGAAGCGGTGCAGCAACTCGCCGAAGTCCGGGTACTCAGTGTGCAGGGCTTCGTAGCAGTCGGTCAGCGGGGTGGCCGCGCCGATCTCGATGCGGTCGTCGAAATGCTCGACGCGCTTGAGTTCGGCGACGTTGCCGACATAGATCATCACCGGCAGCGTCCGGTGGAACTGGGTCACTTCCAGCGCCAGGTCGGTGCCGCCGGCCAGCAGCCGGGCTTCCGGGTGCGAGCCATAGAGATCGGCGAGGTCAGCCACGGTCAGCGGCACCAGGCAGCGCTTGTCGCCGCTGTTGAGTTCTCCGGTTTCCGTCGGCGCGATGGCCTTGAGGCGGGCGATGGTCTGCGCCTGGGCGGCGTCGAACTGGTCGGGCTGGGCTTGGCAGCAGGCCTGCTCGGCGGCGGCGAGGATCGGCCGGTAGCCGGTGCAGCGACACAGGTTGCCAGCGAGGGCTTCGTGGGCTTTGTGCAGGTCGGGCTGATCGCTGTTCTTTTGCAGGGCGAACAGAGACATGACGAAGCCCGGCGTGCAGAAACCGCACTGCGAGCCGTGGCAGTCGGACAGCGCCTGTTGCACGCTGTGCAGCTTGCCCTGGTGCTTGAGGCCTTCGACGCTGATCAACTGTTTGCCGTGCAGCGACGAGACGAACGTCAGGCAGGAGTTCAGGCTGCGGTATTGCAGGCTGTCCTGGCCGTTTTCGTCAGTAATGCGTTCGGCGACCACCACGGAGCACGCGCCGCAGTCACCACTGGCGCAGCCCTCCTTGGTGCCGGTTTTACCCAAGTGCTCGCGCAGATACTCGAGTACCGTCAGGTTGGGGTCCAGGGCATGCTCACTGCGCAACTCCTGGTTCAAGAGAAACTGGATCACGGAAGGGCCTCACAAGCGAATTATTGTTGTTGAGCGGACTGAGGCGAAATGTATTCAGCCTTGACTTTCCGGTCAATGATTTTCTGACCTGTAGGTCAAGAAAATCCATTCGGCCGCTCTCCCAATGCGCTAATCCCTGTGTTTCAGTTAAGCAGGCTTTCTGTAGCTGAATTCCTAAATAGACGAGTGAAACGACTGATGCGCGCTGTTGAAGCGTCAGCTAGCCTTGTGGGGATCCTTTCGCGAAGGGTGAAGCGCGCACGGCGGGAGGCCGTTCCAGAGGGGGAGAGCGTGTTGTAGGAAAAGCCTCGCGGGGATGACGGCTCCAGCATGCTGGCAGTGGGCATTTGCGTTACACTTCCGCGTTTTTAGCCGTTCAACGATTTTGAAGGAAAACCATGACGTTCAAGGCGCCGGACAGCCTCTCCGAGCAAATTGCCCACTACCTGGCCGAACGGATCATCCGGGGTGAACTCAAGCCTGCAGAACGCATCCAGGAACAGAAGGTCACCCAGGCACTGAATGTCAGCCGTGGCTCGGTGCGCGAAGCCCTGTTGATTCTCGAACGCCGTCATCTGGTGACCATCCTGCCGCGCCGTGGCGCCCACGTGACCGTTCTCAACGAACTCAACGTGCGCAGCCTGTGCACCCTGATGAGCGAGCTGTACATCCTGCTCGGCAATGCCGTCGCCACGCGGCGCACCAGCGATGCCGAGCTGGCGCCGTTCCTGGCCATTCAGCAGCGCCTGCAAGAGGCTTGCGCGCGTCAGGACATCAAGGCCTTCGTCGAAGAGAGCTTCGCGGTGATGCGCGCCGCCTATCCGTTTGCCAACAATCCATACCTGCAGGAAACCGTCGAAAACCTGCAGCCTGCCATGAGCCGCACCTATTACCTAGCCCTGGACCAGCGCAAGGCGGAAATGAACGACTTCCTGGTGCTGTTCACCGAATTGCTTCAGGCGGTGGTCGCCGGTGACCTGGCGCAAATCCGCCAGGTGCTCACCGAGTACTGCGGACGCAGTTGTGAACTGGTGCTGTCGGCCCTGGTGACTGACTGACCATGCGCCTGAAGTGCATTCGCCTGGCGGGGTTCAAGTCGTTCGTCGACCCGACCACCGTCAATTTTCCCAGCAACATGGCCGCGGTAGTCGGCCCTAACGGCTGCGGCAAGTCCAACATCATCGACGCGGTGCGCTGGGTCATGGGCGAAAGCTCGGCGAAGAACCTGCGCGGCGAGTCGATGACCGACGTCATCTTCAACGGCTCCACCAGCCGCAAGCCGGTCAGCCAGGCCAGCATCGAACTGGTCTTCGACAACAGCGACAACACCCTGGTGGGCGAATACGCCGCCTACGCCGAGATCTCGATCCGGCGCAAGGTCACCCGCGACGCGCAGAACACTTACTACCTCAACGGCACCAAGTGCCGGCGCCGTGACATCACCGATATCTTCCTCGGCACCGGCCTGGGCCCGCGCAGCTACTCGATCATCGAGCAGGGCATGATCTCCAAGCTCATCGAGGCGAAGCCGGAAGAACTGCGCAACTTCATCGAGGAAGCCGCGGGCATCTCCAAGTACAAGGAGCGCCGCCGCGAAACCGAGAACCGCATCCGCCGCACCCACGAAAACCTCGAGCGCCTGACCGACTTGCGCGAAGAGCTGGAGCGCCAGCTCGAACGCCTGCACCGGCAGGCCCAGGCGGCGGAGAAATACAAGGAATACAAGGCCGAAGAACGCCAGCTCAAGGCGCAACTGTCGGCCCTGCGCTGGCGCGCGCTGGACACCCAGGTCAGCCAGCGCGAAAGCGTTATCGGCGACCAGGAAGTGTCCTTCGAGGCGCTGGTGGCCGAGCAGCGCAACGCCGATGCGAGTATCGAGCGGTTGCGCGATGGTCATCACGAACTGTCCGAGCGTTTCAATCTGGTCCAGGGCCGCTTCTATTCGGTCGGCGGCGACATCGCCCGGGTCGAGCAAAGTATCCAGCACGGCCAGCAGCGCCTGCGCCAATTGCAGGACGACCTCAAGGAAGCCGAGCGCTCGCGCCAGGAAACCGAATCGCACCTGGGGCACGACCGCACCTTGCTGGCGACCCTTGGCGAAGAACTGGAGATGCTCGACCCGGAACAGGAAACGACCCTGGCCGCGGCCGAGGAAGCCTCCGCGACACTTGAAGAAGCCGAAACCACCATGCACGGCTGGCAGGAACAATGGGACAGCTTCAACGCCCGTTCCGCCGAGCCGCGCCGCCAGGCCGAGGTGCAGCAGTCGCGCATCCAGCAACTGGAACACAGCCTCGAACGCCTGGCCGAGCGCCAGCGCAAGCTGGGCGAAGAACGCGATCAGCTCAGCGCCGACCCGGAAGACGCGGCGATCCTCGAGCTGGCCGAGCAAGTTGCCAGCAGCGAACTGCTGCTGGAAGACCTGCAACTGGAAGAACAACAGTCTGCCGAGCGGCTCGATCACCTGCGCGAACGCCTGCAACAGGCCACC
Source organism: Pseudomonas sp. 20P_3.2_Bac5 (assembly GCF_025466035.1). Taxonomy (NCBI): domain Bacteria; kingdom Pseudomonadati; phylum Pseudomonadota; class Gammaproteobacteria; order Pseudomonadales; family Pseudomonadaceae; genus Pseudomonas; species Pseudomonas sp. 20P_3.2_Bac5. Next base: position 77,742 of record NZ_JANLOA010000066.1, on the reverse strand, counting down.
CAGGCCCAGCAGCAGGCGCAGGGCGAGTTGCAGCGTCTTGGTGGTCGTCTGGCATCGCTGGAAGCCTTGCAACAGGCTGCGCTGGAACCTGGCAGCGGCGCCGCCCAGTGGCTGCGCGAGCATGGCCTGGAGCAGCGCCCGCGATTGGCCGAAGGCCTGCGCGTCGAGCCGGGCTGGGAATTGGCGGTGGAAACCGTGTTGGGCGCCGACCTGCAAGCGGTGCTGGTGGATTCGTTCAGCGATCTGGGCTTCGACGGTTTCGACCAGGGCGAACTACGCCTGCTGGACGCCAGCCTTGGCGCCGCGCAGGTGCCGGGCAGTCTGCTGGACAAGGTCGAAAGCGCGGTGGATCTGTCGCCGTGGCTGGGCCGGGTCAAGCCGGTGGAGAGTCTCGATCGGGCGCTGGCGCTGCGCGGACAACTGGCCGAGGGCGAGAGTCTGGTCAGTCGCGACGGTTATTGGGTCGGCCGCAGCTTCCTGCGGGTCAGCCGTGCCAGTGATGCTCAGGGCGGCGTGCTCGCCCGCGGCCAGGAGCTGGAGCGTCTTGGCCTGGAACAGGAAGAACAGCAAGCCCGGCTGGCGCAACTGGACGAAGAACTGAACGACCAGCGCGACCAGCAGCGCCAGCTTGAAGACGGCCGTGAACAACTGCGCCGCCGTGCCCAGGACGAAGCCCGCCAGCAAGGTGAGCTGAAGGCGCGCCTATCCGCTGGCAAGGCCCGCGCCGAGCAACTGGGCCTGCGTCGTCGGCGTCTTGAAGACGAACTGGCGGAATCTGCGGAGCAGCGTGGGATCGAGCAGGAACAACTGGGCGAGTCCCGTTTGGTGCTGCAGGAAGCGCTGGAACTGATGGCTCAGGATACCGAGCAGCGGGAAATGCTCCTGGCCCAGCGCGACGGCTTGCGCGAACACCTCGACCGGGTGCGCCAGGAAGCGCGTCAACACAAGGATCACGCCCACCAGCTCGCGGTGCGCCTCGGCTCGCTGCGGGCCCAGCACGATTCCACCCGCCAGGCCCTGGAACGCCTGGAGCTGCAATCCGAGCGCCTGAGCGAAAAGCGCGAACAGTTGAGCCTGAACCTGGAAGAGGGCGAGGCCCCGCTGGAAGAGCTGCGCCTCAAGCTCGAAGAACTGCTGGAAAAGCGCATGAGCGTCGACGAAGAAATGCGTCTGGCGCGTCTGCACATGGAGGATGCCGACCGCGAGTTGCGTGACGCCGAGAAGCGCCGCAGCCAGGCCGAGCAACAATCCCAGTTGCTGCGCGGCCAGCTCGAGCAGCACCGCATGGAATGGCAAGGCCTGAGCGTGCGGCGCAAGACCCTGCACGAGCAACTGCATGCCGACGGCTACGACCTGGACGGCGTGCTGGCGACCCTGACCGAGGAGGCCAACGAACAGGAGGCCGAGGCCGAACTGGAGCGCCTGGACGGGCGCATCCAGCGTTTGGGCGCAATCAACCTCGCGGCAATCGAGGAATACCAGCAACAGTCCGAGCGCAAGCGCTACCTCGATGCCCAGGACGCCGATCTGGTCGAAGCCCTGGACACGCTGGAAAACGTCATTCGCAAGATCGACAAGGAAACGCGTAATCGTTTCAAAGATACCTTCGATCAGATAAATGCCGGTTTGCAGGCACTTTTTCCAAAAGTTTTCGGTGGCGGCAGTGCGTATCTGGAACTGACGGGCGAAGATTTACTCGATACAGGGGTAACGATCATGGCGCGCCCGCCAGGAAAGAAGAACAGCACTATTCATTTGCTCTCCGGCGGTGAAAAAGCGCTGACCGCCCTGGCGTTGGTATTTGCCATCTTCAAATTGAACCCGGCACCGTTCTGCATGCTCGATGAAGTCGATGCACCGCTCGACGATGCCAACGTCGGCCGTTATGCGCGGCTGGTAAAAGAGATGAGTCAGACCGTGCAGTTCATCTATATCACCCATAACAAGATCGCCATGGAAATGGCCGATCAACTGATGGGGGTAACCATGCACGAGCCAGGCTGCTCGCGGCTGGTGGCGGTGGATGTGGAGGAGGCGATGGCCATGGTCGACGCCTGATACGAGATATGAAGCACGAACCCGGGCTAAATGAACCTGTCCGTTGCGACAGACGGTGTAAAGTTATCTTTGGTCGTGCTAGCTTAATGTCAATTTTTCGTACGTGGGTAAAACGTCAGTCAGAACATAGAGTTGGCGCCACGTTTTAAAGGGTTTTAACCCTTTTATTTTTCAGCATTTTTCACAGAGGCACGGGATTACATGGAAATCGGTCTGCGCGAATGGCTGATCGTCATCGGCATCATAGTCATTGCCGGTATTCTCTTTGACGGCTGGCGCCGCATGCGCGGCGGCAAGGGCAAGTTGAAGTTCCGTCTGGACCGCAGTTTGTCCAATATCCCGGATGAAGAAACCAGCGCCGAAGTATTGGGGCCACCCCGCGTACTCGACACGCACAAGGAGCCGCAACTCGACGAGGATGATCTGCCGTCGATGAGCGCGCCTGCACGCGAGCCAAAGGCCGGCAAGGCCAACAAACGCGGCAAACGTGGCACCGAGCCACAGCAGGGCGACCTGAACCTGAGCGCCGATTCGCGCGAGCCTGATCTGTTCGGTGACATCGACGACGACTTCCCTGCGGAAAACACCAAGACCACCGGCTACGGTTCCGCCAGCGAAGGCAAGGAACTGCCGCAAGTCGAGGAAGTGCTGGTGATCAGCGTGATCTCCCGCGACGATGGTGGCTTCAAGGGCCCGGCCCTGCTGCAGAACATCCTCGAAAGCGGCCTGCGCTTCGGCGAAATGGACATCTTCCACCGCCACGAAAGCATGGCGGGCAATGGCGAAGTCCTGTTCTCCATGGCCAACGCGGTCAAGCCGGGCGTCTTCGACCTGGACGACATCGACCACTTCAGCACCCGCGCCGTCAGCTTCTTCCTCGGCCTGCCGGGCCCACGGCATCCTAAGCAGGCGTTCGACGTGATGGTCGCCGCCGCGCGCAAACTGGCCCACGAGCTGAACGGCGAATTGAAAGATGATCAGCGCAGCGTCATGACCGCCCAGACCATCGAGCACTACCGTCAGCGCATCGTCGAGTTCGAGCGCCGCGCCCTGACCCAGAAACGTTAAGAACAATGGCGGGCATGCCCCGCCAGCCTCACCGAAACATGCAAGAGCAGCCCCGGCTGCTCTTTTGCTTTGCACGAGAATCCCGCCATGAATGCCGAAACCCGAATCCTCGAACTGCGTGCCGAACTCGACCAGCACAACTACCGCTACTACGTGCTCGATGAGCCCAGCGTGCCGGATGCCGAGTACGACCGCCTGTTTCGCGAACTGCAGGCGCTGGAAGCTGAGCACCCGGAACTTGTCAGCGAGGATTCGCCGACCCAGCGTGTGGGCGGCGCGGCGCTGTCTGCCTTCAGCCAGGTGCGTCATGAAGTGCCGATGCTCAGCCTGGGCAACGCCTTCGAGGAAACCGACCTGCGTGAATTCGATCGCCGCGTGGTGGAAGGCCTGGACCTGCCGGCTGGCGACCTGTTCGGCGGCGGCGCGCCCGTCGATTACAGTTGCGAACCCAAGCTCGATGGTCTGGCCGTGAGCCTGCTGTACCGCAATGGTCAACTGGTGCAGGGCGCCACTCGCGGCGACGGTACCACCGGCGAGGACATCAGCGTCAACGTGCGCACCATCCGTAATATCCCGCTCAAGCTGCACGGCACCGGCTGGCCCGAAGTGCTGGAAGTGCGCGGCGAAGTGTTCATGAGCAAGGCCGGCTTCGACAAACTCAACGCCGCCCAGGCCGAGATCGGCGGCAAGACCTTCGCCAACCCGCGCAACGCCGCTGCCGGCAGCCTGCGCCAACTGGATTCGAAGATCACCGCCAGCCGCCCGCTGGAATTCTGCTGCTATGGCCTGGGCCAGGTGTCCGAGGCGATCGCCGACACCCATATCGGCATCCTCGAAAAGCTCAAGACCTGGGGCATGCCCATCAGCCGCGAGTTGCGACACGCCGCCGGAATCGAGGAGTGCCTGGCCTACTACCACGACATCGGCGCGCGACGTAACGATCTGCCCTACGAGATCGACGGCGTGGTGTTCAAGGTCAACAGCCTGGCCTCCCAGCGCGAGTTGGGCTTCCGCGCCCGTGAGCCGCGCTGGGCCATCGCCCACAAATTCCCGGCCATGGAAGAACTCACCGAAGTGCTCGATGTGGAATTCCAGGTCGGCCGGACCGGTGCCGTCACGCCGGTGGCGCGGCTCAAGCCGGTCAAGGTGGCTGGCGTCACCGTGGCCAATGCCACGCTGCACAATATGGACGAAGTGGAGCGCCTGGGCGTGATGATCGGCGACACGGTGATCATCCGCCGCGCTGGCGACGTCATTCCGCAGGTCATGCAAGTGGTCACCGAGCGGCGTGACCCGGCCAGCGTCCGTCCGGTGCAGATTCCCACCGAGTGCCCGGTGTGCGGCTCGCAGGTCGAGCGCACGCAACTGGTCAAGCGCAGCAAAGGCAAGGAAACCGTCAGCGAAGGCGCGGTGTACCGCTGCGTTGGCCGCCTGGCCTGCGCGGCGCAACTCAAGCAGGCGATCATTCACTACGTCTCGCGCCGCGCCATGGACATCGAAGGCCTGGGCGAGAAGAGCGTCGAGCAACTGGTGGACGAGGGCCTGATCGCCTCGCCGGCTGATCTGTATCGCCTGACCTATGAACAGGTGGTCGAGCTGGAAGGCTTCGCCGAAGTCTCCAGCAACAAACTGCTGGCCGCCATCGAAGACAGCAAGCGTCCGGGTCTGGCGCGCTTCATCTATGCGCTGGGCATCCCTGATGTGGGCGAGGAGACTGCCAAGGTCCTGGCTCGCTCGCTGGGCTCGTTGCAGCGTGTGATGAAGGCGCTGCCGCAGGTGCTGACCTACCTGCCGGACATCGGTCTCGAAGTTGCCTACGAGATTCACAACTTCTTCGAGGACGAGCACAACCGCAACGTCATCCAGCAACTGCTGGACTGCGGCATGCAGCTTCAGGACGAGGGCGAACTGAGCGCCGAATTCGCCGCCAGCACGACCCTGGCCGGAATGATCGCCAAGCTGGATATTTCCTCGGTCGGTCCCACCGGCGCGGAAAAGCTGGTGGCCAAGCTGGGCAGTCTGGAAAAAATCATCGAAGCCGACGGCATCGACCTGCGCCAGGCCCTGGCGGCCAAGCAGGCCGAAGCCGTGCGGGAATTCTTCCTGATTGAAGCCAACCGCGAACTGGCACGTGCCATTGAAGCCCAGTTGCTGGAGTTCGGCATGCACTGGGCAAGCGAGAAGAAAGTTGCCGAAGGCTTGCCCCTGGCCGGCCAGACCTGGGTGCTGACCGGTACGCTGGAGCGCATGAGCCGTGATATCGCCAAAGACAAACTGGAAAGCCTCGGTGCGAAAGTTGCCGGTTCCGTGTCGGGCAAGACCCACTGCGTCGTCGCTGGCCCCGGTGCCGGCTCCAAGCTGGCCAAGGCCAGTGAATTGGGGGTGAAGGTGATGGACGAGGACGCATTCGTGGCCTTTTTGGCGGAGCAGGGCATCAGCGTCTGATCGGTCAGCGGGACAAGTCATTGAGAAATGATGGTTTTTTCTCGCGCTGGAGGTTGTAACTCCCTCTCAGACCGGTACAATGGCGCGGCTCGCCACTTGGCGAGTCGCGTAGTGGTGGCCCCATCGGTCCCCCCGCAACGATTACCCGTGAACCTGGTCAGAGCCGGAAGGCAGCAGCCATAGCGGGAACATCGTGTGCCGGGGTGTGGCTGGTGGGGCCGCCTCCATTTCCGGGGTCTGAAAGTCTCTCTGACCCTGTCGGCAAACACCCTTCACCTGCGGATCAGGCTGCATCGCTTGTTCTGTCATTGCCTCTTTTCTGAGGTTTCTTCTCTCAATAAAAGTCAGTAAGCGTCCGGTGTTGAATCGGGATGTGTCCTACATTCGTGCCTGTCTTGACGCTGCCTTGGGTGAAAAGCGCGTCTGATCGGAATGGGGGAACTCTCTTTTTTTGCGGTCATGCGCTTGGCGGCTGACCTGCATCGCGAGCAGATAGGGGCCTTTGGGGCGCTGCTTGAGGGGGGGCGCCTATGGCAGAAAACGGCCCAGATTGTGTGAAAACATCAGCGATTGTCTAACCTCCTGATTATCGTGATCGTGGCAGGGACAATCATGAAGCGATTCATTGAGGGTGAGGTTCGGACGCCGTTCACATTGCTGCCGAAGTGTCTGGACGATTACGTAGCTGAAGAAAACCCAGTTCGGGTAGCAGACTCCGGCGCAATCCATCCAGGCAGAACTCCGTATTCGTATAGCCCCTGGGAAATGGAAGACGGTAAAGGCGCATTGGCATTGACCTGGGCGGCCAAAGAGAGTCGAGGCCTATCCGGGCATCACAAACGCTTGCGGGCAGAAATTCCGAAGGGCGCAGCCATTGGCCAAGAAACCAGTGTCCCGTCCCTACAGGAATCAAACATGCGGAAAACTCTAACCGTCATGGCGATGCTGGCGCTTGCCGGCTGCTCTACCCATACCGGCCAGACTGGTCAGATGATCGTCGACTCCGCCAAGGACGGCGACGTTCTTGGTGTCGGAATCATGAGCGTTGCCCTGCCTTTCATGGTTGTCATGGATGTCGTCACCTTGGGCGACACCTCGAGCGACACCTCGGATGACGAAGATCCCCAATAACGCCTCCGTCACCAGCAGCACCGAGACGGTAATGTTCATGACCAAGACGGCCATCGATATGATCGACGGAGGATGTCCTGGCGGCACCCCTCAACAGCGGATCGATGAACGCAAGCGATACCTGGACGCCTACAGCGCCGCCGAAGATGCATGCAACGCCGTGCAGTCCGGCGACCGAAAATGCGCGCCTCAGAAGCATTTCTAAATGCCTTTTTTACGATTCTTTGCCGGGTTGGCGGGCACAACACTGGGAAGAAATGAAAGGAAGGACGCTGAAGGGACTGGCCGCAGGCGTTGTCCTGATGTTGGCGGGGTGTGCTGCATAGCCTGTACTGACCTGCGGGTTAGGCAGCATTGCCTGTTCCGTCGTCTTCTCTTTTCTGAATTCCTTTGTCCCGATAAAAGCGATGAATCCGTAATGGAATCTCACCAGTGGTTGTGCCAGATGGTTTTGGTGTCGCCTGCCGCCCTGAGCGGGTAAGGGGGCAGGCATTATCCCGCGGACCTTTTTTGCGGTGACTGATAGCACTGTCAGAAAGATCCTGCTTAGCGCTCGGAATCCGCCTGCTTACCATCAAGCTGTCCTCTTGCAAGCATCTGTCCTTGGCCTTGGGAGCTATTTCCCGGGAGGTTTTGGACAAAGCAGAAGGACGCAGATTCATGGTGCTCGGCTACCTCATTCGCATTGGCGACAAGACCACCTGTGGTGGTCAGGTGCTAACCGGCGACAGCGAATTCATCATCGAGGGCTTGCCTTCGGCCCGTCAGGGTGACTCGGTGACGTGCGGCGTGACCGGGAAGACCTATCAGATCCACGGCGGCATTCCGTCATTTATCAACGAAGGCGTACTGGTCGCGGGAAGCCTGGACAGCTTCAGTGGCTGCCCGTGTTACGCCGGGTTGATTCCCTCGGACTTCGCCTTCTCTTACGAGTCCACCAACAGCGTCATGGCGCCGAGGCACAATCAGCCCTCGACCACGGCTTCGACCAGCCCGGCCAGTCCAGCCGGGGCAACAATCCTTCTCTAGCCACCAACAGGCGGTGATCGCCTCGGCAGCGGCCAATAAGTCGCGCTCGACAGCGTCTGGCAAACCACTGACGCCTGAACTGATCGCCGTCGCCGGAAGCCAGCACGACAATGGCTCGGGCAAAAAGATGATATTCATCGGCCAGGCTGTGCGCGAGCTCGCCCAGTTCAAGCGTTTCAATCCTGCGTTGACCCGGGCGCTGGTGGTGTTCACGCCTTCGTACAACGAAGACATGCTCATTGAGGCACGCGGCTCCGCTGATGTTTATGGTGCGGACATCGTCGAAATCACAACGACTCAGGAATTCATTGACTATCTGAACCATGGAAAGGAGAGGCGGCAGTCGCCGATCGAGCACTCCATTTGGCGCGCCGGAGGGGTACTTTGAGTTTCTTCCAAAATAGAGCTTTGTGGATTGCAGTTCTGGTTTTCTCTCCGTTTCTGCTGCTTGGGGTCGACTATGGCGTAAGAGTTTTGACCAGCGTATATAAAAATGACTTGGGCAACGGCGTGGTAATTTACGGTGATGACTATGTGAGAAGTGGTCTTTGGGTATTTGACTGTAAATATTCTCGCGCAATCAGTCGAGAGCGCTTGCCCGCACCATTAGCGGAGCTGAGTGTTCTGGAAACGCTAACGTTTGGGCAAATGTATTATTTCAATGGTCGTGATGTCGCCTCTGCCAAGGAAGCGATCACGGCTATCACTGCAGTGCCGGAGTGGCACAAAGACCTGCAGTATATTTATTCTGGCGTTGGCGCAACAAGCGGCGATATTGTAAGTCACAAATTTTTTGTGTTGGCGGATCACGCTGGTGTGAAATGGGCTGTAGAAGTCTCCGAGTCACTTCGTTTGAGTGGAAGCGCCCGATTCGTTTTAACAGGAAGGCCCTACAATCCAGAAACCTATGTTGATCACACCAAGGCAATTGAAGCGGCCGTGAAGAGCTGTCCTGCGCCGCAGCAAGGTTTGTGATCCTTTGCTCTCCGTCGCGGCGCGATTCTTTAATGACCTGGGGGCATATTTTTGAGTTTTTCCCAAAATAAAGGCTTGTGGATTGCAGCCATGGTTTTCACCCCGTTTTTGTTGCTTGGGGTCGACTATGGAATAAGGGTTTTGACCAGTGTATATAAAACTGACTTAGGCAACGGCGTAGTGATTTACGGTGATGAATATGTGAAAAGTGGTCTTTGGGTGTTTGACTGCAAATATTCCCGTGTCATAAGTCGCGAGCGCTTGCCCGTACCATTAGCAGAGTTGAGTGCGCTAGACGATGTGGCTATCGGGGAGATGAACTATTTGAGTCGTCGCGATGCTGGCTCTGTCAAGGAAGCAATCCGCGCTATTATTGAAAGGCCTGAGTGGTATGGGAATCTTCAGTATGCTTACTCTGGGGTCGGTGAAAGCAGCGAGATCTGGAGTCATAAGTTCTTTCTTTTGACTGATCATGCGGGCTTCAAATGGGCTTTAGAAGTTGACCAGATCCTCCGTTTGAGTAGAACTTATCGCTTCTTTGTAACGGCAAGGCCCTACAGCCCAGAAACCTACGTTGATTACACCAAAGCATTCGAAGCAGCCGTGAAGAGTTGTCCTGCCCCACAGTAAATTTCTGATCGACTGCCATTCGGTGGCGACTGCCAGCGGATTGGCCGCCCGGGAACATGGAATCCGGCGTACCCGAAGGTGCCCACGCGCACAGCCACCATGACAAGCTTGTGGGCTCCGGCCTTACTTGTCCAGGTCAGCAAGAATGGCGTCGTACAGAGCCTTCCCTTTTTCCTTGTAGCTGGGATCCTCATAGCGCTTTTGCATCAGCGTCACCAGCTTTTCCATCGCTGGCTTCTGTTCCGCGCTGGGTTGCTGGCCGGCCATGATGCGTTGCCGGGCGTCCATGATCTGGGTGAATTCGGCGTCGGTGAAGTTTTCCTCGCTGTAGAGCGCAAGTATGTCCTGGCGCCCTTGCTCCAGGCTGTGGTGCTTCTTGATGGTTTCGCGGACTTTGCTCTCCGGAATGTTCTCGCGAAGCGCTGCAAAGCTTTTCACGGACTTTTCGGTCTGTTCGTCATAGGTCTTTTGAAAATCAAATCGCGATTCGACCAATTTTTCCCGATCACTTTTGCAACCCGCGAGCGCGGCGGCGAGGGTCAGTGCCACGCCCAACTTGTACAGCGACTTCATCGATTACTGCTCCCTATCGATCGACTGAATGTGTGGGGCGGGATTCTACCTGTATGGGGCGGGTATTGAGGCGGGAAGACCGCGGAGTTGAACTCCGCGGTCTTCATTCACATTGGCGGGCTCTCTGGCGGAGCCGTCAGCGCAACCGTGAGAAGTGCCCTGGACATTCGCATTTCCACCAGTGCGTCATTGAGCATTCCTTCGTGGTGCTGGTTGTGCAGGGCAAGTAGCGCCGCAGCGGCGAAGATTGCATTTTCGAGATGCTCCGCGGCTGTGCGGATGGCTTTCTTTTCAGGGGAAATCAGGGGTGGATCGGGGACAAGCTTTTTCATGGCGTATTCCTCATTTCATCAATGAATTCGCCACTTGGCTCGCTGCTAAACGAACTAGGGTGGCGGCTGCACGTGGGTTAGCAGACCGGTGAAATGAGAAAACCCGGCGCACCCGAGGGTGCCCACACGCACAGCCGCCATAACTGGATGCTGGTGGTTTCATCATTTCGACGGACTGCTAATCCGTGTCGTTGATCTGGCAACGACCGGCGAAGACTAGGCATCGTTTCCAAGGGATGCAACCACCAGGCGGGGTCGGGGAGTATGCTTGGGAAGTTGCCTACAAGAAAGTCGGATATCGGTGAAGTTTTTAGGCAAGTGCAACAGGATGTTGGCCTGTTTTGCCAATCAGGACTTCATCGCTGGCAAGCCAACTCCCACAGGGTTCTATGCAGCCCTCAAGAGCGCTTTAGCAACGACACCTTCATCAACCGCTGAAACGTTGGGCACGCCAAATGATCGTCCGCCGGGCACGCCGCCGCGTGCCGCAACCCCTTGCTCATCGCCTGCAAGCGCTTGACCTGCGCATCGATCTCGTCCGCCTTGGCCGCCAGCTTCTCGCGATCCACCTGCAGATTGACCAGCATCGCTCCCACTTCATCCAGGGAAAATCCCGCCGCTTGTCCTAGCGCGATCAAGGCCAGCCGATCTCCTACGTCCGCCGCGAACTGCCGGCGCTGTCCCGGTTGGGCAAGCGATTCGAGCAAGCCCTTCTTCTGGTAGTAACGCAGCGTCGAGGCCGGTACTCCGGTGCGTTTGGCGACGTCGGCAATGTCCATCGGCATGTCCTTGACTTGAAGTTGACTTCAACTTCTAAGCTGCGCGGCATGTTTCGTCAACGTGCCGAGGAGTTTTCCATGTCCATCCTTCTTTCCACTCTACTGATCGGTATCGGCGCCACGCTGGTCATGGACCTGTGGGCCCTATTGCTCAAGCGCCTGGGTATCACCACCCTCAATTTCGCCATGGTCGGGCGCTGGGCGGGGCATCTGTTTCGCGGTCGTTTTCACCATGCGGCGATTGCCCGGACTGAGCCTGTGGCAAACGAATTGATGTGGGGCTGGATCATCCATTACGCGGTGGGTGTGCTGTTCGCCGCGCTGTTGGTGGCGGTGATGGGGCAGGGCTGGCTGCGGGCGCCGACGGTGCTGCCCGCGCTGTTGTTCGGCATTGTTTCAGTGATTGCGCCGTTTTGTGTCATGCAGCCGGCGATGGGCGCAGGGTTCTTTGCTTCGCGGACGCCGACGCCGGGGAAAAACCGTCTGCGTAGCCTGATGACCCACGGTGTATTCGGTCTGGGGCTGTATCTGGCGGCGTTGTTGCTGACGTGCAGCCCTTGATGCCGCGATTTCCGGGCCCGAGACGGAATGGCAGGATGCAATTTTGCCCCCGCTCCGCTAGCATTAGCGATCTTCCCGCTCGTTCAGGCTGCGATGGTTTTTCATGAGTTATCAGGTTCTTGCACGTAAATGGCGTCCGCGCTCGTTCCGCGAAATGGTCGGCCAGACCCATGTGCTGAAGGCCCTGATCAATGCGCTGGACAATCAGCGCCTGCACCACGCCTACCTGTTTACCGGTACCCGCGGTGTCGGCAAGACCACCATCGCGCGGATCATCGCCAAATGTGTCAACTGTGAAACCGGCATCACTTCGACCCCCTGCGGCACCTGCTCGGTGTGCAGGGAGATCGACGAGGGCCGGTTCGTCGACCTGATCGAGATCGACGCCGCGAGCCGGACCAAGGTCGAGGACACCCGCGAACTGCTGGACAACGTGCAGTACGCGCCGAGCCGCGGGCGCTTCAAGGTCTACCTGATCGACGAAGTGCACATGCTTTCCAGCCACTCTTTCAATGCCTTGCTCAAGACGCTTGAAGAGCCGCCGCCCTACGTCAAGTTCATCCTGGCAACCACGGACCCGCAGAAGCTTCCTGCGACCATCCTGTCGCGTTGCCTGCAGTTTTCCCTGAAGAACATGACCCCCGAGCGTGTGGTCGAGCACCTGAGCCATGTGCTGGGTGTCGAGAACGTGCCATTCGAAGACGACGCACTGTGGTTGCTGGGTCGCGCCGCCGATGGCTCGATGCGCGATGCCATGAGCCTCACCGACCAGGCCATCGCCTTTGGCGAAGGCAAGGTGCTGGCTGCCGATGTGCGGGCGATGCTCGGCACGCTGGATCACGGTCAGGTCTACGGTGTGCTCCAAGCGTTGCTGGAAGGCGATGCCCGTGCCTTGCTCGAAGCGGTACGGCACCTTGCCGAGCAGGGGCCGGACTGGAACGGCGTGTTGTCGGAAATGCTCAATGTGCTGCACCGCGTGGCCATCGCCCAGGCGCTGCCCGAGGCGGTGGACAACGGCCAGGGCGATCGCGAGCGGGTGCTGGACCTGGCCCAGGCGCTGCCGGCCGAGGATGTGCAGTTCTACTACCAGATGGGCCTGATCGGTCGCCGCGACTTGCCGTTGGCGCCGGACCCGCGTGGTGGTTTCGAGATGGCGTTGCTGCGCATGCTGGCGTTCCGCCCGGCGGACAGCGGCGATGCACCGGGCACGACGCTAAAGCCAGTGGGAATCAGCCAGGCCACAACTGATTCCCCAGCGCCGGTGGCTCCGGTTGCGATTGCCGCACCAGCCCCCGAGCCTGTTGCAGCTCCAGCTCCAGCTCCAGCTCCAGCTCCAGCTCCAGCTCCAGCTCCAGCTCCAGCTCCAGCTCCAGCTCCAGCTCCAGCCGTCGAGCCGGAGCCTGCACCTGAGTCGGTTGCCGAGGTTCAGCCCGAGCCCGAGCCGGTGGCGGAGAAAATCGATCTTCCGTGGGACGAGCCGAGCCTGGCACCGGCAGTTGAAGCCGCTTCGGAACCCAAGCCCGAGCCTGAAGCACAGCCCGAGCCGACCCCTGTTCCCGAGCCCGAACCCGCACCGGTCGCTACGCCAGCACCAGCGGCCGAGCGGCATGACGAGCCGCCGCCGGACGACCACAGCTACAGCCCAGCCGGCATGGATCGCGATGACGAGCCGCCGCTGGATGATGATTACTATGGCGGCGAGGTCGATCCGGCGAGCTACAGCTACCTGGACGAACTCGCCAGCGAACATGCTGCTGAGCCGGCTGCCGAGCCGGAGCCCGAACCGGCGGCACAGCCAGCGACCGGCCTGGCTCTACAATGGTTGGAAATGTTCCCGAGCCTGCCGATCTCCGGCATGACCGGTAATATCGCCGCCAACTGTACGCTGATGGCCGTGGACGGCGATCACTGGCTGCTGCACCTGGATCCGGGCCACAGCGCGCTGTTCAACGCGACCCAGCAGCGCCGCCTGAACGATGCGCTGAACCAGCACCTGGGCCGCAACCTGACGCTGACCATCGAGCTGATCCGCCCCGAGCAGGAAACGCCGGCCCAGGCCGCATCCCGCAAGCGCGCCGATCGCCAGCGCGAGGCCGAGGAATCGATCGAGAACGATCCGTTCATCCAACAGATGATCCAGAAGTTCGGTGCCACCGTGCGCCACGATACTATTGAACCTGTCGATGCCCTGGCCAGCCAGGGCGAATAACCGGATACCCAGCGCCGCGCCTGGTGCGCGGTGTGCCAAGTAACTTGATACCGAGGTGATTCCCATGATGAAAGGTGGCATGGCCGGCCTGATGAAGCAGGCACAGCAGATGCAGGAAAAAATGGCCAAGATGCAGGAAGAACTGGCCAACGCCGAAGTGACCGGTCAATCCGGCGCCGGTCTGGTCAGCGTGGTCATGACCGGTCGTCATGACGTCAAGCGCATCAGCCTGGACGACAGCCTGATGCAGGAAGACAAGGAAGTGCTGGAAGACCTGATCGCCGCCGCCGTCAACGACGCCGTGCGCAAGGTCGAGCAGAACAGCCAGGAAAAAATGGGTGGCATGACTGCGGGCATGCAGTTGCCGCCAGGCTTCAAGATGCCGTTCTAAGACGCATCTGTTTCACCCGGTGGGAGCACGGCTGCAAGGCCGTCGCTCCCATCGTCGTTTCTCCCCATTCGATGAGTTGCCAGGCCTTTTACCATGAGCTTCAGTCCCCTGATTCGCCAGTTGATCGATGCCTTGCGCACCTTGCCGGGCGTGGGTCAGAAAACCGCCCAGCGCATGGCCTTGCAGTTGCTCGAACGTGACCGCAGCGGCGGTGTTCGTCTGGCCCAGGCCCTGAGCCAGGCCATGGAAGGGGTCGGCCACTGCCGGCAATGCCGCACCCTCACCGAGCAGGAGCTTTGCCCGCAATGTGCCGATCCACGGCGCGACGACACGCTGTTGTGCGTGGTGGAAGGGCCGATGGATGTGTATGCGGTGGAGCAGACCGGTTACCGCGGTCGCTACTTCGTGCTCAAGGGGCATTTGTCGCCGCTGGACGGGCTTGGGCCGGAGGCGATCGGGATTCCGCAGTTGATGGCGCGGATCGCGGAGCAGGGCACCTTCACCGAAGTGATCCTGGCGACCAACCCCACCGTTGAAGGCGAGGCGACCGCGCATTACATCGCGCAGTTGCTGGCGGACAAGGGCCTGGTGGGCTCGCGGATCGCCCATGGTGTGCCGCTGGGTGGCGAGTTGGAACTGGTGGATGGCGGGACGCTGGCGCATTCGTTTGCGGGGCGCAAACCGATGTCGCTCTGAGTCTGACGCGGGCACCGTAGGCGCGGATTTATCCGCGAACGGCGGCGAAGCGGTCGCAGAGTCTGAGCCCCGAGTTTGTCTGGCACACCCGGGGCTCAGGTTTTATGGCCGCTGCGCGCCCAATCGCGGATGAATCCGCTCCTACCGGGCGGCGGCCTGCGTTATCGCGGGATCAATATTCGCTCAGCGAAAACTCGGTCAGGCAGAAGGTCGAAATCCCGGCGTCCTGCAGTTTCTGCGAACCGCCCAGCTCTGGCAGGTCGATGATCGCCGCCGCTTCAAATACCGCCGCGCCCATGCGCCGGACCAGGTTCGCGGCGGCCAGCAGGGTGCCGCCGGTGGCGATCAGGTCGTCGAAGATCAGCACCGCGTCGCCTTCGCACAGGCTGTCGGCATGCACTTCCAGGAAGGCTTCGCCGTACTCGGTCTGGTAACCCTCGGAAATCACGTCGGCCGGCAGCTTGCCCTGTTTGCGGAACAGGATCAGCGGCTTGTTCAACTGGTGGGCGATGATCGAGCCGATCAGGAAACCGCGGGCATCCATGGCGCCGATATGGCTGAACTCGGCCTCGACGTAGCGCTCGATGAACTGGTCGGCGACATGGCGCAAGCCCCGTGGCGACTGGAACAGCGGGGTGATGTCACGGAAGATCACGCCGGGTTTGGGAAAGTCCGTAACCGGGCGGATCAGGGATTTGAGGTCAAAGCTGTCGCTGGGCATGGAGCGGGTATCCTGAAAGGCAAAACGCCCGCCAGTATACCCGTTTGCCGAGGATTTCAGGCTTCCAGTGCGCCACCAGCCAGCGCGCAGAGCTGGATCGGGTCGAGAATCCGTACTTCCTTGCCTTCGGCTTCGATCAGGCCGTTCTGCTGGAAGCGGGTAAACACGCGGGACACGGTTTCCACTGCCAGGCCCAGGTAATTGCCGATTTCGTTGCGCGACATGCTCAGGCGGAACTGGTTGGCCGAGTAGCCACGGGCACGGAAACGCGCGGAGAGGTTGACCAGGAAGGTGGCGATCCGCTCGTCGGCGGTCTTTTTCGACAACAGCAGCATCATTTGCTGATCGTCGCGGATTTCCCGGCTCATCACCCGCATCAGTTGCCGGCGCAGTTGCGGCAATTGCACCGACAGTTCGTCCAGCCGCTCGAAGGGGATTTCGCATACCGACGTGGTCTCTTGCGCCTGGGCCGAGACCGGGTAGGTTTCGGTGTCCATGCCCGACAAACCCACCAGTTCGCTTGGCAGGTGGAAGCCGGTGATCTGTTCTTCGCCGCCGTCGCTCAGGCTGAAGGTTTTCAGGGCGCCGGAGCGCACCGCGTAAACCGAACCGAAGTTGTCACCCTGCCGGAACAGAAACTCGCCTTTTTTCAGCGGGCGCCCACGTTTGACGATTTCATCCAGCGAATCCATGTCTTCCATGTTCAGTGACAGAGGCAGACACAGAGGCGCCAGGCTGCAATCCTTGCAATGGGCCTGGTTGTGAGGGCGCAGTTTAACAGGCTCAGACATTTCATCATTCCTTGTGGGAAAGCACACATAGAACACAAGGGTAACTCAGCCGGGACGGTTGAGGCCAGCGTGCTCTGTTTTGGTGCGCTCCCCGCTCAAGTTCGCGGGTTTCAAGCCGATAACAATTGCATCACGTCTCTCAGGCAGAACCAGCATGTTGACCGTCGATCTTCAGGCCACTCGCCAGGCCTCTGTTTCCGGGCATTCCGAGCCCGTTCAGGCGAAGCGCGGAGAAGAAGGCGAGGGCACCACAACACCGGGTGAAGGGGTGAAGGTCAGCCTTTCTCTCAAGGGGCTGGAGGTGTCGGGCCAGCGTCAAGATGACGCGGATATCGACGAAAGCGGCTTGCCGGAGTCGGTTCGCCAATTGTTGAAGATGATCCGCAAGCTGCAGCGGGAATTGGCTGAAGCCCAGCGTCAGTTGCAGTCTCTGATGCGGGATCGTTCCCTTGATCCGGTGGAAATGCAGAAAAAGACGGCGGCCTTGGAAGCCCGGGTCAGTGCATTGTCTGCCTCGTTGAACACCGTCAACTTCGGCCTGGTCCGGGCCATGGGGCAGTTGGCGCTGACGCCGGACCAGGTCGGCAAGGCAATCAAGTTGCTAAATGCCTGAGCCGCGCCCGCGACTCAGATCACTCGCGAAAAACGCTGGCGGTTGTTCAGGTCCAGGTAGGCGTCGAACACCATGCACACCGAGCGCACCAGCAGGCGACCGGCTGGCAACACGCTGATGCCGTCGTTGCGCAGCTCGATCAGGCCGTCCTTGGCCATGCCTTCCAGTGCCGGCCACAAATCCTTGAAGTAGCCCCGGAAATCGATGGTGAAGGCCTGTTCGATGCGTTCGAAATCCAGTTCGAAATGGCAGATCAGGTCCTGGATCACGGCCCGGCGCACGCGGTCGTCCTGGGTGCAGATCAGCCCGCGGCTGGTGCCCAGTTGCGCGGCATCCAGGGCGTTCTGGTATTCGTTGAGGTCACTGCTGTTCTGGCAGTAGAGGTCGCCGATCTGGCTGATGGCCGACACGCCGAGGCCGATCAGGTCGCAATGACCATGGGTGGTGTAGCCCTGGAAGTTGCGCTGCAGGGTCGATTCTTCCTGGGCGATAGCCAGTTCATCGTCGGGCAGGGCGAAGTGGTCCATGCCGATGTAGCGATAGCCGGCGCGGGTCAGTTGCTCGATGGTGTTGTGCAGCATCTCCAGCTTCGCCGCCGGTGCTGGCAGGTCGCTGCTGTCGATGCGCCGTTGCGGCATGAAGCGTTCGGGCAGGTGCGCGTAGTTGAACACCGACAGCCGGTCCGGCTGCAGCTTGATCACTTCTTCGACGGTGCGGGCGAAGCCTTCCGGGGTCTGCTTGGGCAGGCCGTAGATCAGGTCGAGGTTGATCGAGCGGAATTGCAGGGTCCGCGCCGCTTCGATGATGGTGCGGGTCTGTTCCAGGCTTTGCAGGCGGTTGATCGCCCGCTGGACGACCGGGTCGAGATCCTGCACGCCGAGGCTGACGCGGTTGAAGCCCAGTTCGCGCAGCAGGCCCATGGTCGACCAGTCCGCCTCGCGGGGGTCGATTTCGATGCCGTAGTCGCCCGAGTCATCGTCCAGCAAGTTGAAGTGCTTGCGCAGTTGCGCCATCAACTGGCGCAGTTCGACGTGGCTGAGGAAGGTTGGCGTGCCACCGCCCAGGTGCAGTTGCTCGACGGTCTGGCCGGGATCGAGGTGGCAGGCGATCAACTGGATTTCCTGTTCCAGCCGCTGCAGGTAAGGCTGTGCGCGGGCGCGGTCCTTGGTGATGACCTTGTTGCAGGCGCAGTAGTAGCAAATGTTGGCGCAGAACGGCACATGGACGTAGAGAGACAGCGGACGCGCCGCTCGGCGGCTGTCACGCAGGGCGTGCAGGAGGTCGAAGGAGCCGATTTCGCTGTGCAGTTGCACTGCGGTCGGATAGGAGGTGTAGCGCGGGCCGGCCAGATCGTAACGGCGAATCAGGTCAGAGTCCCATTGGAGGGCGTCGTGCATGGTGGCAGTCCCAGGAATTGCGGCAGTGTCCGGAGTCTAGGGAGCCACACGTACAGCGGTGTTGATTTGTATCAAATCCGCTTCAGTGACCCATCAGCCAGTGCTGGTGCGGGCCGGGCAGGGTCCACAGGCCAAACAGGATCACCAGCAGGCCCCCGGCCACCCGCACGCCACGGCGACGCAACAGGGCGTTGCTGCGCTCGGCGGCAAGGCCTGTAGCCAGCAATACCGGCCAGGTGCCGACACCGAAGGCCAGCATCAACAGAGCGCTGTTCACCGCGCTGCCCTGGCTGGCGGCCCAGAGCAGGGTGCTGTAGACCAAACCGCACGGCAACCAGCCCCACAGCGCGCCCAGCAGCAAGGCCCGCGGAATGCTGGAAACCGGCAGCAGGCGCGTCGCTACCGGCTGGATATGTCGCCACAGGCCACGGCCGAGGCTTTCGATGCGGGTCAGGCCGCTCCACCAGCCGGCCAGGTACAGGCCCATGCTGATGAGCAGCAGCGCCGCGACCACGCGCATCGCCGTGGCCAAGGGGCTCCCGGCCAGCGCCCAGCCGGCGAGGCCCAGCAGCAGCCCGGCGCTGGCGTAGCTGAGTACGCGGCCGAGGTTGTAGGCCAGCAAGAGTTGCAGGCGGCGGCCGCGTTGTTCCGGCGGAATCGCCAGGGTCAGGGCGCCCATCAGGCCGCCGCACATCCCCAGGCAGTGGCCGCCGCCAAGCAGGCCGAGGATCAGTGCCGAACTCAGCAGGGGTAGCAAATCAAACACGGGGCTTGGGCTCTTTCGGCTCGTCGGGGTTGGCGTTCGGCGGGTCCTGTCGTTCTTGCACCGCGGCTTGGTGCTTTGGGTCCTGGTCGTCGAAGAGGATGCTGTGGGCCGGGCCGTCGAGGTCTTCGTATTGGCCGCTGTCCACCGCCCAGAAGAAGATGTACAGGGCGATGCCGACGAGTACCAGGGCGGCAGGAATCATCACGTAGAGGGCGGGCATGGGATCTCCTGGTCAGGCCGTTGCGGGGTGGGTGGCGCTGGCCGGACGGTTTGACGCCGGCGCGCCGCGCAGCCGGGTCAGGCGCAGGGCATTGAGGACCACGATCAGCGAGCTGACCGACATGCCGACCGCCGCCCATATCGGTGTGATCCAGCCCAGGGCGGCGAACGGCAGCATGAGGCCATTATACAGGCCGGCCCAGAGCAGGTTTTCGATGATGATCCGCCGTGTGCGCCGCGCGAGGCTGAAGGCCTGCACCAGGGTGTCCAGGCGATTGGACAGCAGCACCGCGTCGGCGCTGGTCTTGGCCAGGTCGGTGGCCGAGCCCATGGCGATGCTGATGTCGGCGGCGGCCAGGACCGGCACGTCGTTGACCCCGTCACCAAGCATCAGCACCTTGCGGCCTTCGGCCTGCAGGGCTTTCAGTTGTTGCAGCTTGTCGTTCGGGCGCAGGCCGCCGATAGCCTGGTCGATGCGCAGTTCGGCGGCGACGCTGGCAACCATCGGCGAGCTGTCGCCGGACAGTAGCAGGGTTTTCCAGCCACGGGCGCGGCAGGCGTCCAGCAGGTCGGCGGCATCGACGCGCAGGCGGTCGTCGAGGACGAACCAGGCCAGCGGGCCCTGGCTATCGCCCAGCAACAGCCATTGTCCGGGTTCGTCCGGCATGGCGGGCACTGCCGCACCGCTCAACTCGCAGACGAATGCCGGCTGGCCGATACGCAGCAGGCGCTCTTCGACTCGGCCTTCCAGACCCAGGCCGGGGCTGCTCTGAACGGCGTCCGCCACCGCCACGGTGCGGCCGAAGGCGCGGGCGATGGGGTGCTCGGAGCGGTTTTCCAGGGCGGCGGCAAGGCGCAGGCAATGATCGGCGTCCAGCGCGCCCAGCGGACGGATCGAGCGCAGGGTCAGGCGGCCTTCGGTGAGGGTGCCGGTCTTGTCGAAGATCACCGTGTCGATCTGGTTCAGGCCTTCCAGCACATGGCCGCGGGTCAGCAACAGGCCGAGGCTGTGCAGGGTGCCGGTGGCGGCGGTGAGGGCGGTCGGGGTGGCGAGGGAGAGGGCGCAAGGGCAAGTGGCCACCAGCATCGCCAGAACAATCCAGAAAGCCCGTGACGGATCGATCTGCCACCACACCAGGCCGATGCCTGCGGCGGCGATCAGGCTGAACAGCAGGAACCATTGCGAAGCGCGGTCGGCGATTTCTGCCAGTCGCGGTTTTTCCGACTGAGCCCGCTCCAGCAGGCGCACGATCGCCGAGAGTCGGGTGTCGTGGCCGAGCGCCATAACTTCCACGGTCAGCGCGCTTTCCACGTTGAGGGTGCCAGCGGTGACGGCATCGCCGCGCTGGCGCGGATGGGGCAGGTATTCGCCGGTCAGCAGCGATTCATCGACGCTCGATTGCCCTTCGACGATCCGTCCGTCCGCCGGCAGTACCGCGCCCGGCTGGACCAGGATGCGGTCGCCGATCTGTAGTTCGCGCAGGAGGATTCGCTCGCTGTTGCCGGTGTCGTCCAGGCGCAGGCACGAGGCCGGCAGCAGGTTGACCAGTTGCGCGGTGGCGGCGGCGGTGCGCTCGCGGGCGCGGCGTTCCAGGTAGCGCCCGGCCAACAGGAACAGGGCGAACATGCCCACCGCGTCGAAGTACAGCTCGCCGCTGCCGGTGATCGCGGTCCAGATGCCGGCACCGTAGGCCAGGCCGATGGCCAGCGAGACCGAGACGTCCATGGTCAGGTGGCGGGTGCGCAGGTCGCGGGCGGCGCCGCGGAAGAACGGCGCGCAACTGTAGAAGACGATGGGTGTGGTCAGAAACATCGCCACCCAGCGCAGGATGATGTGCAGCTCGGGGCTGAGGTCGATGTTGAATTCCGGCCAGGTGGCCATGGTTGCCATCATCGCCTGGAACCACAGCAGCCCGGCGACGCCGAGTTGGCGCAGGGCGGTGCGGTTCTCGCTGGCCAGTTGTTCGGCGGCGCGGTCGGGCTGGTACGGATGGGCGGCGTAGCCGATGTGGCGCAGTTCGGCGAGCAGCTTCGACAGCGGCAACTGGCTGTCGGCCCAGCTTACCAGCAGACGGTGGTTGGACAGGTTCAGGCGGGCTTCGGCCACGCCCGGCACGCCTCGCAGGTGTTTCTCGATCAGCCAGCCGCACGCCGCGCAACTGATGCCTTCGATCAGTAGGGTGGTTTCCGCCAGCTCGCCATCATGTCGGACGAAGGGTTGCTGGACGTCGGCGCGGTCGTACAGGGCCAGTTCGTCCACCAGTTGCCGCGGCAGGGCGTCGGGGTTGGCGCTGGCTTCGCTGCGGTGCTGGTAGTAGCTCTCCAGTTTGCCGGCGACGATGGCCTCGGCCACCGCCTGGCAGCCAGGGCAGCAGAATTCCCGCGCCTCGCCGAGGACCACGGCGGTGAAGCGGCTCCCGGCCGGGACGGGCAGGGCACAGTGGTAGCAAGGCGTGGGGGTGGTCATGGCTGTCTTAGTGCAGATTTATGGTGTGGGTCGCATCGCGAGCACGCTCGCTCCTACAGGGGTAAGGCGCGAGCGTGCGTGCGTTGGCGGTTTATTTATCGAGGTGCTCAGCCCCCTTGAGCGCCTCGTCACCCAGCAGCAGGGTCACGTCGTGGGCAACATCTTCCTCTTCGAACAGCCGCCAGGTCTTGCCTTCCTGGGTTCCCAGCAGTTCGACGAAGCGACGACCTTCGACCCGATCATCCAGTTGGCCCAGATACCGACCCGGCTCGCTGCTCAGGGTCAGGGCGATCTTGCGGTCCTTCTCCGGCTGGGTCGGCGAGATCAGATTGAGCTCCAGGGCCTGCGGCTGGCTGTCACCGCTCAGGCGCAGTTCGACTTCGCCGGTGACTTCGTCCAGGTGCACGCTGGCCTTGAGGTTGAGGGTCTGCGCCAGCAGTTCGCGGTCCAGTGAGCGGTTGATGCCCTTGCCGGCCTCGTAGTAGTTGTCGTTGACCAGGTTGTCCGGGTTGTTCACGGCAATGCTGACCATGGTCAGGCTCAGGGTCACCGAGGTGGCCAAAATGCCGATGATGATCCAGGGCCAGAGGTGCTTGTACCAGGGGCTGTGAGCGCTTGCTGCAGGCATTGAAAGACTCTCTTAGCGGATTTGCGGGCCGATGAACCGGCTCTTGGCTTCAACCTCGGTGCCGCTGTCGTCAGCGTCCTTGAGAATGAAGGTGACGTCGTTGGTGGTCGACGGCAGTTGTTCCGGCGCCACCGACAGTTGTACCGGCAGGCTGACGATATCGCCGGCCGCCACACGGATCTCCCGTGCGCCTTCCAGACGCAGTCCCGGCAGGCCCTCGGCTTCCAGCACGTAGACGTGGTCGTGCTGATCCTTGTTCATCACTTTCAGGCTGTAGACGTTCTCGATCCGGCCCTGGGCGTTTTCGCGGTAGAGCACCCGGTCCTTGCTGACGTCGAAGCCTACCAGCGAACGCATGAAGAAGGCGCTGGCGAGCGCGCCGATCATCACCAGCAGGACCACGAAGTAGCCGATCAGCCGCGGTCGCAGCATGTGGGTCTTCTGCCCGGACAGGTTGTGCTCGGTGGTGTAGCTGATCAGGCCACGCGGGTAGTTCATCTTCTCCATGATGTTGTCGCAGGCGTCGATGCAGGCAGCGCAGCCGATGCACTCGATTTGCAGGCCGTCGCGGATGTCGATGCCGGTCGGGCAGACCTGGACGCACATGGTGCAGTCGATGCAGTCGCCGAGGCCCTTGGCCTTGTAGTCGATGTCTTTTTTACGCGGGCCACGGGTCTCGCCGCGACGCGGGTCGTAGGAAACGATCAGGGTGTCCTTGTCGAACATCACGCTCTGGAAGCGGGCGTACGGGCACATGTAAATACACACCTGTTCGCGCAGCCAGCCGGCGTTGCCGTAGGTGGCGAGGGTGAAGAAGCCGACCCAGAAGTAGGCCCAGCCGTCCGCTTCACCCGTGAAGAAGTCCACCATCAGTTCGCGGATCGGTGCGAAATAGCCGACGAAGGTGATGCCGGTGACGAAGCCGATCAGCAGCCAGAGGGTGTGCTTGGCGGTCTTGCGGGCAGCCTTGTTGGCGCTCATCGGCGCCTTGTCCAGTTTCATGCGCTGGTTGCGGTCGCCTTCGGTGACCTTTTCGCACCACATGAAGATCCAGGTCCAGACGCTCTGCGGGCAGGTGTAGCCGCACCAGACGCGCCCGGCGAATACGGTGATGAAGAACAGGCCGAAGGCGGCGACGATAAGAATGCCGGAGAGGAGGATGAAATCCTGCGGCCAGATGGTGGCGCCGAAGATGTAGAACTTGCGCTCCGGCAGATTCCACCAGACGGCCTGGTGACCGCCCCAGTTCAGCCAGACGGTGCCGAAATAGAGGAGAAAGAGGAGTGCGCCGCCTGCCATTCGCAGGTTGCGGAAAATACCGGTGAAGGCTCGGGTGTAGATTTTTTCCCGCGCGGCGTAGAGGTCCACGCTCTCGTTTTTCTTCTTGTTGGCAGGCGGGGTGATGTCTTGTACAGGAATCTGCTTGCTCATCGTTTACAGTCCCACGGCAGTGGAAAGATGCCGCGGTCAGTGCATGCCGACCGCAGTCAGAAGTGTTTCTGCTCTGGCCCGCATGATACGCCTGTGCTGGCATTCTGGGGCGCGGGTGCGACACTGGGTCGCGTTGGGTAATGCTCGACAATGGTGTATTGGCGGTGTCAATTGATCCAGGTCATGACCAGGGTGATTGAGCCCCTGAAAAAACACCTCTGCATCCCCACCAAGAAAAAAGGCCCCACCAGTCTGCACTGACGGAGCCTTTTGTCAGCCGTGAAACTTACTGAGCCTCAGCCGGTTTCTGGTCTTTCTGCGACAGGCTCCAGACATACGCCGCCAGCAGGTGGACCTTGTCGTTGCCCTGGATTTCCTGCTGCGCCGGCATCTGGCCCTGACGGCCGTAGCGGATGGTTTGCTGCAGTTGGGCGAAGCTCGAACCGTAGATGAACGCCTGCGGGTGAGTCAGGTTCGGCGCGCCCATCGCTGGAGTCCCCTTGCCTTCCGGACCGTGGCAGGCCACGCAGTTGGCGGCGAAGATCTTCTGGCCGTTGGCGGCGTCAGCCTTGGTGCCCTCCGGCAGGGTGCGGCCATCGAGGTTGGTCAGCACGAATGCAGCAACGTCGGCCACGCCTTGCTCGCCGATCACTTCAGACCACGCCGGCATCACGCCGTGGCGGCCAGCCATGATGGTCTGCTTGATGGTTTGCGGCTCGCCGCCCCAGCGCCAGTCGCTGTCGGTGAGGTTGGGGAAGCCGTAGGAACCCTTGGCGTCGGAACCGTGGCAGACCGAGCAGTTTGAGGCGAAAAGGCGCCCGCCCATTTTCAGGGCTTGCGGATCTTTCGCTACTTCTTCGATGGGCATGGCTGCGAATTTGGCGAAGATCGGCCCGAACTTGGCGTCGGCCCGCTGCATCTCCTTTTCCCACTCGTGAACACCGGTCCAGCCAGCCTGACCGTTGGCGAAGTCAGTCTTCTTGTCGGTGTCCAGGTACTGGTAGCCGGGCAGGATGCCTTTCCAGTTGCCCAGGCCCGGGTACAGCGCCAGGTAGCCGAGAGCGAAGATGATGGTGCCGACGAACAGCATGAACCACCATTTCGGCAGCGGGTTGTCGTACTCCTCGATGCCATCGAAGGAGTGGCCCACGGTTTCTTCGGTGGTTTCGCTACGCTGGCCCTTGCGGGTGGACAGCAGCAGCCAGGTCAGGGCAAAGATGGTGCCCAGACTCAGAACGGTGACGTACAGACTCCAGAAGGTAGTCATTCGTTGTTACTCCTAGACGCTTTCGCTTGCGCTTGCGCTTTCGCTTGCGCTTGTTCGACGTGCTCGCTGGCTTCGGGATCATCCGCGAAGGGCAGCAGTGTCGCTTCGTCGAACTCGGACTTGCGCCGAGAACTGAACACCCACAACGCCAGGCCCACGAAGGCCACCATCACCACGACGGTGCCCAGGCCACGAATCATCCCGATATCCATCGCAATCACCGTTTGCTTTTGATGATGGTGCCCAGACCCTGCAGGTAGGCGACCAGGGCGTCCATTTCAGTCTTGCCCTTGACCGCGTCGCGAGCACCGGCGATGTCAGCATCGGTGTACGGCGTGCCCAGGGTGCGCAGGACTTCCATCTTCTTGGCGGTGTCTTTGCCGTCGAGCTTGTTCTCTACCAGCCACGGGTAGGACGGCATTTTCGACTCGGGTACGACGTTGCGCGGGTTGTACAGGTGCGCGCGGTGCCAGTCATCGGAGTAACGACCACCCACCCGTGCCAGGTCCGGACCGGTACGCTTGGAACCCCACAGGAACGGGTGGTCCCAGACGCTTTCACCGGCCACCGAGTAGTGGCCGTAGCGCTCGGTCTCGGCGCGGAACGGACGGATCATCTGCGAGTGGCAGCCTACGCAGCCTTCGCGGATGTACACGTCACGGCCTTCCAGCTCCAGCGCGGTGCGCGGCTTCATGCCTTCGACCGGCTTGTTGGTGACGTCCTGGAAGAACAGCGGAACGATCTGGGTCAGGCCGCCGATGCTCACGGCGATGACCATGAAGAAGGCCAGCAGGCCAATATTCTTCTCGACTACTTCGTGCTTCATCAGTGGGCTCCCACTACGACGATCTGAGCGGCGGCTTCAGCTTCGGCCGGTTTCGAGGCGCGAACAGTGCGCAGGACGTTGTAGGCCATCAGCAGCATGCCGGAGGCGAAGAACGCACCGCCCAGGGCGCGAACGATGTAGCCCGGATGGCTGGCTTGCAGCGCTTCGACGAAGGAGTAGGTGAGGGTGCCGTCGTCGTTGATCGCGCGCCACATCAGGCCTTGGGTGATGCCGTTGACCCACATCGAGGCGATGTAGAGCACGGTGCCGATGGTGGCGAGCCAGAAGTGCGCGTTGATCAGGCCGACGCTGTGCATCTGCACGCGGCCATAGAGCTTCGGAATCATGTGGTAAATGGCGCCGATGGAGATCATCGCAACCCAGCCGAGCGCGCCGGCGTGTACGTGGCCGATGGTCCAGTCGGTGTAGTGCGAGAGCGAGTTTACGGTCTTGATCGCCATCATCGGGCCTTCGAAGGTCGACATGCCGTAGAACGCCAGCGAAACCACGAGGAAACGCAGGATCGGGTCGGTGCGCAGCTTATGCCAGGCGCCCGAGAGGGTCATCATGCCGTTGATCATGCCGCCCCAGCTTGGCGCCAGCAGGATGATCGACATCACCATGCCCAGCGACTGCGCCCAGTCGGGCAGGGCGGTGTAGTGCAGGTGGTGCGGACCGGCCCAGATGTACAGGGTGATCAGCGCCCAGAAGTGCACGATGGACAGGCGATACGAGTATATCGGGCGCTCGGCCTGCTTCGGTACGAAGTAGTACATCATCCCGAGGAAGCCGGTGGTCAGGAAGAAGCCCACGGCGTTGTGGCCGTACCACCACTGGATCATCGCGTCGGTCGCGCCGGCATAGGCCGAGTACGACTTGAAGAAGCTCACCGGCAACGAGATGTGGTTGACGATGTGCAGCATCGCGGTAACCAGGATGAAGGCACCGTAGAACCAGTTGCCGACATAGATGTGTTTGGTCTTGCGCTTGACCACGGTTCCGAAGAACACCACGGCGTAGGTCACCCAGACAATGGCCAGCAGGATGGCGAGCGGCCATTCCAGTTCGGCGTATTCCTTGGTGGTGGTGTAACCCATGGGCAGGGTGATCAGAGCGCCGACGATGACCGCTTGCCAACCCCAGAAGGTGAAGGCGGCGAGGCTGTCGGAGATCAGTCGCGTCTGGCAGGTACGCTGCACGACGTAATAGGAGGTGGCGAACAGTGCACAACCGCCGAAGGCGAAGATCACCAGGTTGGTGTGCAGGGGGCGCAGGCGTCCAAAGCTCGTCCACGGCAGGTCAAGGTTGAGTTGCGGCCAGACCAGTTGCGAGGCGATGAAGACACCGAGGGCCATGCCAAGGATCCCCCAGACCACCGTCATGATGGCGAACTGGCGGACGACCTTATAGTTATAAGCAGTCGGACTGATAGCTGTGCTCATTCTAAGGTTCCACGGTTTTATAGGTGTTTTTGTAGGTAGAAAAATCGGCGCAAGTATCTACAAGCAGTGTGGGTATTGCAACGCAAGGGAATCTGTTCCACACCCCGCCAGGGCCTGTTTTACGGCCCTTCCGACCCGTCTACCGCGCAAATTGTACACAATATTATCTTGTTTATGTGCACCATTTTTAGAGTGGATTGCACGCTTCTCAAGGCCTGGAAAACCCTGTGAGACGCCGCTTTTTCACCCCGTGAAAAGGGAGCAAAGCCGGCAATCGCCAGCCTTTGCGCTGGCACGATGACATGTGATGAACCAAACAGAGGTGCATGCGCGACATCGCTTCCAGCCACATGTGGCAACAAGCTTAGTCCCGTTCAGAGGGGGTGCAAGGAGGGGGTACGGAGGGGTGCGACACTTGGTCGCACATACAAACAGGAACGCCGCACCCGGTTCGGATGCGGCGTTTTCAGTCAATGCTCAGATGGACTGAAGTGTCACCGTGCAGAAGTCTTGTCGCCGTCCTGCGAAAGGCTATAGACGTAGGCGGCCAGCAAGTGGACCTTGTCGTTGCCTTGAATGTCCTGCTGTGCAGGCATCTGGCCCTGACGGCCGTAACGGATGGTCTGCTGCAGTTGGGCAAAGCTCGAACCGTAGATGAACGCTTGCGGGTGAGTCAGGTTCGGTGCGCCCATTGCTGGAGTGCCCTTGCCTTCCGGACCGTGGCACGCCACGCAGTTGGCGGCGAAGATCTTCTGGCCGTTGGCGGCGTCAGCCTTGGTGCCTTCCGGCAGGCTGCGGCCATCGAGGTTGGTCAGCACGAATGCAGCAACGTCTGCCACACCTTGCTCACCGATCACTTCGGACCAGGCCGGCATCACACCGTGACGACCGAGCATGATCGAAGCCTTGATGGTTTCCGCTTCGCCGCCCCAGCGCCAGTCCTTGTCGGTCAGATTGGGGAAGCCGTAGGAACCCTTGGCGTCGGAACCGTGGCACACCGAGCAGTTGGAGGCGAACAGGCGGCCCCCCATTTTCAGTGCTTGCGGATCCTTGGCCACTTCTTCCACCGGCATGGCAGCGAACTTGGCGAAGATCGGGCCGTACTTGGCGTCGGCGCGCTCCATTTCTTTCTGCCACTCGTTGGCGCCGGTCCAGCCATTTTCATAGCCGGGCAGGATGCCTTTCCAGTTGCCCAGGCCCGGGTAGAGGACCAGGTAACCGACGGCGAACACCAAAGTGCCGACGAACAGCCAGAACCACCAGCGTGGCAGCGGATTGTCGTATTCCTCGATGCCATCGAAGCTGTGGCCCATGGTCTGGTCCGTGGTGCCTGGCTGCTCACCCTTGCGGGTGGACAGCAGTAACCAGGTCAGGCCGATCAGGCTACCGATGGTCAGTACGCTGATGTACGTACTCCAGAAGGTGGTCATTGCCGGGTACTCCTCAAGGCGTTTTCTTTTTCGGCGCCAGGCAGGCGCTCGTCGGCAAAGGGCAGCAGGCTCGCTTCGGCGAATTCACGGTCACGGCGACGGTTGAAAACCCAGAGCGACAGGCCGATGAAGGCGATGGCCACCACCAGGGTGCCAAGGCCTCGCAACTGGCCGATATCCAGGGTGAAGTCCATGGCGCTTACCTCTTGTTCTTGATCGCGGTGCCGAGCACCTGCAGGTAGGCGACCAGCGCGTCCATTTCGGTTTTGCCCTTGACCGAGGCAACGGAACCGCTGATGTCGTCGTCGGTGTACGGCACGCCGAGGGTGCGCATTGCTTTGAGCTTGGCTTCGGTGTGGCTGGTATCGACCTGTTGGGCGACGAGCCACGGGTACGAAGGCATCTTCGACTCAGGCACGACGTTGCGCGGGTTGTACAGGTGCGCGCGGTGCCAGTCATCGGAGTAGCGGCCGCCAACGCGGGCCAGGTCAGGACCGGTACGCTTGGAACCCCACAGGAACGGGTGGTCCCAGACGCTCTCGCCAGCCACCGAGTAGTGGCCGTAGCGCTCGGTCTCGGCGCGGAACGGACGGATCATCTGCGAGTGGCAGCCCACGCAGCCTTCGCGGATGTAGATGTCGCGGCCTTCCAGTTGCAGCGCGGTGTAGGGCTTCATGCCTTCGACCGGCTTGTTGGTGACGTCCTGGAAGAACAGCGGAACGATCTGGGTCAGGCCGCCGATGCTGACGGCCAGGACCATCAGCAGCACCAGCAGGAAGACGTTCTTTTCAATAGCTTCGTGTTTCATGTCCTAGTCCTCAGGCCAGCTGCGCGGAAGCGTCTGCGGTTGCCGGAGCCGGGGCACGCACGGTGCGCCAGGTGTTCCAGGCCATCAGCAGCATGCCGGTCAGGAAGATTGCACCACCGACGAACCGCACGATGAAGCCAGGGTGGCTGGCCACCAGGGTTTCAACGAAGGAGTAGGTGAGGGTGCCGTCGGCGTTGACTGCACGCCACATCAGGCCCTGGGCGATACCGTTGACCCACATCGAGGCGATGTAGAGCACGGTGCCGATGGTGGCGAGCCAGAAGTGCGCGTTGATCAGGCCGATGCTGTGCATCTGGGTACGGCCGAAGACTTTCGGAATCATGTGGTACAGCGCGCCGATGGAGATCATCGCAACCCAGCCAAGAGCGCCGGCGTGTACGTGGCCGATGGTCCAGTCGGTGTAGTGGGACAGCGCGTTGACGGTCTTGATCGCCATCATCGGACCTTCGAAGGTCGACATGCCGTAGAACGCCAGCGAAACCACGAGGAAACGCAGGATCGGGTCGCTGCGCAGCTTATGCCAGGCGCCCGAGAGGGTCATCATGCCGTTGATCATGCCGCCCCAGCTTGGTGCCAGCAGCACCAGGGACATGATCATGCCCAGCGATTGTGCCCAGTCCGGCAGCGCGGTGTAGTGCAGGTGGTGCGGACCGGCCCAGATGTACAGGGTGATCAGCGCCCAGAAGTGCACGATGGACAGGCGATAGGAGTAGACCGGGCGTTCAGCCTGCTTCGGTACGAAGTAGTACATCATCCCGAGGAAGCCGGCGGTGAGGAAGAAGCCTACGGCGTTGTGGCCGTACCACCACTGCACCATGGCGTCGGTGGCGCCGCTGTACAGCGAGTAGGACTTGGTCAGGCTGACCGGCAGTTCCATGTTGTTGACGAGGTGCAGGATCGCCACGGTGATGATGAACGCACCGAAGAACCAGTTACCCACGTAGATGTGCTTGGTATTGCGCTTGATCAGCGTGCCGAAGAACACCACGGCGTACGCCACCCAGACGATGGTGATCAGGATATCGATCGGCCACTCCAGCTCGGCGTATTCCTTGGAGCTGGTGTAACCCAGCGGCAGGGTAATGGCGGCCAGCAGGATCACCAGTTGCCAGCCCCAGAACACGAACGCCGCGAGGGCGGGCGCGAACAGTTGGGTTTGGCAGGTACGTTGCACCGAGTAGAAAGAACTGGCAAACAGCGCGCAACCACCGAAGGCGAAGATCACCGCGTTGGTATGCAGAGGGCGCAGGCGCCCGAAGCTGGTCCAGGGAAGGTCGAAGTTGAGGGCAGGCCAGACGAGTTGCGCGGCGATGAAAACGCCGAGCCCCATCCCGACGATTCCCCACACCACCGTCATAATGGCGAATTGGCGGACCACCTTGTAGTTGTAGGCGGTACTGCAGGTTGTGTTCATGTATGGGTTCCCATCCACGGTTATAGGCAGGCTAAACAGCGAGGCAAGCATGAGTAATGGGCGAATCTCCGGTATTGACGGGGATCAATGGGCGCAGCGGCTGAAAATGCGGGGGTGGTTATGGAATGCCCCGGAAAATCAGGCAGATGGCGGTGCCAGGGGCTGTCTGATCCTGGCCCACGGGGCGGGCGCGCCGATGGACAGCGATTTCATGCAGGACATGGCGCAAAGGCTTGCCGGGCAAGGGCTGGGTGTACTGCGCTTCGAGTTTCCCTACATGGCTCAGCGCCGCTCGGGGGGTGGCAAAAGGCCGCCGAATCCCCAGGCGGTATTGCTCGACTGCTGGCGGGAGGTCTATCGGGAGGTGCGACCATTGGTCGCTGGGCCGCTGGTCATGGGTGGCAAGTCCATGGGCGGGCGGATGGCCAGCTTGCTGGCGGACGAATTGGGCGCGGATGCGCTGATTTGCCTGGGTTATCCGTTCTATGCCGCAGGCAAACCGGAGAAGCCGCGGGTGGCGCACTTGGCGCAACTGCGCACGCCGACGCTGATTATCCAGGGCGAGCGGGATGCGTTGGGCAATCGGCAAACGGTGGAGGGGTATGAACTGTCGCCGGCGATCGAGGTGTGCTGGCTGGACGCGGCTGACCATGACCTCAAGCCGTTGAAGGCTTCAGGGTTCAGTCATGCGGATCATCTGCGGACGGCGGCGCAGAGGATAGTGAACTATGTGGGCGAGCTCCCACAGGGGGAGCTGGCTTCGAGCAAATGAGCGAGCTGAATCAGTCGCGGTATTCGCACAGGTAAGCGGTGTCGACCGCGACCTTCAGCTGGAACTTGGCGTTGGCCGGTACGTTGAACTGGCTGCCGCTGGAGAAGGTTTCCCAGTTGTCGCTGTCAGGCAGCTTCACGGTCAGGGCGCCGGACACCACGTGCATGATTTCGCGCTGGGCAGTGCCGAACTCGTATTCGCCCGGGGCCATGACGCCGATCGTAGCCGGACCTTCGGCAGTGCCGAACGCGATGGACTTGACCGTGCCATCAAAGTACTCGTTGACCTTAAACATGGGCGACTCCTGCAAGAAAAAGGGACCAAAAAGGCCGGCCAGTATGCCCAAGCCTTCTGGTCCCGTCATCCGCTTTCAGGTGCCCTGGACCGGGAGTGTCAGCGGTAGCAGCCGGGCGGTATTGCGGGCGTCTTCAAGGGCTCGGTGCTGTTGCCCGCTGAACTGCAGGCCGGCCAATTGCAGCGCGCTGTTCAGGCCCATAGGCCGCTTCAACTGGCGGGCCTTGGCAAAGTGCTGCTTGAGGTTGAGGTGGGGGACGCTGCTGAGCAGGCTTTCGAGGCCGTTGGCCTGCCATTCCTGCAGCAACTGCTTGCGGTCGTAGTCGCCCCAACTGGTCCAGCCCTCCAGGCGTGGCTGGTAATGGCCCAGCC
This sequence comes from Pseudomonas sp. 20P_3.2_Bac5, assembly GCF_025466035.1. Lineage (NCBI taxonomy): Bacteria > Pseudomonadati > Pseudomonadota > Gammaproteobacteria > Pseudomonadales > Pseudomonadaceae > Pseudomonas > Pseudomonas sp. 20P_3.2_Bac5. The sequence goes on along the minus strand of NZ_JANLOA010000066.1, from coordinate 45,186 downwards.
AGCGCTCGAATTGCGCCCAGACCTCGTTGAACGGCTGTGCCCCGTCGACGTTGGCCTGGCTGATGTGCGTCAGCTCACGGCAGAACACCGTGAGTTGCGGACGTCGCCGCGGTTTCACGAAACGCTGGAAATGATCCACCTCCCGGCCTTCGCGATTGACCAGGCTGGCGCCTATTTCGATAACTTCCATATCCGTGATCGGCCAGCCACCGTCGTCGGTGGTGGCTTCCAGGTCGATCACCAACCAATGGCCCATAACAGATTCCCTACCCAAGATGTCGTCCAAGCGTAGCCAAACACGGGCGTCTGCGATATCCCATGGCGTTTTGCCCTGATGCTCGAAAATGGCGCATGCGGCGGGTTGTACTACCCCGTGAAAACGCCTAGCTTAGACAGATCCACCCTGTGAGAGTCGTCATCTTGATTCCAGCGCCAATACCGCGGGTATTGTCCTTGCTATTGTGTTTTGCCCTGGCCTGGCAGGCCGACGCGGCTCTCGCCCTCGACACCGTCGAAATCAGAATCGGCGCGGCACATTTTCCCCCGTATACGGTGCGCCCGGAGCAGGGCGATGACACGGGGCTGTTGCCGCAACTGGCGCAAGCGCTGAACAACGTGCAAAGCCTGTATCACTTCGTGCTGGTGCCCACCTCGATCCCGCGACGTTTTCGTGATTTCCAGGAAGGGCGGGTCGATATGGCGATCTTCGAGAACCCCGACTGGGGTTGGCAGGATATCCCGCATGTCGCCGTCGACATGGGGCTGGAGGATGCCGAGGTCTTCGTTGCCCAGCGCACCCGCGATCACGACCAGCAGTATTTCACCCGTCTGGACGGCAAACGTTTGGCGCTGTTCAACGGCTATCACTATGCCTTTGCCAGCTTCAATTCTGATGGCCGCTACCTGGCCAAGACCTTCAACGCCACGCTGACTTATTCCCACGACAGCAACCTGCTGATGGTGCAGCGTGGCCGCGCCGATATCGCGCTGGTGACGCGTTCGTACCTGAGCGACTACATGGTGCGAAATCCGGAAAGCGTCGGGCAGTTGCTGGCGTCGGAGCGGATCGATCAGGTCTATCACCACTACGCCCTGCTGCGTCCGCAGGCGAAAATCAGTGGCGAGGAGTTCGCGGCGTTGCTGGATCGACTGCGGGCCAACGGCGAGTTGCTGAGAATCTTCAATCCCTACCAGATCCAGGTGATCGAGCCGCACCGTCACTGAGCGGGCCCTGATCATCCGAACGGCTGTGATTTCAGTTCAGCGGGCCAGCCCCGCGAGCGTTGGAAACCTTGCGGCAATGCACCAGGGCATCGCGAATCATGAAGTTGACCAGGGTGGGCGAAACGCCGAGTTCCTTGGCGATGTCTTTCTGCGGAACGCCGTGCAAACGGTACATCTCGAAGGCGTAGCGGGTGCGTGGGGGCAGCTCGGTCAGGGCTTCGGCGATATGTTCGAGGGTGGCGAAGTTGATGTGCGCAGCCTCGGGCGATGCGCCGTGGATGACGACATTCATGCCTTCTTCTTCAGTGCCTGAATATTTCATCTCCATTGCCTGCTTGCGGTAATGGTCGATTGCCAGGTTGCGCACGATCTGGAACAGGTAGCTCAGTTGCGCCTTGAACGACGAGGTGATCTGCGGAGCGGAGTTGAGCCGGAAAAAAGCGTCCTGCACGACATCTTCGGCCCGTGAGCGGCAGCCGGTAATGCGCGCTGCGATTTTGACCAGGATGCTGCGGTTGTCGACGAAGGCTTGGAGTAACGGTGAATCGCACTTACCTGTGGATAGTTGTTCCGCCATGGAAATCACCTTTTCTCTAAGTGGATAGCGAACCTCCCGAGGGACCTGTTCGCTGCGACGTGCGACAAACTAGTATTAATGATAATTATTGTCAATTGCGAAAGTTAATAACTCTATATACGTTTTGGTTCTAAGATCATCAGCCTGTTTCATGACCCGGCAAGTGTCATTCGTGGACGCCTTGTGCTGCCTCGCTTCAGAGCGATTTCGGCGTTTTGGGCGGCGACGGGCTGGTGTGCGTCCGGCACTTTTATCCCACAGCCAAATGACGGATTTGTGCGCGTGCTCACGTCTCTTCGATGACGAAAAAAAGCCGCCTGAGCGGCGGCCAAGGATGCCGGCGTGCGGCTGAATGCACGCCGGGCGGGAGGAGGGCTCAGCGCTTGCCGAGGATCTTGCCGAGCAGTTCCGGACGCGGTGCGCCTTGCTGTTGCTGCAGGCGCTGCTGATCGTCCAGATAGAAAATCGCCGGGGTGGCGGACAGGCCCAGTTCGTTCATCAGGGCCAGGTTGGCATCGAGTTTGGCCTGCACATCCGCCGGGATTTTTTCCAGCGCCTTGAGCGTGCTGGCCTTGCCGGCGCTTTCGTGGTCATGCAGGGCTTTTTGCGGATCCTTGCTGGCCAGTAGCGACGCGGATTTGGCCCGGCTGTCTTCGCGAATGATGCCGACCATGATGTGGCGCAACTGCACTTTGCCCGATTCGACCCACGGCCGCGCCTGTTCCCAGAACATGTTGCAGTAAGGGCAGTTGGGGTCGCTGAACAGGTAGACGATACGCGGCGCATCCGCTTTGCCGTCGGCGATCCAGGCGGTCTTTTCCATCTTTGCCCAGACTTCCTTGGCCATGGGCGCGTACACCAGTTGTTCCAGCGGTTTCTCGCTCAGGTCGCGACCTTCCTGGTCGAACAGGCTGCCCACCAGCACATGTTTGCCGTCCGGCGTCAGGTACAGCGCCACGCCGCGGTTCTGGAACTGCGCGGCATAGCCTTTCAGGCCGTTGGGGGCATCGAAGCTGCCGACGATCTTCGCGCCCTTGGCTTCGATCTGCTTGACCGCTGCGGGCAGTTCCTCGGCCAAGACCAGCGGGCTGGCGAAAATGCCGAGGGCCAGGCCCAGGTAGATCGGGATCCTCATGGTGTATTCCTTGTTTCTGAAAGGGGAGCGCTCGGCACGTTCTCGAACGACTGCAGCGCGTGACGCAGGCTGGCGCGGGACAGCTCGCCGAGATGGCTGCCGACCAGGCGCCCGTCGGCGTCGTAGAACAGTGTGGTGGGCAGGGCCATGGAGCCGACCTGCGCGGCCAGTTGTCCGCCGGCATCGAACAGCACGTGGGACAGGTTCAGGCCGGTGGTGGCGAGAAAATTGGTGACGATCTGCGGCGTCTCGCCCTGGTTGACGAACAGGAAGGTGACGTCCGGGTATTCGTGTTGTGCCTGCTGCAACACCGGCATTTCGCGGCGGCAGGGCGGGCACCAGGTCGCCCACAGGTTGATCACCAGCGGGCGGCCGCGATGGCTGTCGAGGGCGACGGACTGCCCGCGGGCATCGAGCAGGCTCAGTTGCGGCAACTGGGTGCCTTGTTCGTAAAGATGGCTGCCCCAACTGGCCAGCAGCCAGAACAGCGCGCCGCTGAACAATCCCCAGCCCAGCGGGCGGCGCCGCGCCGGTTTGCGCCAGCCGGTCCAGACGGCGCCGATCAGCACTGCCAGCAGGCCGGTCCAGGGCGAGAAACCACCGTCACGGATATCGATGATTTGCAGCGGATCATCCCGGTACATCGACCAGTAGGCGATGACGAAACCGACCCGGGCGCCGAGCAGGCCGAGGAGAAACAGGCCGAACAGCGAGGACTCCGGGTTGTCGCCACCACGCTTGGCCACTCGCCAGCCGACCAGGGTCGCCAGGCCCAGTGCCGCAAGCAGCAACAGGTGATCGAGGGCCATGGCCACCGGGCCGATATTCACCGTCAGCATCAGCCTTGGCTCCTGGTTGCATTCCAGTGTTGCAGGAAAGTCGCGGCGTCCACTTCACCCACCAGCCGGCGGCTGCGCCGTTCTTCGCCATCGGGACCGATCCACAGCATGCTCGGCGGGCCGGGCACCTGGTAACGCGACAGCAACTCGCGAGCGGCCGGCGCGTCGGCGGTGACATCCAGGCGCACCAGACGCACGCCACTCAGCGCCGCGAGCACATCAGCGCGGGCGAACACCTGCTTTTCCATGACCTTGCAGGACACGCACCAGTCGGCATAGTAGTCGAGAAACACCCACTGGCCCTGGCTGCGCGCCGCATCCAGCTCAGCCTGCAAGGCCTGCGGGGTACTGACGGTGGTGAAGGCGTCGACCGGGGCGGTCACCGCGCTGGCAGTGGCGCGAGATGCGCTGTAAGGCTGCAACGGTTGCCACGGATCGCTGCCACCCCCGGCAGCGCCGATGATCGACAGCAGGCCCCACAGCCCGGCGATCAGCACCGGTGGTTGCGCCGCACGCCAGTGGCGCAGGACCGGCCAGGCGCTCCAGGCCAGGGCCAGCAGCCAGGCGCCCGCCAGTCCGAGCCACAGCGCAGGCTCCAGCACCACGCGCAGCGTGTACAGGCCCATGGCGAGGAAGACGAAGCCGAAGAAGCCTTTGACCAGGTTCATCCACGCACCGGGACGCGGCAGGTAGCGATTGCCCACGGTGACCAGCAACAACAGCGGCAGGCCCATGCCCAGTCCGAGGCTGAACAGCACCAGCGCGCCGTGCAGGGCATTGCCGCTCTGCGCGATATACAGCAGGGCGCCGGCCAGCGGCGCGGTCATGCACGGTCCCATCAACAAACCGGACAACGCGCCCAGCGCCGCGGCGCCAAACAGGTTTCCGCCGCGGGTGTGGCGCCCGGCGCGCTCCAGGCGATCGCGCAGAAACATCGGCAATTGCAGTTCAAAGGCGCCGAACATCGGCAGGGCCAACAGCACGAACAACCCGGCCAGGCTGCCCAGCAACCAGGGTTGTTGCAGCCAGGCCTGCAGGTTCGCGCCGAGCAGGGCGGCGACCACGCCGAGCGCGGCGTACACCAGCGCCATGCTCAACACATAAGTACCCGCCAGCGCCCAGCCGCGGCGGCTGCTGGCGTTGTTGCCCATCACCAGCCCGGCGAGGATCGGCAGCATCGGCAATGAGCAGGGCGTAAAGGCGAGCAACAGGCCAAGGCCGAAGAACACCAGCAGCCCCCAGCCCAGGTTCCGCTGTTGCAGGGTGCCGGCGAGGGCCTGATCGCTGGCCTGGGTCTGGGGAGTGTTGGCGCTGGCACCGCCGAGGTTCACAAGCGACGTCTGTGGCGGATAGCACAGCCCGGCATCGGCGCAGCCCTGCCAGCCCATGCGCAAGGTGCCCTGGGCCGAGGCGGGCAGCACCAGCTCGAGTTCGCCGCGGTAGACCGGCGTTTCACCGAAGAACTCATCGTGGTGCGGCAGTGCCTGGGGCAGCGGGGGAATCTGCTCCGGTGCGAGGCCGTCGAACTTCAGGCGCTTCTGGTACAGGTAATAGCCGTCGGTGATCGCCCAGTGCAGGCGGGTCTGACCGGACGGCAGGCGTTCGCTGGTAAAGACGAAGGCCTTTTCCACCGGGAGGAAGTCGCTCTGGGCAAAAGGATTGGCAAAGCTCTGTGCCTGGCTCAGGGAAGTGAACAGGCAGAGGATCGCCAGGAGCAATGCACGCATGTCGAAGCCTTGGAAGGTCATGAGCGAGCAAGGCTGCCGACCCTGGATTAACCCAGGGTTAAGCCGCTGGCCGGCAGGCGACGGGGCGTGCGACGCAGGGCATAATCCCCGGTTAATCCTGCTCTGGCCCACTGCAGGCCTTCCCCCGTCGATGACCGAATCCGCCCATGCATGTACTGCTCTGTGAAGACGACGACCTGATCGCCAGCGGCATCATTGCCGGCCTGAGCGCCCAGGGCCTCACCGTGGACCGCGTGGCCAATGCCGGTGCCGCGCGCGCCATGCTCCAGGCCGCGCACTTCGATGTGATGGTGCTCGACCTCGGGCTTCCCGACGAAGACGGTCTCAAGCTGTTGCAGCGCTTGCGTCAGCAAGGCGAGCGCCTGCCGGTGCTGATCCTCACCGCGCGCGACGCGGTGACCGACCGCGTCGACGGCCTGCAGGCCGGTGCCGACGATTACCTGCTCAAACCCTTCGACCTGCGCGAATTGGCCGCCCGCCTGCACAGCCTGGTGCGGCGCATGGCCGGGCGCTGCGTGAACGTCATCGAGCACGGGCCGCTGAGTTTCGACCCGAGCAACTGCGAAACCAGCCTGGGCGGCCAGCCGGTGGACCTGTCGCGACGCGAGCAAGCGCTGCTCCAGGCGCTGCTGAACAACCCCGGCCGGGTGCTTTCCAGCGAGCAACTCAAGGACAGCGTCTACGGCTTTGGCGACGAAGTGGAGAGCAATGCCCTGAACGTGCACATCCATCACCTGCGCCGCAAGCTGGGCAACGGCATCGTCGAGACCGTCCGCGGCCTGGGCTACCGTCTCGGCCCGGCGCAATTGCCAGGATCACCGTGATGAGCTTGCGCCTGCGCCTGAGCCTGATTCTCGGCATCGCCTTCGTCCTGATCTGGGCCCTCGCCGCCGCCTGGATGCTGCGCGACCTGCGCCAGCAAATGATGTTTTCCCTCGACCAGCGCCTGGTGGCGTCGGCGCGGATGGTCGCCGGGCTGATCGACCAGTTGCCGCAGCCGTTGACCAGCAAGGGCGAGGGCACCCACCTCAGCGCCGATCAGTTGAGCGTCCCCGATGGCATGGCCTGCCAGGTCACTTCGCTGCGTGGCGAGATCCTCGCCCGCAGCCATCAGAATGCTGACCAGCACCTGGATGACGGGCGCGGCGGCTTCCATGACCAGATGATCGATGGCGCGCGCTGGCGCAGCTTCACCTTCGCCCACGGCGATATCCGCATCACCACCGCCGACCGTCACCTCGAACGCGAGGCGCTGAACCGCTCGATCCTGCTGGCGGCGTCGGCGCCGGTGCTGGTGGCCCTGCTCGGCAGTCTCGGCCTGCTCTGGGTCGGTATCGGCAAGGGCCTGGCGCCGCTGAACTGGATGCGCGACGCCCTGCGCAGGCGTAGCCCGGATTCCGTCGAACCGCTGCAGATCAAGGCGGTGCCCAGCGAGTTGCAGCCGTTGCTGGACACCCAGAACCAGTTGTTCCTGCGCATTGGCCAGACCATCGAGCGCGAGCGCCGCCTGACCGGCGATGCCGCCCATGAACTGCGTAGCCCGCTGACCGCAATCAAGACCCACCTGCAAGTGGCGCGGATGACCGATGGCAGCGTGCGCGAGCAGGCCCTGGAGCATGCCGAGCAGGGCGCCGACCGCTTGCACCGGACCCTCGAACAGTTGCTGCTGCTGGCGCGGGTCGAGGGCAGCCTGTCGTTCGACGATGGCGTGCAGTGCAGTGCCGAACAGGCCGCCCGCCAGGCCATTCAGGATACCGGCGACAACCGTCGCATCTTCTTGCAGGCGCCGCAACGGGCCGCAGAGGTGCAGTTGGACATGCCGGCGGGTTTGGCGGTGGCGGCACTGCGCAACCTGCTGGATAACGCTCTGCGCCACAGCACCGGCGAAACCCCGGTGGAACTGGAGGTGCACGTGGAGGAGGGCCGGGTCGGATTCCTCGTCCGCGACCATGGCCCCGGCATTCCCGAGCAGCACCTGCAACACTTGACCCAGCGCTTCTGGCGCAATGGTCAAAGCGAGGGCAGCGGCCTGGGGTTGGCGATCGTCCAGGCAATCGTTCAGCGCTGTGCCTGTTCATTGCATTTCGACAGCCGTCCCGACGGTCTGCGGGTGCTGCTGCAGATGCCGTTGCGCGTCGAGGCCGTGTGATGAGCAATAACCCCTAAATTTCCCACCCAATTCAACGTTCTAGCTTGGACATAAGTGGTTTCCATGGCTGGCACGGGTGGGCAATGACGATATCTCGACGGGGATTCATAGCAGGTCTGGCGTTGACCAGCGCGGCGGTACCGGCGGTCTACTACGGCCATCGCAAGCTGACCCACGACCCCGAGGACGACATCGTCACCCCAGGCGAAGCCAGCGTTGAACTGGCGGATATCGCCGGCCAGCAACTCGCCAATCAACTGCGCGGTGTCTGGGATATCCGCTTCACCGGCGCCGATGGCGGCCTGCCGGGGCTACCGCGCGAAGGCGCGCAGTTGTACCTCGATATCGCCGCCAAAGGCCGTGGCCTGCGCGGCGTGCTGGACACCGGTGAGCGGCTGGAACAACCCGGCCCGGTGGCCTATCGGGTGCTGGGCGATCTGGTCGGCGCTTCCAGCAAACAAGTGCGTTGGCGTCTGCTGAGCAACCAGGGCGGCCCAGGTTTCGAGTGCATTGCCACGCTGGATGAGGTCTGGGGCAGTTTCGGCAACGCCGGCAGCGGAACCCTCAGCGGTAACCTGCAGCGCCTCGACCGGTCCATGGCATTGCCCCTGCAAGACAGTCATTTCGTCGCCGTGAAGCGGATGTTTCCCGAGGCGCGTGAGCGCATTGCCTACACCCCCGAATTACGCGACTGGCTGATCGGCGCCGAGCACCGGTTGTTCCACCAGCTCTGGCATTCGACCCGGGACAAATGGCACAGGCTCTCCGAAGAGCAGCATGGCGCACTGCGCGGCCTCGGCTGGCAACCCGGGCCGCGGGATAAGGAGCGTGATGCCCGCGGGCCACGCAAGCACCGCAACGGCTCCGGTGTGGATTTTCTGTTCATGCACCGGCATATGCTCAACACCGCGCGGACCTTCCAGGCATTACCGTCCTGGACCCATTTCCCCTTGCCACAGCCAAACGTCGAGTTCGATCGCCACGGTTTCGCCCGCTACTTCGATAACCACGATGGCTACAGCGTACCGCCGACCTGGCTGGCCTCGGGGGACAGCGAGTACACCCAGTGGGTGGCCGCGATCAAGGCGCAGGAGACGTTCTGCAGCAACTTCCAGGTCTGGGAATCGCAATACCAGGACCCGCAGTACCTGTCGCGCATGACCCTCGGCGAGTTGGGTTCGGAACTGGAAATGAACCTGCACGACTGGCTGCACATGTGCTGGGCGTCGGTCCCGCGTGACCCGTCCAACGGCGCGCCGGTGCCGTTCGCCCGCAATCCGTCGGACTTTGCCGCCCGTTGGTATGGCGCCGGCAACGACTTCCTCGGCGATCCGTTTTCATCCCATGTGAACCCGGTGTTCTGGGGCTTTCATGGCTGGATCGACGACCGCATCGACGACTGGTTCCGCGCTCAGGAACGGCACAACCCGGGCCAGGTTCGGCGACTTCAGGTCAATGGCGTGGAGTGGTTCGCGCCGGGGCGCTGGAACGAGGTCGAGGATCCGTGGCTGGGACCGACCACCCATGGCTGCAGCACCACGCCGGGCATGTTCCCGGGCAAGTCGGTGGAGATGGATATCGAGACGATGAAGCTGGCGTTGCGCCTCATCTTTGCCGAGGAAGACAAGCTCAAGCCGCTGTTCAAGCGCGTGCCGCAACGGCCGTGGTATGCGCGGCATTTGTCGATGAAAGGGATTGCCTCGTGAGGGACCGCGAACGGTCCCCTCTCTAGCTCAGCGAACCTCCGTCACGTGCCACCCACCACCCAACGCCTTGTACAGCGCCACGCTGCCCTGCACCCGCGCCAGGCGCAGTTGCACTTGCTGGTCCTGGGCCTGGTAGAGGGTGCGCTGGGTTTCCAGCACCGTCAGCAGCGTCTCCGCGCCCGCTCGATAGCGCCGCTCCGCCAGTTCGAAGGCGGTGCGTGCCTGACGCACTTCTTCGTCCTGCCACTGCCGTTGGCGATCGACGCCGCCAATGCTATTCAGCGCCTTCTCCACATCGCCGAAACCGGAAACGATGCTGGCGTGATAGCGCTGGAGCAGCTCTTCCTGCTCGGCGCGGGCCCGGTCGCGTTCGGCCTTGAGCCGGCCGCTGTCGAAGATCGGTGCCGCCAGCCCCGCCGTCAGGTTGTAGTAGGGGCTGCGCAACAAGCGGTCGAAGACCTGCGAACCGGACGCGAGGTTGGCGCCCAGGGTCAGGCTCGGCAGCATCGCGGCGCGGGCCACATGCACATTGGCCTGGGCCGCCGCCAGCCGTGCTTCGGCGGCGGCGATATCCGGCCGGCGGCTGAGCAGGTCGCTGGGCACGCCCGTGCCGATGCGCGGCCAGTTGATCGCGGTGAAATCCTCGCGGGTCTGCGGCAGTGCCTGCACCGGTTCGCCGAGCAGGGTCGCCAGGGTGATACGGGTGTCCTGCAATTGTTGTTCGAGCAGCGGCACCTGGCGTTCCTGCGCCGCGACCAAACTGCGCTGTTGCGCCAGTTCCAGGGCGGTCGCCGACCCGGCGTCGTGGCGGGTCTGCACTACTTGCAGCACGTCGCGGGCGTTGCTCAGGTTCAGCCGGGCGATGCGCACTTGTTCGACCAACGCGAGGCTTTGCAGGTAGCTGCTGGCGACGCCGCTGAATAGCGTCAGTTCCACCGTCTGGCGGTCGAAGCGACTGGCATCGAGGCTGCGCAGCGCGCTGTCGCGGGCCGCAGCGTTGCCGCCCCAGAAGTCGATTTCGTAACTGGCGTTCAGCCCGGTGCTGAAGGTGGTGTAGGTGCGGTCGCTGCGGGTCGCATCGATGCCGTTGTAGCCGCTGCCGCGCAGCAACCGTTCGCGGCTGGCATTGAGGCCGAACTTCACCTCCGGCAGCAATGGCGCGCCGGCGATGACCGCGCTGGCCTGGGCCTGGCGGATCCGCGCCACGGCTGCGGCGAGGTCGAAACTGTTGCTGCGCGCCTGCTCGATCAAGTCGTTCAGTTGCGCACTGGCGAAGGCCTGCCACCATGGCCCGTCGGCGATCGACGTGGCCGGGTCATGCTGGCCTTGCCAGTGTTCGGGGGCCGCTGGCGGCGCGGCGTCGGGGGTGCTGTTGGCGCAGGCACCGAGCAACACACACAGGGACAGAAGGCTGAGACGGCTGGGCAATGTCATCGATTATTCGCTTGTCAGGGCTTTGACCGGATCGAGCCGGGCCGCTTTGCGTGCCGGCATGAAGCCGAACACCACGCCGGTGATGACGGCGCAGGTGAAGGCGCCGAGCACGGCACCGAGGGAAAACGCCACGGCAATATCGGCCAGCATCAGGCCGCCGCCGATCAACATCGCCACGGCGATGCCGGTCACGCCGCCGACCATCGACAGCATCACCGCCTCGGTCAGGAACTGGCGCAGGATGTCGCGCTGGCGGGCGCCGGTGGCCATGCGGATGCCGATCTCGCGGGTCCGCTCGCGCACGGTCATCAGCATGATGTTCATCACCCCGATGCCACCCACCAGCAGGGAGATCGCCGCGATCGCGCCGAGCATCAGTGACAGGGTGTTCTGCGTGCGGGCCTCGGCCTGGATCAGCGCCGCGTAGTTGGTCAGTTCGTAGTCGTGCTTGCCGCGGTGCAGTTTGCGCATCAGTTGGTCGATGGCCACTTCGGTTTCCTTGACCCGGCCCGAATCGGCGGCGGCGATGGTCACGTACTCCGGGTCGCGGCTGCCGAACAGGCGGATGGCCGCGGCGGAGTAGGGCACCACGATGCGCCCGTCGCTGTCCTGGTCGCCAGAGCTGGAACCCTTGGCCGCCAGCACGCCGAGCACCTGGAACGGCACATTGCCGATGAGGATGTACTGGCCGATGGGGCTGCGTTCGGCAAACAGCTTTTCCTTGACCTTCTGCCCGATCACCGCGACCGAGGCCGCGCTCAGTTCATCGGACTCGGTGAAGAAACTGCCCTCGACCACCGGCCAGTTGAAGATCTCCGAGAACCAGGTGTTGTTGCCGCCGACGTAGAAGCTCTGGCTGTTGTTGGCGTAGCGCACCATTAACTGGTTGCCGATCACCGGCATGATCTTCTTCACTTGCGGCAAACTGCCGACCGCTTCGACGTCGTCGAGGGTGATGATCCCGGCGGGCTCGTGCATGCTCGCCGACTTGCCGCTGAGGTAAAGGATGTTCGAGCCGAAGGCGGCCATCTGCGCCACCACCTGGCGTTTGCTGCCTTCACCGACGGCGAGCATCACCACCACCGAAGCGACGCCGATCACGATGCCCAGCAGCGTCAGCGCGGTGCGGAAGCGGTTGATCCACATGACTCGCCAGGCGGCCTGCAAGGCTTCCAGCAATTCGCCTTTCCAGGCGCCGGTCTGGGTCGAACCGTGGTCGAGGTACTGGCGCAGTTCCTCGGCTTTCGGGCCGGCTTTGGCCGGCTGCCGTTCGGGCTGCTCGTTGGCCGAGTCACTGATGACCAGGCCGTCGCGAATCTCGATGACCCGCTGGGCCCGGGCGGCGACCTCGCGGTCATGGGTAATCAGGATGATCACGTGGCCCTGGCTGGCCAGTTCGTCGAGCAGGGCCATGACCTCGGCGCCGCTCTTGCTGTCGAGGGCGCCGGTGGGTTCGTCGGCGAGAATGATGTGGCCGCCGTTCATCAATGCGCGGGCGATCGACACCCGCTGCTGTTGTCCGCCGGAGAGTTGGTGCGGACGGTTGGCGGTGCGGTCGCCAAGGCCGAGGCGGTCGAGCAGGGCGGCGGCGCGGGCGTGACGCTCGGCGGCGGGCGTGCCGGCATAAATAGCCGGCATCTCGACGTTTTCCTGGGCCGAGCCCGAGGTAATCAGGTGGTAGCCCTGGAAGACGAAGCCGAACGCCTCGCGGCGCAGCCAGGCCAGTTCGTCGCTGTCCAGTTCGGCGACGTCCTTGCCGGCGAAGAAGTATTCGCCGCTGGTGGGGCGGTCGAGGCAGCCGAGGATGTTCATCAGCGTCGACTTGCCGGAGCCGGAGGCGCCGACGATGGCGACGAATTCACCGGGATGGATGGCCAGGCTCACGCCGCGCACCACTTCCACCTTGGGCGTGTCGATACCGCCGTAGGACTTGCGGATGTCCCGCAGTTCGATCAGGGGCGTGCTCATTCAACCCCCGCTGGCGATGGGGGCGCCGATCAGCAGGTGATCGCCCTCGGACAGGCCGTCGAGGATCTGCACCCGCAGGCGGTCGCTGAGGCCTGTGCGCACATGACGCTGCTCGATCTTGCCGTCGCGGTTCACCACCTGTACCAGGCGCTGGTCGGCCTTGTCGCCGTCATCTTCCAGCGCCGCGACGGGCGCGGTCAGTACGTTCTGTGCCTGGCCGGCAACGAAGAACACCTGGGCGGTCATTTCTGCCATCAGGCTGTGGTCCGGGTTGTCCACGTCCAGCAGCACGGTATAGAGCACCACTTTGCCGCTGCTGCCACTGGCGCTGCGCGAGCCACTGCCGCCGCCACTGCTCTGTGACGAGGTATCCAGTGGCTTGGGCGGAATCGGCAGAATCTGCCGCACGGTGCTGTTCCAGCGCCGCTTGCCGCCGGCGAGGGTGGTGAAGTAGGCCGTCATGCCGGGTTTGACGTGGCCGATATCCGCTTCCGAGACCTCGGCCCACACCGTCATCGGCGACAGCCTGGCGATACGCAGGATCAACGGGGTCTGCTGCTGGGCATTGAGGGTCTGGCCTTCCCGAGCGTCCACCGCGACCACGGTGCCGGACATCGGCGCGTAGATGCGGGTGTAGCCGAGTTCCGCTTCGTCACTGCGAAGGCTCGCCTGGGCCTGAAGGATTTGCGCGCGGTACATGTCGATGCGGGCCTGGGTCACCTTGAGTTGCGCCTGGGCGGTCTGCACGTCTTCCTCGCGGGTGGCGCCACCGGCGGCAAGGCTCTGCTGGCGCTTGTACTGCTGCTCGGCGAGCTTGTACTGGGCCTGCTGCTCGGCCAACTGGGCCTTGAGGTTGTCGATGGAATAGCGGCCCGCATCGAGCCTGGCCTGTTGCGTCGACGGATCGATCTCCACCAGCAACTGGCCTTCCTGTACTTCATCGCCGGGCTCGACATGCAGCTTGCGGATCTGCCCGGACGCCTGGGCGCCGACGTCCACATAGCGCCGTGGTTGCAGATTGCCCAGCGCGGTGACGCTACTTTCGATATCGCCACGGGTGACCGCAACGGTACTCAGCGGGTCGTTGCCCGGCAGTGTTTTCCAGGCAACCAGGGCACCCAGGCTGACAAGCCCCAGGGCACAGATCAGCAGGCGGCGTTTGAAAGTAGGACGTCTCATGCGGGGTTCCAGCCAGAGGGATTCGGCCCGCGCGGCATTTGGCGCCGACACGGGAGGCTCCCAGATAAACGAGAGGGGCACGCTGTAATTTACCCGCGGCGCTGGCCGTCGAGGGCCCGTCCGGGGGAGGGCAATACTATGCTGAAATGGCTAAACCTTTGTGAGAACCATTTTCATTTGCTGGGTATTATCTTCCGTGCATTCCGAGCGTCTCGGAAAGGGCATTCCAACAATATATTGACGCTCGCTTGATTTCCGACGGTTTCCCGACAACTATCAGTAAAAGTTCCTACGGAATTACTGCCCGATTCGTCGGCGCGGTGAAAGGTCAAGGAGTGTTCCCCAACAACTATCACCTTGGTCATTCACCATGGCTGACAAAACCCTGCGAATCCTGTTGGCCGACGCGCATCCCATGCAGTTGCTGCAACTGGAGAAGATGCTCAACGGCATGGGCTACTACCGCATCGCGCCGGTACAGTCCTTCGAAGACCTGCGCCACCTTGTGCAGAACGCACTGCTGCCGTTCAACCTGCTGATCGGCAACATCGACCTGGCCAGCCATGCCGGGGTCGACCTAGAGCGCTTCTGCCGGGTCAATGTGCAGATCCAGCACGCGCTGTTGTATGAGTCGCAGCACCTGAAAATGCCGGCGGTGCCCACGGGGCAGCGCCAAGCGGTGACCATAAGCCTGGCGAAGGTGCCGGACGATGAGACGCTGCATGCGTTCATGGCCCTCATCGATACCCCGCGGGTACTCGCTCAGTTACCCAGCCCGAGGGGCAAGAACTCTCCGCGTGGGCCCTCCCGGCACTGGCTGGGTCAGGGCCAGACGGTGTTCTCCCGCCCCTCCTGAATCGCCTGCGCCCGGGCTCATTTTGTTATGCTCTGGCGCTCGTTCAGGCGCGCCTGGCTGCGCGCGGTCCCGTTCATCCCTGCGGAAACCCCTATGACTGCCAACGACTCCGCGCGCCTTTCGCGCGGTGACCACAAGACCCTCGGCCTGGCGGCCCTGGGCGGCGCGCTGGAAATCTACGATTTCATCATCTTCGTGTTCTTCGCCCTGACCCTCAGCCAGCTGTTCTTTCCGCCGGAAATGCCCGAGTGGCTGCGACTGTTGCAGAGCTTCGGGATTTTCGTCACCGGCTACCTGGCGCGTCCGCTGGGCGGCATCCTCATGGCGCATTTCGCCGATCATCTCGGGCGCAAGAAGGTCTTCAGCCTGAGCATTCTGATGATGGCGCTGCCTTGCCTGCTGATCGGCCTGATGCCGACCTACGCCGATATCGGCTATGCCGCGCCGTTGATCCTGCTGGCGCTGCGGATCCTGCAGGGCGCGGCGGTCGGCGGCGAGGTGCCCAGCGCCTGGACTTTCGTCGCCGAGCACGCGCCGCCTGGCCGGCGCGGTTATGCCTTGGGCTTCCTGCAGGCCGGTTTGACGTTCGGCTATCTGCTCGGCGCATTGACCGCCACGGCCCTGGCGCAGATGTTCACGCCGCAGGAAATCCTCGATTACGCCTGGCGTTACCCGTTCCTGCTGGGTGGTGTGTTCGGGGTGATCGGTGTGTGGCTGCGCCGCTGGCTCAGCGAGACGCCGGTGTTCCTCGCCCTGGCGCGCCAGAGCAGCGACCGGCCGAAGGAGTTCTCGCTGCGGGCGGTATTGCGTGAGCACCGTCAGGCGCTGCTGCCGGCGGTGCTGCTGACCTGCGTATTGACCTCGGCGGTGGTGGTGCTGGTGGTGATCACCCCGACCGTGATGCAGCAGCGCTTCGGCATGACTGCCGGGCATACCTTCGCCTTGAGCAGCCTGGGGATTGTCTTCCTCAATATTGGTTGCGTGCTGGCTGGCCTGCTGGTGGATCGCATCGGCGCCTGGCGGGCGCTGCTGCTGTATTCGCTGCTGCTGCCGCTGGGCATTGGCGCGCTGTACGGCAGTCTGGTTGCCGGGTGGGACACGGTCGGTATTGCCTACGCTCTGGCCGGACTTGGCTGCGGGGTAGTGGGGGTGGTGCCTTCGGTGATGGTCGGGCTGTTCCCGGCGCGGATCCGGGTGTCCGGCATCTCGTTCACCTACA
Source organism: Pseudomonas sp. 20P_3.2_Bac5 (assembly GCF_025466035.1). Classification (NCBI taxonomy): domain Bacteria; kingdom Pseudomonadati; phylum Pseudomonadota; class Gammaproteobacteria; order Pseudomonadales; family Pseudomonadaceae; genus Pseudomonas; species Pseudomonas sp. 20P_3.2_Bac5. The sequence continues at coordinate 29,152 of NZ_JANLOA010000066.1, read as the reverse complement.
ACGTTGCCTACGCGCTGTGGGCCAGTACCACGCCGCTGATGCTGATCGCGCTGATGCCCTGGAGTCCGTGGGTGTGCGTGGCGTTTTGCGCGGTAATGGGCTTTGTCGGCGTGCTGACGTCGCTGTACTTCAGTGGTCGCGAGCGCCTGTGCAGCGAGGAAGACCTGTTGCTGGCCAAGGGCTGACTCGGCCTTTTTCCGCCCGGATGTAAAAAGCCCCTCACACCTTGCGGTGGAGGGGCTTTTTCGTGGCCGCCGTCTTACATGTTCGGGTAAGTCGGGCCGCCGGCGCCTTCCGGGGTGACCCAGGTGATGTTCTGCGAAGGGTCCTTGATGTCACAGGTTTTGCAGTGCACGCAGTTCTGGGCGTTGATCTGGAAGCGCTTGTTGCCGTCTTCCTGGGTGATCACTTCATACACGCCCGCCGGGCAGTAGCGCTGCGCCGGTTCATCGTAGAGCGGCAGGTTGGTACCGATCGGGATGCTGGCGTCGGCCAGCTTCAGGTGGCACGGTTGCTCTTCTTCATGGTTGGTGCTGGAGAGGAACACCGAGCTCAGCTTGTCGAAGCTCAGCTTGCCGTCGGGTTTCGGGTAGTCGATCTTCTTCGAGTCGGCCGCGAGCTTGAGGCAGGCGTAGTCCGGCTTGGTGTCGTGCAGGGTGAACGGCAGCTTGCCGCCGAACCAGTTCTGGTCGACATAGTTGAACGCCGCGCCGAACAGCGGACCGAACTTGTGCATGGCCGGGCCGAAGTTGCGGCTGGCGAACAGTTCGTCGTGCAGCCAGCTCGACTTGAAGGCCTCGACGTAGCTGTTGAGCTGGTCGCCGCCTTCGCTGCCGGCCAGCAGGGCATCGGCCACTGCGTCGGCGGCGAGCATGCCGGACTTCATCGCGGTGTGGCTGCCCTTGATCTTGGCGAAGTTCAGGGTGCCGAGGTCGCAGCCGATCAGGGCGCCGCCGTTGAAGACCATCTTCGGCAGCGAGTTCAGGCCGCCCTTGCTGATGGCGCGGGCGCCGTAGCTGATGCGCTTGCCGCCTTCCAGGTACTGCTTGAGCACCGGGTGGTGCTTCAGGCGCTGGAACTCATCGAATGGCGAGAGGTAGGCGTTGCCGTAGGACAGGTCGACGATCAGACCGACCACCACCTGGTTGTTTTCCAGGTGATAGAGGAAGGAGCCGCCGGTGTTTTCGGAACTGACCACATCCAGCGGCCAGCCCGCGGTGTGGACCACCAGGCCTTGCTGGTGCTTGGCTGGATCGATTTCCCAGATTTCCTTGAGGCCGATACCGTAGTGCTGGACGTCGGACTCGCTGTCAAGGTTAAAGCGCTTGATCAGTTGCTTGCCGAGGTGACCACGGCAGCCTTCGGCGAACAGGGTGTACTTGCCGCGCAGTTCCATGCCTGGGGTGTACATGCCGTCTTTCGGATGGCCTTCGCGATCCACGCCCATGTCGCCGGTGATGATGCCGCGAACCACGCCGTTGTCGTCGAACAGCACTTCCTGGGCGGCGAAGCCCGGGTAGATTTCCACACCCAGGTTCTCCGCCTGCTGGGCCAGCCAGCGGCACAGGTTGCCAAGGGAGATGATGTAGTTGCCCTGGTTGTGCATGGTCTTGGGCACGAACAGATCAGGGACTTTGACCGAGCTGTTGCCATCCTTGAGCACATAGATGTCGTCGCGCTTGACCTCGGTGTTCAGCGGCGCGCCCAGTTCCTTCCAGTCCGGGAACAGTTCGTTCAGGGCGCGCGGCTCGAATACGGCGCCGGAGAGGATGTGGGCACCGACCTCGGAGCCTTTCTCGACCACGCAGACGCTGATTTCGCTACCGGCTTCGGCGGCCTTCTGCTTTAGTCGGCAGGCGGCGGACAGGCCCGCCGGGCCGGCGCCGACGATGACCACGTCGAATTCCATGTATTCGCGTTCCACAGGTTCTCTCCTACTCAAGGCTCATCGGTTTTTCTTTATTGGCGGGTGTCAGCGCGGTCATTTCGAAGGGCCGGGTATGTAGCTCCGGAAGATGACGCACTACACCGCTTTCTCTTGGCCGCGCATTATATCTACACCACTTGCGAGGTCCAATACAAACGTTTGTTTGAATTTGCCGCAGGCCAGTAAAATCAAAGAGGCACGGCTGGAAGCTGGCGGGTTTGCCGTATTGACCGGATTGGGCGTTACGGTCAAGATACGGGCGGTTTTACGCTCGCCGTAGGCTGACCGTCGGATGCAGGAGCACCCCTAAAGACCTGGCAAAGAGCAGGGCAGTTACGCCAAACCGGGGTTTTGTAGTGGAGTTTACACGCCACCACAAAGAATGACCCACGGGTTTTGTGATGAAGGGTCGGAACGCGACTATCGAGTCAGCTTAAATTCGACCGGCTGCAATCGTTTTTAGAGGTGCCCTTGTACCCACGCGCAATCGCCGGGTTCGGCCCAGGCGACATTCTTTTCACCGGAGAGTAACGAGGAATCCATGAAGGTTCTTGTAGCTGTCAAACGAGTGGTCGACTACAACGTCAAGGTTCGCGTCAAGGCGGACAACTCCGGCGTCGACCTCGCCAACGTCAAAATGTCCATGAACCCCTTCTGCGAGATCGCCGTCGAAGAAGCCGTCCGCCTGAAAGAGAAAGGCGTGGCCAGCGAGATCGTCGTCGTTACCGTCGGCCCGGCTACCGCCCAGGAACAACTGCGTACCGCCCTGGCACTGGGTGCTGATCGCGCCGTGCTGGTGGAGTCCGCCGAAGAGCTGACCTCCCTGGCCGTGGCCAAGCTGCTCAAGGCTGTCGTCGACAAGGAGCAGCCACAACTGGTGATCCTCGGCAAACAAGCCATCGACAGCGACAACAACCAGACTGGCCAGATGCTGGCCGCGCTGACCGGTTTCGCTCAAGGCACCTTCGCTTCCAAAGTGGAAGTGGCGGGCGACAAAATCAACGTTACCCGTGAAGTCGACGGCGGTCTGCAGACCGTTGCTCTGAACCTGCCGGCGATCGTCACCACCGACCTGCGCCTGAACGAGCCGCGCTACGCGTCGCTGCCGAACATCATGAAGGCCAAGAAGAAGCCGCTGGAGACCGTTACTCCTGACGCGCTGGGCGTTTCCACCGCCTCCACCAACAAGACCCTGAAAGTCGAAGCGCCGGCTGCACGCAGCGCGGGTATCAAGGTCAAGTCGGTTGCTGAACTGGTCGAGAAACTGAAGAACGAGGCGAAGGTAATCTAAATGACTATCCTGGTTATCGCTGAACACGAAAACGGTGCCGTTGCGCCCGCTACCCTGAACACCGTTGCCGCTGCCGCGAAAATTGGTGGCGATGTCCACGTCCTGGTCGCTGGCCAGAACGTCGGTGGTGTTGCTGAAGCCGCCGCGAAAATCGCCGGTGTCGCCAAGGTGCTGGTAGCCGACAACGCCGCCTACGCCAACTTCCTGCCGGAAAACGTCGCGCCGCTGGTTGCCGAGTTGGGCAAGGGCTACAGCCACGTGCTGGCACCTGCCACCTCCAACGGCAAGAACGTTCTGCCGCGCGTTGCCGCGCTGCTGGACGTCGACCAGATTTCCGAGATCATCGCGGTCGAATCGGCTGACACCTTCAAGCGCCCGATCTACGCTGGCAACGCCATTGCTACCGTGCAATCGACCGCTGCAATCAAGGTCATCACCGTTCGCGCCACCGGTTTCGACGCCGTTGCCGCCGCAGGTGGCTCGGCTGCCGTTGAAGCCGTTGCCGCTGTCCACGACGCTGGCAAATCGTCCTTCGTCGGCGAAGAGCTGGCCAAGTCCGACCGCCCAGAACTGACCGCTGCCAAGATCGTCGTTTCCGGCGGCCGCGGCATGCAGAATGGCGACAACTTCAAGCACCTGTACGCCCTGGCCGACAAGCTGGGCGCGGCAGTCGGCGCTTCCCGCGCCGCAGTCGACGCAGGCTTCGTGCCGAACGACATGCAGGTCGGTCAGACCGGCAAGATCGTTGCCCCGCAACTGTACATCGCCGTTGGTATCTCCGGCGCGATCCAGCACCTGGCCGGTATGAAAGACTCCAAAGTGATCGTTGCGATCAACAAGGACGAAGAAGCGCCGATCTTCCAGGTGGCCGACTACGGCCTGGTGGCTGACCTGTTCGAAGCCATCCCTGAGCTGGAGAAGCTGGTTTAATCCAGTCGCTTCACTTATAAAGAGCCCGGTTGTTCCGGGCTGTGCGCAGGCGATCCTCCGGTCGCTTCGCCGCAGCCCGCGACAACCGGGCTTTTTGATTTTCCGCGATTGAGAAAGGGCGCTGGCATGGGGTGGTTTGGTCGAAAAGGAACAGTGGCGATGCTCGGGCTCGCGTGTTTGCCATCGATGGCCATGGCGGTCGGCAAATGCGAGCGGCTGGTGGTGACCGGCAGTCCGGATGCGCCGCCTTATTCCTGGCGTGACCCGCAGGATCCCCGGCACCTGATCGGTGCCAATGTCGAGTTGTTGCAGCAGATCGGCAGCGAGCTGGGGCTCAAGATCGAAGTGCTCTACGCCGGCAAGCGCAGCGACGCTCAGGCCGAGGTGCGCAGTGGGCGCATGGACCTGCTGGTGGACGCGCCTATGGCGGTCGCTGAGCTGACAGCCCTGGACTATATTCACCCGCCGGTGCTGCAGAACGAATATTTGGTCTGGACTCGCCACGACGCAGCATTGGCTTATGAAAACCTGGCCGATCTGCACCAGCATCAGGGCGCCATCTCCGAAAAGGCGCGTTTGACCCCTGAGTTCGAGGCGTTCAGCAAGACCGAACTGAAGCTGACCCATGTCCCGAACCTCACCCAGGCATTTCAGAAACTCTTGCTGGGGCAGGTGGATTATGTGCTCGCCGGCCGCTACGCCGGCATGGCCATGGCTCAGAGCCTGGGGATGGCCAACGACCTGATTGTGCGCGGCTTGCCGTTGGATCGGCCGGGGTTGTATCTGGCGCTGTCTCACAATTCCGCCTGCAATGACGCCTGGTTACGCGGACAGTTGGCGAAAAAACTGACAGAATTGCCGGCCTCTGGCGTAGCCCAGGAGGTCCTGCAACGCAACATCGAGCGTTGGCAAGCGCAGTTGCAGGCGCCGCTTGACGCCCCTAAACAGTAGGAAACTTGTGTGAGAACTCGACCCCTATTCGCCGTCCTGGCATTGCTGGCCCTGGCCGGCTGTGCGTCCGATCCGGCGCCTCATGAACAGTTGCGTTTGTCCGAGCAGGCGCTTGAGCAGGCCAAGGCCGTTGGTGCCACCGATGAAGTGGCCGAGCTGAAGCTGGCTGAAGAGAAGTTGACGCGGGCCCGCAGCAATATGCTCAGCGAGTCGTTCCGCGATGCGCGCATGCGTGCCGAACAGGCCGAACTGGATGCGCGCCTGGCCGAGGCCCGGGTACTGACCCTGAAAAGTCAGGAGCAACTGACCCTTCTGCAGTCGCGGGTGGATCGTCTTCGCAAGCAGTTGGGGGAACAGAAGTGAGTTCGATCAAGCCTCTGGCATTGCTGGCGATTGCCGGTGTTCTTGGGTTGCAGGGCTGTGCCAGTGAGCGCAGTGAAGTCGCGCTGGAACAAGCGACGGCCAGCTTTCAGTCGGTGAAGGACGATTCAAACGTGCTGCGCAGTGCGCCGCGGGATGTCATCCGTGCAGGCGAGTCGCTGGCGCGGGCTGAGCGTCTGGCCAGCTATATCGGCACCGGCTCGGATGTACGGCATTACGCCTATCTGAGTCAGCGCTACAGCGAGATTGCTCGCGAGCACAGCAATCTGGTGCTCAATCAGGAGCGTCAGGCCAAGCTGGAGCTGGAACGCCAACGTCTGCAACTGGCGCTGCGCGAGGCCAAGCTGTCCAGCGTGCAGCAGCAGGGCAAATGGCTCGAGGAGCAGATCGTCAGCCTGGCCACCACGGACAGTGATCGCGGCCTGGTCATGACCTTGGGCGATGTGCTGTTCGATACCGGGCAGGCGGATCTGAAAAACTCCGCGAGCCGCACGGTGCTCAAGCTGGTGCAGTTCCTTCAGTTGAACCCCAAGCGCGTTGTTCGCATCGAGGGTTACACCGACAGTACCGGCAACCCTGAGGACAACCTCAAGCTGTCGCGTGACCGTGCGCAGGCGGTGGCTGACATGCTGGTTGACCTGGGTGTCGATGAGAAGCGCATCCAGGTTCGCGGGTATGGTGACCAGTACCCGGTCGAGGTGAATGCCTCGGAGCGTGGCCGGGCGCAGAACCGTCGCGTGGAAATCGTTTTCTCCGATGAGAAGGGCAGGCTCGGCGCCGAGCGTTGATACGTCCCTGACACGAAAACCCGGTGATCGAAAGACACCGGGTTTTTTATTAGCCGTGATTTTTTATGCGTTTTCAGCACTTTGATGCGTCTTCACATCACGGTATTGTCGACGAGTCTGCAATCTGTCCCAGTACACTTGGGAACTGTTCCGGTATTCTGTGCCGGCTTGTACAAGAATAATCAGATTGCCTGCGTGCCGAGAGTGGATCATGACCAACCTGTTGCTTTATCAGCGTATCGCTCAGCAGCTCGCCGAAGATATTCGGCGTGGTGTCTATCAGCCGGGTGAGCGTGTGCCGTCCGTGCGCAAGATGAGCTCACAGTTGAATGTCAGCCATGCAACCGTGCTCCAGGCGTACGCCAACCTAGAAGACCAGGGGCTGATCCGGGCTCGGCCGCAATCGGGTTATTACGTTCACCAGACCCCGGCGTTGACGGCGTCGACCCCGGATATCGCGCGGGTTGAGCGACCGGGGCTGGTCACTCGCGCCAGCATCATCCAGCAGGTCTTGGACGAAGCGCGCCGGGACGGAGTTTTTCCGCTGGGCGCGGCGGTGCCCCATGTCGATTACCTGCCGGTGCGGGCGCTGCACCAGCAATTGGCCAAGGTCACGCGCTTCCAGAGTCCGCGGGCCTTCAGCTATATGTTCAGCCCTGGCTTCGAGCCGCTGCGCCGGCAGATTGCAATTCGCATGCGTGATGCCGGGGTGATTGTCGATCCTTCCGAGATCGTGGTGACTCACGGTTGCGTTGATGCGCTGCAAATGTCTTTGCGCGTGCTGACCCGGCCGGGAGACCTGATCGCCGCCGAATCGCCGACCTACTACGGTCTGTTGCAACTGGCCGACCTGCTGGGCTTGAAAGTGATCGAGATCCCCAGTGATCCGTCCACCGGCATCAGTCTGGAAGCCCTGCAACTTGCGGCCAATCAATGGTCCATCAAGGCGCTGGTGCTCACGGCGCGGCTGAGCAACCCGCTGGGCGGTACCATTCCGGAAGATCGCCAGAAACAACTGCTGCGCCTGGCCTCGGATTTCAATATCCAGATCATCGAAGACGATATCTACGGTGAGTTGATGTTCGAGCAGGGCAAGAGCAAATCGCTCAAGGCGTTCGACCGGCTTGATCGTGTCATCTACTGTTCGAGTTTTTCCAAGACCCTGTCGCCAGGCGTGCGGATCGGCTGGATGATCGCTGGCAACTACCAGCAGGAGATCCAGCGGCTACAGACATTCAGCACCCACTCCGCGTGCAGCGTGACGCAAATGGGCGTGGCGGCTTATCTGGAAAACGGTGGTTACGATCGACACCTGCGCTTCATTCGCCAGGAATACCGCAAGAACCTCAGTGCCTATCAGTTGGCGGTTCAGCAGTATTTCCCGGAAGGCACCCAGATGACCCGGCCCACCGGTGGTTTCATTCTGTGGGTCAGTCTGCCTGGGCGGGTCAATACCCAGGAGTTGCATGTGCGTGCGCTGCAGCAGGGCATCAGTATCGCGCCGGGGCTGATCTTCAGTAACACCGAGCAATTCAATCACTGCATTCGCCTCAACTGCGGCATTCCGTGGAATCGGGAGGCGGAGCGGGTATTGATGACGTTGGGGATGCTGGCCAATCAGCTATGTCAGGAAACTGCAAATAATGGCTATCTGTAGCTGACGGACTTGTCAGGCGCGCTTGGAACGCGGAGCATAGCGGCTTTCATGGAGTGCTTGTTGTTGTCTATGACTGTATTACGGCGTGGCGGATTGGTATTAATTGGGCTGTTCGCGGTATCGCTGATGGACTCCGCGATGGCCGCGTCCGCTCCTCAGTCCGTTTTGCTGGCCGAAGCAAAGCCTCAAGAGCAGAAAGCCAGCACTGCCAGCCAGAAGAAACAGCCCGCGCAGCCGGCGGCAAAAGCCCAGCCCGCAGCCCGGCAGAAGGCCGTACCTGCGAAAAAGGCGCCGGTCAGAGCCAGCAAGACCGCTAGCCGAAAAAAAGCGGATGCGATCGCTGCGCCGCTGCCCAAGGCCAAACTCGATCTGACCTTGCCACCTGACATGGTCAAGGAAATGAAGTCTGTCGAGCAGATCGAGGCGGAAGTGCGCAAGCCGCTGCTGCCTTCGATGTTCGGGGAAAAACCTGCGGCCGAAAGTCCATTCCAGCTCAACGGGCGTTTGCTGAGCAACGAAATGCAATTGCAGTTGCGCAACGATAGTCGCCAGGACATCGAAGGCGCTGCTATCGATTTCGAATTCAAGCAATAGCGTCAAAACGAGAACCACCCAGTCAGCAATATTTCATTTGGCCGGTAATTTCAAACGGTTGTTTTAGTCGTTACTATCCTTCCTATCTGCATCATTTGCTCTTTCCGAGGTCTACCACGTCATGAAGTGCCGCGAAGGCTGTGGCGCCTGCTGCATAGCTCCGTCGATCAGTTCGTTCATTCCTGGAATGCCTGATGGCAAGCCGGCTGGCGAACGCTGTATTCATCTGTCCGCCATCAATCTGTGTGATTTGTTCGGCAAGCCGGAAAGGCCGGCAGTCTGTTCGGGCTTCAAGGCGGACACAGAGGTATGCGGGAGTGACCGTGACGAGGCTATCAAGCTCATCGGCTGGTGGGAGCAAATGACGGCGGCCTGAATGCTGGATCACCGACCAATAAGGAAAACAACCGGATGAGATCGTTCAAGCGTGTAGCGGTAATCGTAGGTTTGAGTGCGTTGTCGGCTTTGGCTTTCGCTGAGCAATGGGAGGAGGTCAAGAGCGCGGACGGTATCAAGGTTTCCCTCAGCAAAGTGGAGGGCTCCGATTACAAGGCATACCGCGGCGTAGTCCTGATCAAGGCGCCCGTTGCGAAAATTCGGGCGCTGCAGGAGGACGTTGCCGGTTCTTGCGCGTGGATTCACGAGTGCAAACTGCAGAAGCTGCTCAAGCACGAAGGCGACCAGAGCTGGACCTACGCACAGTTCAACACGCCATGGCCGGTGACGCCGCGTGATTCCGTGTTGCATGTGACGACCACCCAGGACGCTGATGGCAGTGTGACGCGCAAAATCGAAGGCGTGAGCACCTATCTGCCGGAAGAGAAGGGCTTCGTACGGGTGGCGACTGCCAATGGCTACTGGAAACTGGTTCCGAAAGGCGATGCCACCGAAGTGACGTATCAGTTGCACACCAACCCGGGCGGTAGCGTGCCTTCCATGGTCGCGAACAAGTTCGTCGTGGATGCGCCTTTCAATACGCTCAAGGCATTGAAAGAGAAAGCTGAAAAACCTTGATGTGAGCATTACAGTTATCGAGACGTATAGCGTTATCGATAACTGTACGTTTCAAGGGCAATAAAAAAGGCTGCCATCAGGCAGCCTTTTTTTGCGTTCGGCCGAAGCTTACTTGCGGTCTTCCAGCTTGATCAGGTCGCGGGACTCGTAGCCGGTGTACAGCTGGCGAGGACGGCCGATCTTGTAAGGGCTGGAGAGCATTTCTTTCCAGTGCGAGATCCAGCCGACGGTACGCGCCAGGGCGAAGATCACGGTGAACATGCTGGTTGGAATGCCGATTGCCTTCAGGATGATGCCCGAGTAGAAGTCGACGTTCGGGTATAGCGAACGCTCGATGAAGTAAGGATCGGTAAGGGCGATCTCTTCCAGGCGCATGGCCAGTTCGAGCTGCGGATCGTTGGTGATGCCCAGCTCGCGCAGGACTTCGTCGCAGGTCTGCTTCATCACGGTGGCACGCGGGTCGCGGTTCTTGTAAACGCGGTGACCGAAGCCCATGAGTTTGAACGGGTCGTTCTTGTCCTTTGCCTTGGCGATGAATTTGTCGATGTTCGAAACATCGCCGATTTCATCCAGCATGGTCAGTACGGCTTCGTTCGCACCGCCGTGGGCAGGGCCCCACAGTGCGGCGATACCGGCGGCGATACAGGCGAACGGGTTGGCACCCGACGAGCCGGCCAGACGCACGGTGGAGGTGGACGCATTCTGTTCGTGGTCGGCGTGGAGGATGAAGATCCGGTCCATTGCCTTGGCCAGTACCGGGCTGATCGGTTTGATCTCGCACGGGGTGTTGAACATCATGTGCAGGAAGTTCTCGGCATACGACAGGTCGTTGCGCGGGTACATCATGGGCTGGCCCATGGAGTACTTGTAGACCATCGCGGCCAGGGTCGGCATCTTGGCGACCAGGCGAACGGCGGAGATTTCCCGGTGCTGCGGGTTATTGATGTCCAGCGAGTCATGGTAGAACGCCGACAGGGCACCAACCACGCCGCACATGACGGCCATCGGGTGGGCGTCGCGGCGGAAGCCGTTGAAGAAGGACTTCAACTGCTCATGCACCATGGTGTGGTTCTTCACGGTGCTGACGAACTGAGCCTTCTGCTCGGCATTCGGCAGTTCGCCGTTGAGCAGCAGGTAGCAGGTTTCGAGGTAGTCGGATTGCTGGGCGAGCTGTTCGATCGGGTAGCCGCGATGCAGCAGGATGCCCTTGTCGCCATCAATGTAGGTGATCTTCGACTCGCAAGATGCGGTCGCCATGAAACCAGGGTCGAAAGTGAAGTGACCCGTGGCCCCCAACCCTCTGACGTCGATAACATCTGGACCAACGGTGCCGGTTAAAATGGGCAGCTCGACGGGGGCTGCGCCCTCGATGATCAACTGCGCTTTTTTGTCAGCCATGTGGCCTCCTATTAATGCTTGAAATCATCTGACAGACCCCCCACGCAGGGCCCGCACCACTATAGTGAGATAAATTCGAATGTCAATTTGCCTAAAGCACGGTTGTAATGGGCCTTAGGCCCTGTTTTTCCTCGAAATTGGCGCCCATTTACGCCTTTTGTTCGGTAAAGGCAATGCGCTATTTGGGCTAGCCCTTCACGTTGTCATTAGTAGCCTAACTGTCTATACTCGGCACCCGACCGCCAGGGGCTTTCTTGCCCGTCTCACTGGGGGTCGCCGCTCCCTGGGTGGTGGGTACCTGACCAGTACACTTACCAACAACTTTGCCCTGATTGCTAGGGGCTCTTCAGTGTGAAAAAAGCCGTGAAAAGCCAACGACCTGTAAACCTAGACCTAAGGACCATCAAACTCCCGATCACCGCTTACACGTCCATTCTCCACCGCATCTCCGGCGTTATTCTGTTCCTGGGCCTGGCCATCATGCTTTATGCATTGGGCAAATCCCTGGGTTCCGAAGAAGGCTTTGGTGAGGTGAAGGCGTGTCTGACCAGTCCGCTGGCCAAGTTCGTGTTCTGGGGCCTGCTGTCCGCCTTGCTGTATCACCTGGTGGCCGGTGTGCGCCATCTGATCATGGACATGGGCATCGGTGAGACGCTGGAAGGCGGCAAACTGGGCTCGAAAATTGTCATCGTCATCTCCGTGGTGGTGATCGTTCTGGCGGGAGTTTGGATATGGTAACCAACGTCACGAACCTTTCGCGTTCGGGCCTCTATGACTGGATGGCGCAGCGCGTTTCTGCGGTCGTTCTCGCGGCTTACTTCATTTTCCTGATCGGCTACCTGGTGGCGCACCCTGGCATCGAATATGCCCAGTGGCACGCCCTGTTCTCCAATAACGCGATGCGTATCTTCAGCTTGCTGGCACTGGTTGCCCTGGGCGCTCACGCCTGGGTCGGCATGTGGACCATTGCAACCGACTACCTGACGCCAATGGCGTTCGGCAAGTCGGCTACAGCGATACGTTTCCTGTTCCAGGCGGTATGTGGTGTCGCGATGTTCGCGTACTTCGTCTGGGGTGTGCAGATTCTCTGGGGTATCTGATTCATGGCTATCATTCCAACGATTTCTTTCGACGCCATCATTGTTGGTGGCGGCGGTGCCGGCATGCGCGCTGCGCTGCAACTGGCCCAGGGCGGTCACAAGACGGCCGTGATCACCAAGGTGTTCCCGACCCGTTCGCACACCGTATCCGCCCAGGGTGGCATCACCTGCGCAATCGCTTCGGCTGACCCGAACGATGACTGGCGCTGGCATATGTACGATACCGTCAAAGGCTCCGACTACATCGGTGACCAGGACGCTATCGAATATATGTGCCAGGAAGGTCCTGCCGCGGTATTTGAGCTGGACCACATGGGTCTGCCGTTCTCCCGTACCGAAACCGGCCGTATCTACCAGCGTCCGTTCGGCGGTCAGTCCAAGGACTTCGGTAAAGGTGGCCAGGCCGCCCGTACCTGCGCCGCTTCCGACCGTACCGGTCACGCACTGCTGCACACCCTGTATCAGGGCAACCTGAAAGCAGGCACCACCTTCCTGAACGAGTACTACGCTGTTGACCTGGTGAAAAACCAGGACGGCGCGTTCGTCGGTGTGATCGCAATCTGCATCGAAACCGGCGAAACCCAGTACATCCGTGCCAAGGCAACGGTACTGGCTACCGGCGGTGCAGGTCGTATCTACTCGTCGACCACCAACGCCCTGATCAACACCGGTGACGGCGTTGGCATGGCACTGCGTGCTGGCGTTCCGGTGCAAGACATCGAAATGTGGCAGTTCCACCCAACCGGCATCGCCGGCGCAGGTGTACTGGTCACCGAAGGTTGCCGCGGTGAAGGCGGTTACCTGATCAACAAGCACGGCGAGCGTTTCATGGAACGCTACGCGCCAAACGCCAAGGACCTTGCTGGTCGTGACGTTGTGGCCCGTTCCATGGTCAAGGAAATCATCGCCGGTAACGGCTGTGGCCCTAACGGCGACCACGTGATGCTGAAACTCGACCACCTCGGTGAAGAAGTTCTGCACAGCCGCCTGCCAGGTATCTGTGAGCTGTCCAAGACCTTCGCTCACGTTGACCCGGTCGTTGCTCCGGTTCCAGTCGTTCCAACCTGCCACTACATGATGGGCGGCGTTGCCACCAACATTCATGGCCAGGCGATGACCCAGGATGCCGACGGTGTGGATCACATCATTCCTGGTCTGTTCGCCGTAGGCGAAGTGGCGTGCGTATCGGTTCACGGTGCCAACCGCCTGGGCGGCAACTCGCTGCTCGACCTGGTGGTCTTCGGCCGCGCTGCCGGCCTGCACCTGGAAAAAGCGCTGACCGACGGTATCGAATACCGCGACGCCAGCGACACCGACATCGAAGTTGCCCTGAACCGTCTGAACAAGCTCAACGAGCGCACTTCCGGCGAAGACGTTGCAACCCTGCGTCGCGAGCTGCAGAGCTGCATGCAGAACTACTTCGGTGTGTTCCGTACTGGCGAATACATGCAGAAGGGCATCGAGCAACTGGCTGGCCTGCGCGAGCGTATCGCCAACGTCAAGATCAGCGACAAGTCCCAGGCCTTCAACACCGCGCGTATCGAAGCGCTGGAGCTGCAGAACCTGCTGGAAGTTGCCGAAGCAACCGCCATCGCGGCCGAGGTTCGTAAAGAGTCCCGCGGCGCTCACGCCCGTGAAGACTACGAAGACCGTGACGACGAAAACTGGCTGTGCCACACCCTGTACTTCCCAGGTGAGAAGCGGGTTGCCAAACGTGCAGTCAACTTCGCGCCGAAGACCGTACCGGCGTTCGAACCAAAAGTCCGGACTTACTAAGGGTGGCCGCTATGTTGCAAGTCGAAGTTTATCGTTACAACCCGGACACCGACTCGGCACCTAAAACCCAGGTGTTCCAGGTCGATACCGGTGGCAAGGACCTGATGGTGCTGGACGTACTGGCGCTGATCAAGGAGCAGGACGAGGGCTTCTCCTATCGTCGCTCCTGCCGTGAAGGCGTTTGCGGTTCCGACGGCATGAACATCAACGGCAAGAACGGCCTGGCGTGCATCACGCCGCTGTCCGCTGTCGTAAAAGGTAACAAGTTGGTCGTGCGTCCGCTGCCTGGTTTGCCGGTTATCCGTGACCTGGTCGTCGACATGAGCATCTTCTACAAGCAGTACGAGAAGGTGAAGCCATTCCTGCAGAACGACACGCCGGCTCCGGCCATCGAGCGTCTGCAGTCGCCGGAAGAGCGCGAAAAGCTGGACGGTCTGTACGAGTGCATCCTGTGCGCTTGCTGCTCGACTTCCTGCCCGTCGTTCTGGTGGAACCCGGACAAGTTCCTGGGTCCAGCCGCTCTGCTGCAAGCCTATCGCTTCCTGGCCGACAGCCGTGACACCAAAACCCAGGAGCGCCTGGCGTCCCTGGATGACCCGTTCAGCGTATTCCGCTGCCGCGGGATCATGAACTGCGTAAACGTTTGCCCTAAAGGTCTGAACCCGACCAAGGCAATCGGCCACGTTCGTAACATGCTGCTGCAAAGCGGCACCTGATTCAAAAAGTGTTGTAGCCGTAGAACGCCAAGGTGCGGGCATCAGCCCGCACCGAGGTGAAACCCGAGCAAGGGTCAAAAGCCCGAGCTTGACCTATGAAGATATGAGACCAGCAGGGGCATCCGGGCTGGTACCCGGTAAATCTGCGGGATCCTTGGTGGCTTGGTTTACTGACGTGATTCCAGGCTTTCGTGGTTCTTGCCGATCGAGGCCCCTAACCGAGGGTGACCAAGCATGCAAGAAAGCGTGATGCAGCGCATGTGGAACAGCGCCCACCTTTCAGGTGGTAATGCTGCATATGTGGAAGAGCTCTATGAGCTCTACCTGCACGACCCTAACGCTGTGCCAGAAGAGTGGCGCACCTACTTCCAGAAGTTGCCCGCTGAAGGCAGCACTGCTACCGATGTATCGCACTCTACAATCCGCGACCATTTCGTACTGCTGGCGAAGAACCAGCGCCGCGCCCAACCGGTGTCTGCCGGTAGCGTGAGCAGCGAGCACGAGAAGAAGCAGGTTGAAGTGCTGCGTCTGATCCAGGCCTACCGTATGCGCGGCCACCAAGCGGCCAAGCTCGACCCGTTGGGGTTGTGGCAGCGCCCTGCGCCAGTAGACCTGTCGATCAATCATTACGGCTTGACCAATGCCGATCTTGATACGACCTTCCGTGCCGGCGACCTGTTCATCGGCAAAGAGGAAGCGAGCCTACGCGAAATCTTCGACGCTTTGCAGCAGACATATTGCCGCACCATTGGCGCCGAGTTCACCCACATCGTCGACTCCGAGCAGCGTAGCTGGTTCCAGCAGCGTCTCGAGAGCGTGCGTGGCCGTCCGGCGTTCTCCGCCGACATCCAGAGCCACCTGCTCGAGCGCGTCACTGCCGCCGAAGGTCTGGAAAAGTACCTGGGCACCAAGTACCCGGGCACCAAGCGTTTCGGTCTGGAAGGTGGCGAAAGCCTGATTCCGATGCTGGACGAACTGATCCAGCGTTCCGGTTCCTACGGCACCAAGGAAGTCGTGATCGGCATGGCCCACCGTGGCCGCCTGAACGTGCTGGTCAACACCTTCGGTAAAAACCCGCGCGAGCTGTTCGACGAGTTCGAAGGCAAGAAGAAGGTCGAGCTGGGCTCCGGTGACGTGAAGTACCACCAGGGCTTCTCGTCCAACGTGATGACTGCCGGTGGCGAAGTTCACCTGGCGATGGCGTTCAACCCGTCCCACCTGGAAATCGTCTCGCCAGTAGTGGAAGGTTCGGTACGCGCTCGCCAGGACCGTCGCAACGACACCGTTGGCGACAAGGTTCTGCCGATCTCCATCCACGGTGACGCCGCCTTCGCGGGTCAGGGCGTGGTCATGGAAACCTTCCAGATGTCGCAAACCCGCGGTTTCAAGACCGGCGGTACCGTGCACATCGTGATCAACAACCAGGTTGGTTTCACCATCAGCAACCCGCTGGACTCGCGCTCCACCGAGTACGCCACCGACGTCGCCAAGATGATCCAGGCGCCGATCCTGCACGTGAATGGTGATGATCCGGAAGCGGTGCTGTTCGTGACCCAGTTGGCGGTCGATTACCGCATGCAGTTCAAGCGTGACATCGTCATCGACCTGGTCTGCTACCGTCGTCGCGGCCACAACGAGGCCGACGAGCCGAACGGCACCCAGCCTCTGATGTATCAGCAGATCGCCAAGCAGCGCACCACCCGCGAACTCTACGCCGAAAGCCTGACCCAGGCTGGTCGTCTCGACGCCGATCGCGTCCAGGCCAAGGTCGATGAGTACCGCAACGCGCTGGACAATGGCCTGCACGTGGTGAAGAGCCTGGTCAAGGAGCCGAACAAAGAGCTGTTCGTTGACTGGCGTCCTTACCTGGGCCATGCCTGGACCGCGCGTCACGACACCCGTTTCGACCTCAAGACCCTGCAGGAACTGTCGGCCAAGCTGCTGGAACTGCCCGAAGGTTTCGTGGTTCAGCGTCAGGTGTCGAAGATCTACGAAGATCGCCAGAAGATGCAGGCCGGTGGCTTGCCGATCAACTGGGGTTATGCCGAGACCATGGCTTACGCCACTCTGCAGTTCGAAGGTCACCCGATCCGCATGACCGGCCAGGACATCGGCCGTGGCACCTTCTCGCACCGCCATGCGGTGTTGCACAACCAGAAGGACGCCAGCACCTACATTCCGCTGCAGAACCTGTTCCCGGGTCAGCCGCGGTTTGACCTGTACGACTCCTTCCTCTCAGAAGAAGCCGTGCTGGCCTTCGAATACGGCTACTCAACCACCACGCCAAACGCGCTGGTGATCTGGGAAGCCCAGTTCGGTGACTTCGCCAACGGTGCGCAAGTGGTTGTCGATCAGTTCATCACCAGCGGCGAGCACAAGTGGGGCCGTCTGTGCGGTCTGACCATGCTGCTGCCACACGGTTATGAAGGTCAGGGCCCTGAGCACTCCTCGGCACGTCTTGAGCGTTACCTGCAACTGTGCGCCGAGCACAACGTCCAGGTTTGCGTACCGACCACCCCGGCACAGATCTACCATCTGCTGCGCCGCCAGGTGATCCGTCCGCTGCGCAAGCCGCTGATCGTGCTGACGCCGAAGTCGCTGCTGCGCCACAAGCTGGCCATCTCGACTCTGGAAGATCTGGCCGAAGGCTCGTTCCAGACCGTGATCCCGGAAATCGATACTCTCGATCCGAAAAAGGTCACTCGCCTGGTCCTGTGCAGCGGCAAGGTTTACTACGATCTGCTGGAAAAACGCCGTGCCGAAGGTCGTGAAGACATCGCCATCGTGCGTATCGAGCAACTGTATCCGTTCCCTGAAGACGATCTGGTTGAAATCCTCGCGCCATACACCGAACTGAAGAACGTGGTGTGGTGTCAGGAAGAACCGATGAACCAGGGCGCCTGGTACAGCAGCCAACACCACATGCGCCGTATCCTCGGTCGTCACAACAAGGCGCTGGTCCTTGAGTACGCCGGTCGTGATGCGTCTGCGGCTCCAGCCTGTGGTTACGCTTCGATGCACGCCGAGCAGCAGGAAAAACTGCTGCAAGATGCTTTCACTGTTTAATGCCTTCGCGCACCAGAAACCGAATTTAAGGAACCACTGATAATGGCTATCGAGATCAAAGCCCCTACTTTCCCGGAATCGGTTGCCGATGGCACCGTTGCCACCTGGCACAAAAAACCGGGCGAAGCCGTCAAGCGTGACGAACTGATCGTCGACATCGAGACCGACAAGGTCGTCCTGGAAGTACTGGCCACCGCTGATGGCGTCCTGGGCGCAATCGTCAAGAACGAAGGCGACACCGTTCTGTCCGACGAAGTTCTGGGTTCGATCGAAGCCGGTGGCGCTGCCGCCGCTCCTGCCGCCGCTGCCCAAGCTGCCGCGCCTGCCCAGGCCGTTGCTGCCGACGCTGGCGAAGACGACCCGATCGCTGCTCCAGCCGCGCGCAAGCTGGCTGAAGAAAACGGCATCGACCTGGCCAGCGTTGCTGGTACCGGTAAAGGCGGTCGCGTGACCAAGGAAGACGTCGTGGCTGCTGTTGCCGCCAAGAAGTCCGCTCCAGCCGCAGCGCCTGCTGCCAAGCCGGCCGCAGCTGCTGCCGCTGCTCCTGTTGTCGCCACCGGCGACCGCACCGAGAAGCGCGTTCCGATGACCCGCCTGCGCGCCAAGGTTGCCGAGCGTCTGGTTGAAGCACAGTCGAACATGGCCATGCTGACCACCTTCAACGAAGTCGACATGACCGAAGTCATGGCCCTGCGTTCGAAGTACAAGGACCTGTTCGAGAAGTCCCACAACGGCGTACGCCTGGGCTTCATGTCGTTCTTCGTCAAGGCCGCTACCGAAGCGCTGAAGCGTTTCCCGGCAGTCAACGCGTCGATCGACGGCAGCGACATTGTCTACCACGGTTACGCTGACGTCGGTGTTGCTGTCTCCAGCGACCGTGGCCTGGTGGTACCGGTTCTGCGCAACGCCGAGCTGATGAGCCTGGCCGAGATCGAGAACGGCATCGCCACCTTCGGCAAGAAGGCCCGTGACGGCAAGCTGTCCATCGACGAGATGACCGGCGGCACCTTCACCATCACCAACGGCGGTACTTTCGGTTCGATGATGTCGACCCCGATCGTCAACCCGCCGCAAGCCGCCATTCTGGGCATGCACAACATCATCCAGCGTCCTATGGCCATCAATGGCCAGGTCGTGATCCGTCCGATGATGTACCTGGCGCTGTCCTACGATCACCGCCTGATCGACGGTAAAGAAGCTGTGACTTTCCTGGTGACCATCAAGAACCTGCTGGAAGACCCGGCGCGTCTGCTGCTGGATATCTAAACACACAGTTGCAAGCTACAGGCGGCGAGCTTCGAAACAGAAGCCGCTGGCCTTGTAGCGTGTGGCTTGCTGCTTGTAGCTATAAAGGAATCTTTTATGAGCCAGAAGTTCGACGTAGTAGTAATTGGTGCAGGTCCTGGCGGCTACGT
Organism: Pseudomonas sp. 20P_3.2_Bac5; assembly: GCF_025466035.1. NCBI lineage: Bacteria > Pseudomonadati > Pseudomonadota > Gammaproteobacteria > Pseudomonadales > Pseudomonadaceae > Pseudomonas > Pseudomonas sp. 20P_3.2_Bac5. Next base: position 10,148 of record NZ_JANLOA010000066.1, on the reverse strand, counting down.
GGCCGCTATCAAGGCCGCGCAACTGGGCCTGAAGACCGCTTGCATCGAGAAGTACACCGATGGCGAGGGCAAACTGGCCCTGGGCGGCACCTGCCTGAACGTTGGCTGCATTCCATCCAAGGCGCTGCTGGACAGCTCCTGGAAGTACAAGGAAGCGAAAGAGAGCTTCAACGTCCACGGTATCTCCACCGGTGAAGTCAAAATGGACGTCGCCGCGATGGTTGGCCGCAAGGCCGGTATCGTCAAGAACCTGACCGGTGGTGTTGCCACCCTGTTCAAAGCCAACGGCGTTACTTCGATCCAGGGCCACGGCAAGCTGCTGGCTGGCAAGAAAGTCGAAGTCACCAAGGCTGACGGTACTACCGAAGTCATCGAAGCCGAAAACGTGATCCTGGCGTCCGGCTCGCGTCCGATCGACATTCCGCCAGCTCCGGTTGACCAGAACGTTATCGTCGACTCCACTGGCGCCCTGGAATTCCAGGCCGTGCCGAAGCGCCTGGGCGTTATCGGTGCCGGTGTGATCGGTCTGGAACTGGGTTCGGTCTGGGCTCGCCTGGGCGCGGAAGTTACCGTCCTGGAAGCCCTGGACACCTTCCTGATGGCTGCTGACGCTGCCGTCTCCAAGGAAGCGCTGAAAACCCTGACCAAACAAGGTCTGGACATCAAGCTGGGCGCTCGCGTAACCGGTTCCAAGGTCAACGGCGAAGAAGTCGAAGTGACCTACACCGACGCCAACGGCGAACAGAAAATCACCTTCGACAAACTGATCGTTGCGGTCGGCCGTCGTCCGGTGACCACCGATCTGCTGGCTGCCGACAGCGGCGTGACCATCGACGAGCGCGGCTTCGTCTTCGTCGACGACCACTGCGCTACCAGCGTTCCTGGCGTTTTCGCCATCGGTGATGTGGTTCGCGGCATGATGCTGGCACACAAGGCCTCGGAAGAGGGCATCATGGTCGTCGAGCGCATCAAGGGCCACAAAGCCCAGATGAACTACGACCTGATCCCGTCGGTTATCTACACCCACCCGGAAATTGCATGGGTCGGCAAAACCGAGCAAACCTTGAAGGCTGAAGGCGTTGAGGTTAACGTGGGCACCTTCCCGTTCGCGGCCAGTGGCCGTGCAATGGCCGCAAACGACACCGGTGGTTTCGTCAAGGTCATCGCCGATGCCAAGACCGACCGCGTCCTGGGTGTACACGTGATTGGCCCAAGCGCTGCCGAACTGGTTCAGCAGGGTGCAATCGCAATGGAATTCGGCACCAGTGCCGAAGACCTGGGCATGATGGTCTTCTCCCATCCGACCCTGTCCGAAGCGCTGCATGAAGCCGCGCTGGCTGTGAATGGCGGTGCCATCCACGTAGCCAACCGTAAGAAGCGTTAACTATAAGAAAACCACGGCGGGCGGCCCGTCGTGAGTCTTGCGTGCATGACTCACCGCGGAAAGTCCGCCGGACTCGAACTCCCGGAGCATACCGGGAGTAAGCGGTCACAGGTGGCGCGGCACTCCAGTGGAGCGCAGCGCCGAAGCGCAGTACCTAACGAAGACGGTAAAAAGCATGAATCTTCACGAGTATCAGGGTAAGCAGCTGTTCGCTGAATACGGCCTGCCAGTTTCCAAGGGTTTCGCAGTCGACACCCCTGAAGCAGCAGCAGAAGCCTGCGAAAAAATCGGTGGCACCGAGTGGGTTGTCAAAGCCCAGGTTCACGCCGGTGGTCGCGGTAAAGCGGGTGGCGTCAAGCTGGTTCGCAGCAAGGAAGACGCCAAGGCGTTCGCTGCGCAATGGTTGGGCAAGCGTCTGGTGACTTACCAGACCGACGCCAACGGTCAGCCAGTGACCAAGATCCTGGTCGAGTCCTGCACTGACATCGCCAAAGAGCTGTATCTGGGCGCTGTAGTCGATCGTTCGAGCCGCCGCATCGTGTTCATGGCTTCCACCGAAGGTGGCGTGGACATCGAGAAAGTCGCTCACGACACTCCCGAGAAGATCATCAAGGCTACTATCGATCCACTGGTCGGCGCTCAGCCGTTCCAGGGTCGTGAACTGGCTTTCCAGCTGGGTCTGGAAGGCAAGCAAGTTGCTCAGTTCGCCAAGATTTTCGTAGGCCTGGCCAAGCTGTTCAAAGAACACGACCTGGCCCTGCTGGAAGTCAACCCGCTGGTGATCAAGGCTGACGGCGATCTGCATTGCCTGGACGCCAAGATCAACATCGACGCCAACGCCATGTACCGTCAGCCTAAGCTGAAAACCTTCCACGACCCGTCCCAGGACGATCCTCGTGAAGCCCACGCTGCCAGCTTCGAGCTGAACTACGTGGCGCTGGAAGGCAACATCGGTTGCATGGTCAACGGTGCTGGCCTGGCCATGGGTACCATGGACATCGTCAACCTGCACGGCGGCAAGCCAGCCAACTTCCTCGACGTGGGCGGCGGTGCTACCAAAGAACGCGTTACCGAAGCGTTCAAGATCATTCTGTCCGACAGCAATGTCGCGGCCGTTCTGGTCAACATCTTCGGCGGCATCGTTCGTTGCGACATGATTGCCGAAGGCATCATCGGTGCAGTGAAAGAAGTTGGCGTCAAGGTACCGGTTGTTGTTCGTCTGGAAGGCAACAACGCTGAACTGGGCGCTAAAGTACTGGCAGAAAGCGGTTTGAACATCATTGCGGCCACCAGCCTGACCGACGCTGCTCAACAAGTTGTCAAAGCTGCGGAGGGCAAGTAATGAGCGTCCTGATCAATAAAGACACCAAAGTTATCTGCCAGGGCTTCACCGGCTCGCAAGGTACCTTCCACTCCGAACAAGCCATCGCCTACGGCACCAAGATGGTCGGCGGCGTTACTCCAGGCAAGGGTGGCACCACCCACCTGGGCCTGCCGGTGTTCAACACCGTCAAGGAAGCTGTGGAAGCTACCGGCGCTGACGCTTCGGTCATCTACGTTCCGGCTCCTTTCTGCAAAGACTCGATCCTGGAAGCGGCCTTCGGCGGCATCAAGCTGATCGTCTGCATCACCGAGGGTATCCCTACCCTCGACATGCTGGATGCCAAGGTCAAGTGCGACGAGCTGGGTGTTACCCTGATCGGCCCTAACTGCCCAGGCGTCATCACTCCGGGCGAGTGCAAGATCGGCATCATGCCAGGTCACATCCACTTGCCAGGCAAGGTCGGTATCGTTTCCCGTTCCGGCACCCTGACCTATGAAGCGGTCAAGCAGACCACTGACGCCGGTTTCGGTCAGTCCACCTGCGTTGGTATCGGTGGTGACCCGATCCCAGGCTCGAACTTCATCGACATCCTGAAGCTGTTCCAGGAAGACCCGAAAACCGAAGCCATCGTCATGATCGGCGAAATCGGTGGTTCGGCCGAAGAAGAAGCGGCTGCCTACATCAAGGCACACGTGACCAAGCCAGTGGTTTCCTACATCGCCGGTGTGACTGCCCCAGCGGGCAAGCGCATGGGCCATGCTGGCGCCATCATCTCTGGCGGCAAAGGCACTGCGGACGAGAAGTTCGCTGCCCTGCAGGACGCGGGCGTCAAAACCGTGCGTTCGCTGGCCGACATCGGCAAGGCCCTGGCCGAGCTGACCGGTTGGGAAGCCAAGAAGTAATCCTTCTTCGCTGATGCAGTAGAGAAAGGCCACCTTCGGGTGGCCTTTTTCGTTGGGGTAAATTTTGATTCAGCGCAACCGTTTGCGACATAGAGATTCGCTTATCGGACAAGCCGCCTTGCGGTCGTGCGCCGGCCCGGCAAATTCGTTAACATGCGCACTCTTTTTGTGCCCGCTCCCCAAAAGGGAGCGCCACGCGTTAAAGGTCCGCCTCATCCGGGTGGATAAAACATTTCCCTAATCCAAGGGGAAATCCCTCTCTAAATTCCGATTTCAGTAGTGTGGTATTTCCTTAAATGAAAGTGTTGAAAGGCCAGGACATCCTGGCGCTTGGCTTCATGACGTTCGCGTTGTTCGTCGGGGCCGGCAATATTATTTTCCCGCCAATCGTTGGCTTGCAGTCCGGTCCGAACGTGTGGATGGCAGCATTGGGCTTCCTGGTCACTGCGGTAGGCCTACCGGTCGTGACCGTTGTCGCGCTGGCCAAGGTCGGTGGCGGCATGGACGCGCTGAGCAGTCCGATCGGTAAGGTGGCCGGTGGCCTGTTGGCGGCCGCTGCGTACCTGGCTGTCGGCCCGCTGTTCGCCACTCCGCGTACCGCTACTGTGTCCTTCGAAGTGGGCGTGGCGCCGTTGACCGGTGAGAGCCCGATTGCACTGTTCATCTACAGCCTGGTGTATTTCACCGTCGTGCTGGCGGTGTCGATGTATCCGGGCAAGCTGCTGGATACCGTCGGTCGCTTCCTCGCGCCGCTGAAGATCATCGCCCTGGCGGTGCTTGGCATCGCGGCGTTCGCGCTGCCCGCCGGCACCATCGGTGAAGCTCAGCCGGCCTACGTCGCGGCGCCGTTCTCGCAGGGGTTCATTCAGGGTTACCTGACGATGGATACCTTGGGTGCACTGGTGTTCGGCATCGTTATCGTCAACGCGATCCGTTCCCGTGGGGTTGAGTCGCCGCGACTGATCACCCGTTACGCGATCATCGCCGGCCTGATCGCCGGCCTTGGCCTGACCCTGGTGTACGTCAGCCTGTTCCGCCTGGGTGCCGGCAGCCATGACATCGCGGCCAACGCCGGCAATGGCGCGGTGGTCCTGCACGCGTATGTGCAGCACACCTTCGGCTCGCTGGGCAGTGGCTTCCTCGCCGTGCTGATCGCGCTGGCGTGCCTGGTAACTGCGGTTGGCCTGACCTGCGCCTGCGCCGAGTACTTCAGCCGTATCCTGCCGCTGTCCTATCGTGCGCTGGTGGTCCTGCTGGCGGCGTTCTCGCTGTTGGTCTCGAACCTCGGCCTGACCAAGCTGATCATGTTCTCCGTGCCGGTACTCACCGCGATCTATCCGCCGTGCATCGTGCTGGTAGGCCTGAGCTTCTGCAAAGGTATGTGGCATTCGCAAACCCGCATCATGGCGCCTGTGATGGCGGTCTCGCTGCTGTTCGGCGTGATCGATGCCCTCAAGGGCGCGAAGCTGGATGCCTGGATGCCGGCGTCGTTCGCTCACCTGCCGCTGAGTGATAAGGGACTGGCCTGGCTGGTTCCATGCGTAGCGACCCTGTTCGTCGCCGTGGTCTGCGACCGTATGCTCGGCAAGCCGCGTGAAGTGATTGCCTGACTGGATCGCCCAAGGGCAGGGTAAGGCCACAAGCCACTGATACCCGGCCCGGGCGCTTCCAAGAGCCCCGTCTCCTACCCAGGAGGCGGGGCTTTGCTTTCTGGAGGGCAAGCCTCTTCTTGTCGCTTGCAGCTATAAGCTCGAAGCTGCCTTTTTAGTGTCTTTTTCTGTTCGTTGGCGTCGAAACCCGGTCGCTGCACTTTACTGTGCAGGCCAACTTCTTCCGGGAATGTCCATGAGCTTCATTCAAAGCAATCTGATCAATCTTCTGGCTGCCGTCTGGTTCATCGCCTGCTGGGGCGGTTACACCCGTTACGCCACCTGGAAGGGCCGCGACACCGCGTGCCTGGCCAGTGTGATGCACCTGTACCGTGAAGACTGGATGCGCCGCATGCTGCTGCGCGACAACCGGATCGCCGACGCCAGCGTGATCGGCAACCTTGAGCGCAACGCCTCGTTCTTCGCCTCCAGCACCCTGATCATTCTCGCCGGTATTCTCACCGTGCTCGGCTCTTCGGATCGGGCGCTGTCGTTGCTGGCCGACCTGCCATTGGTGCAGCAGGCGTCTCAGAGCATGTCCGAGATCAAGCTGCTGTGCCTGGCCATGGTCTTCGTCTACGCCTTCTTCACCTTCAGTTGGTGTATGCGCCAGTACAACTTCGCGGCAGTGCTGGTGGGCTCGGCGCCCATGATCGGTGAGCGCCAGGTCAGCGAGATGGAGCGCAAGGCCTTTGCTTCGCGGGGCGCCCGGGTCATTTCGATGGCGGCAAACCAGTTCAACTTCGGCCTGCGTTCCTACTACTTCGGAATGACCATGCTCAGCTGGTTCATCAGCCCGTGGATGTTCATGGTGATGAGCGCGGGTGTGGTGCTGGTGCTCTACCGCCGGGAGTTTCATTCCGACGTGCTCGACGTGATGGTCTATACCCCTACAGACGTATCATCGTCCGAACCGGGCAAGGAGGCACTTCCGTGAGTATTCCGTTCTGGTGTGTATTGATCAGTGCCGTGCTGATTTTTGTCGCGCGAATCCCGGTGAGCCGGGCCATGAAAGAGCAGGGCGGTTATGACAACCATCTGCCGCGGGAGCAGCAGGCACGCTTGACTGGTCTCGGTGCCCGGGCGGTAGCGTCGCACCAGAACAGTTTCGAGGCGTTCATGCTGTTTTCGGTGGGTGTGCTGATGGCGCATACCACGCAGACACAAGGTTTTCTGATCGATGCACTGGCGATCATTTTTGTTCTGGCGCGGATTATTTATCTGCCGCTGTACTGGTATGACTTTGCCTGGCAGCGCACACTCGTTTGGAGTGTCGGTCTGATTTGTTCACTCTTGTTGATGTTGAGCCCAACGTTCAGACAGCTTTTGATATGAATAAAAAAACCCGACCTGAGTCGGGTTTTTTTATTCCAGCAAGAACGCTTACTTGGCAGGTTCTGCAGGAGCAGCTGGTGCAGCAGGCGCGGCTTCTGGTGCTGGAGCCGGAGCGGCTGGAGCGGCTTCTTCAGCCGCTTTCTGTTGCGCTTCGGCACTGTCTTTGGCGGCTTCGGCGTTTTCTTTGGCAGCCTCGTTCACTTTATCCTGAGCTTCGTCCATCTTCTGCTGGGCTTGCTCGGCATGTTGTTGGGCGTCTTGAGCCTTGTTCTCGCTGGCTTTATCGCAAGCGGCGAGGCCCAGAGCAGCGGCGAGCATAACGGCATAAGCAAAAGGTTTACGCATGGGGTGTTTCTCCTTGTGGAATAACTTTACTTAAACCATTCGAGTTGTCTCTGCCGGTTTAAGTTCCGCGCACCATACACATATATAAGTTACGGATCCATATAGACTTTTTGCTGGTCTTATGCAGGTCCGCACAAGGGTCGAGGAATAACCAGAAATGAATGAAACGCCGTTGATGGGGCGTGCCAGGCGCTTCCTTTCCGCCTTGCGCCACTGCCAGGTACTGAACATGCAAGTTCAAGCCGCGGACGACACAGGCATCACGCTGCTGCTGCCTTATTCGCCCTCTATTGTTGGCAACCCGCAGACCGGGTCGATCCATGGCGGCGCCATCACCACGCTGATGGACACCGCGCTCGGGATGGCCACGCTGTGCGTCCTGCCTGAATTCGAGGTGTGCCCGACCCTTGACCTGCGCATCGACTACATGAGCCCGGGTGTTGCCAATCAGGATGTGTACGGCCATGCCCACTGCTATCGGGTCAGCCGCGACGTGATCTTCATTCGCGGCACCGCCTACCAGGACGATCCCGCGCAGCCGATCGCCGAGGTGGTCGGCACTTATATGCGCCTGGGCAAGGACATCAAGGGCGGCCTGGGCTTCTCCCGCAAGTTGAAGGAGGGCACGCAATGATCCCGACCGATATCCGCGCTCAACTGCGCGAAGCCCATGCCCGGGGCGACTACTCGCAACTGCTGCAATTCATTCCTTATGCCGGGCTGATCGGCATCCAATGCAGCCGCGACGGCGATGACCTGCTGTTCCGCCTGCCGGCCAATCCGGACAATATCGGCAACCCCTTGCTGCCGGCGATCCACGGCGGCGTGATCGCCGGCTTCATGGAGTTGTCGGCGGCGCTCTACCTGCTGATCTTCAGCGAGAGCGCGAGCGTACCGAAGATCATCGACTTCTCCATCGACTACCTGCGTGCCGGACATTTCCGCGACACCTACGCGCGCTGCCAGTTGTGGCGGCAGGGGCGGCGGGTCACCAACGTGGCGATTACCGCTTGGCAGACCGATCCAGGCGAGCCGATCGCCACCGCTCGCGCGCACTTCAAGATCAAAGAGCTGACCGCGCCCTTGAAATAGCCGGGTACGTCCCCCATCTGCTGTTCATCCCGCCACGCAAGGTCGGGCGAGTGCCTTCGGGCCCGTCAGCCAGCGTGACCAATGCCATCAGATCGGAGTTTTGAAGACCATGAGCGTGGAGTCACAAAAAGAAACCCTGGGCTTCCAGACCGAGGTGAAGCAACTGCTGCACCTCATGATCCACTCGCTGTACTCGAACAAGGAAATCTTCCTCCGGGAACTGATTTCCAACGCCTCCGACGCCGTGGACAAACTGCGTTTCGAAGCGCTGTCCAAGCCTGAGCTACTGGAAGGCGGCGCGGACCTGAAAATCCGCGTCAGCTTCGACAAGGATGCCGGTACCGTCACCCTCGAAGACAACGGCATCGGCATGAGCCGCGAGGACGTGATCGCGCACCTGGGCACCATCGCCAAGTCCGGCACCGCCGACTTCATGAAAAACCTCACCGGCGACCAGAAGAAAGATTCGCACCTGATCGGCCAGTTCGGTGTGGGCTTCTACTCGGCGTTCATCGTCGCCGACAAGGTTGATGTATTCAGCCGCCGTGCCGGCCTGCCGGCCGCCGAAGGCGTGCACTGGTCGTCGAAGGGCGAAGGTGATTTCGAAGTTGCCACCGTCGAAAAGGCCGAGCGCGGTACCCGCATCGTCCTGCACCTGAAAAAAGACGAGACCGAGTTCGCCGATGGCTGGCGTCTGCGCAACGTCATCAAGAAATACTCCGACCACATCGCCCTGCCAATCGAACTGCCGAAGCAGGTCGAAGTTGCCGAGGGTGAAGAAGCGCCGGCCGAAGAATGGGAAACCGTCAACCGCGCCAGCGCCCTGTGGACCCGTCCGCGTACCGAGATCAAGGACGAGGAATACCAGGAGTTCTACAAGCACATCGGCCACGATTTCGAGAACCCGCTGGCCTGGAGCCACAACAAGGTCGAAGGCAAGCTGGAGTACAACTCGCTGCTGTACGTCCCGGCCCGCGCGCCGTTCGACCTGTACCAGCGCGAAGCGCCACGCGGCCTGAAGCTGTATGTGCAGCGCGTGTTCATCATGGACCAGGCGGAATCCTTCCTGCCGCTGTACCTGCGCTTCATCAAGGGCGTGGTCGATTCCAACGACCTGTCGCTGAACGTCTCCCGTGAAATCCTGCAGAAAGACCCGATCATCGACTCGATGAAATCGGCGCTGACCAAGCGTGTCCTGGACATGCTGGAGAAGCTGGCGAAGAACGAGCCTGAGCAGTACAAGTCGTTCTGGAAGAACTTCGGCCAGGTGCTGAAGGAGGGCCCGGCGGAAGACTTCGCCAACAAGGAGAAGATCGCCGGCCTGCTGCGCTTTGCCTCCACCGGCGACGACAGCGGCGAGCAGAGTGTGTCCCTGGCCGACTACCTGGCGCGCGCCAAGGAAGGTCAGGACAAGATCTACTTCCTCACCGGCGAATCCTACGCGCAGGTCAAGAACAGCCCGCACCTGGAAGTCTTCCGCAAGAAAGGCATCGAAGTGCTGCTGCTGACCGACCGTATCGACGAGTGGCTGATGAGCTACCTGAGCGATTTCGACGGCAAGGGTTTTGTCGATGTCGCCCGCGGCGACCTGGACCTGGGCAAGCTGGACTCCGACGAGGACAAGAAAGCCCAGGAAGAAGTCGCCAAGGACAAGGAAGGCCTGGTGGAACGCCTCAAGGCCGCGCTGGGTGACAGCGTCAGTGAAGTGCGCGTCTCGCACCGCCTGACCGACTCGCCGGCGATCCTGGCCATCGGTGAACAGGACCTGGGCCTGCAAATGCGCCAGATCCTCGAAGCCAGCGGGCAGAAGGTGCCGGATTCCAAGCCGATCTTCGAATTCAACCCGAGCCACCCGCTGATCGAGAAACTGGATCACGAGCAGAGCGAAGACCGTTTCGCCGACTTCTCGCACATCCTCTTCGATCAGGCCGCACTGGCTGCGGGCGACAGCCTGAAAGACCCGGCGGCCTATGTTCGCCGCTTGAACAAACTGCTGGTCGAACTCTCGGTTTGATCTAGTGTTGGAAAAGCCCGCTTCGGCGTGATGCCAGTCAGTTAGGGCAGTTGGGGCCTTGGGGGGGGCCCGCCCCCCGCCACCATAAAAAAAACACACCCTC